>NZ_NPIA01000008.1 GCF_002262935.1 Lottiidibacillus patelloidae | reverse complement strand
AAGTAAGATCCCTTAGAGATGATGAGGTTGATAGGTCTGGTGTGGAAGCGTGGTAACACGTGAAGCTGACAGATACTAATCGATCGAGGACTTAACCAATTTTTTTAAATGTGTGTGTTTGTCGTTATCTAGTTTTGAAGGAACGATGTTCCTTTTAACTGCAAGAAAATACCATTGTTTTAGCATTAAGTTGCATGGTATAATTTATCTTGTCGTTAAAACTTGTCTGGTAATGATGGCGAAGAGGCCACACCCGTTCCCATACCGAACACGGAAGTTAAGCTCTTCAGCGCCGATGGTAGTTGGGGGCTGTCCCCCTGTGAGAGTAGGACGTTGCCAGGCTTTTTAAATGCCGGTGTAGCTCAGTTGGTAGAGCAACTGACTTGTAATCAGTAGGTCGGGGGTTCAAGTCCTCTTGCCGGCACCACTATTTTTGAGAGCCATTAGCTCAGTTGGTAGAGCATCTGACTTTTAATCAGAGGGTCGAAGGTTCGAGTCCTTCATGGCTCACCATTTATTTACTAATAATTATGCGGGTGTGGCGGAATTGGCAGACGCGCTAGACTTAGGATCTAGTGCCGTATGGCGTGGGGGTTCAAGTCCCTCCACCCGCACCATATAAATAGATAGAAAAAATGCGCCCGTAGCTCAATTGGATAGAGCGTTTGACTACGGATCAAAAGGTTAGGGGTTCGACTCCTCTCGGGCGCGCCATTTCTACGGGAAGTGGCTCAGCTTGGTAGAGCACCTGGTTTGGGACCAGGGGGTCGCAGGTTCAAATCCTGTCTTCCCGACCATTAAATCTATTAATTATTTGGGGCCTTAGCTCAGCTGGGAGAGCGCCTGCCTTGCACGCAGGAGGTCAGCGGTTCGATCCCGCTAGGCTCCACCATTTAAATTGAATAATCTAGTAGTAATTATATTATGGCGGTGTAGCTCAGCTGGCTAGAGCGTACGGTTCATACCCGTGAGGTCGTGGGTTCGACTCCCTCCGCCGCTACCATAATATTTCGGAGGAATACCCAAGTCTGGCTGAAGGGATCGGTCTTGAAAACCGACAGGGGTGTCAAAACCCGCGGGGGTTCGAATCCCTCTTCCTCCTCCATAAATGGTCCCGTGGTGTAGCGGTTAACATGCCTGCCTGTCACGCAGGAGATCGCCGGTTCGATCCCGGTCGGGACCGCCATTTTTATTAAACATTGATTAGGCTCGGTAGCTCAGTCGGTAGAGCAGAGGACTGAAAATCCTCGTGTCGGCGGTTCGATTCCGTCCCGAGCCACCATTTTTCACTAAACTAACTTAATATTCGGAGGGGTAGCGAAGTGGCTAAACGCGGCGGACTGTAAATCCGCTCCCTACGGGTTCGGCAGTTCGAATCTGCCCCCCTCCACCATTTGCGGGTGTAGTTTAATGGCAAAACCTCAGCCTTCCAAGCTGATGTTGTGAGTTCGATTCTCATCACCCGCTCCAATAATGGGCCTGTAGCTCAGCTGGTTAGAGCGCACGCCTGATAAGCGTGAGGTCGGTGGTTCGAGTCCACTCAGGCCCATCCATTTTTGGGGAAGTACTCAAGAGGCTGAAGAGGCGCCCCTGCTAAGGGTGTAGGTCGCGCGAGCGGCGCGAGGGTTCAAATCCCTCCTTCTCCGCCAGTCGCACACAATTTTATTAAGGCCCGTTGGTCAAGCGGTTAAGACACCGCCCTTTCACGGCGGTAACACGGGTTCGAATCCCGTACGGGTCATCAAGATAAAAACTCATCTGATAGATGAGTTTTTTTGTATTAAGAACGTAATTCTCACCCAAGGGTTCCCCTGCATAGTAAGTGAAGCTTAATCCAGAGAAGAGCAGGACTAGCTTCGCGTCGGAATCCCGTACGGGTCATCAAGATAAAAACTCATCTGATAGATGAGTTTTTTTATTTACTGAGATTTTTAGCATTAGAAAATTACTATAACGAGGATGGAGATAACTTTGACTGAGCATGTTCAATCATTACAACAGCATATTGAATTAGGAGATGGATTGAGGCTAGTTTTTAAAGAACCAAATGAATACTTTAAATATTATTCGATTTATTATGGACAAAAATATGCAGATTACTATTTTCGAAGGTCCTCGGAGACATCATTGGAAATAGTATCTATTTTTAATTGCGGATATTTAATCATAAAAGATGAAAACGTTGTTGGCGGTGTATTCCTAAAACCTAATTTTATGTCAGATTTATTTGTTGTTCCTCCTTATGACGATTATGAAGGATTAGTCGACAAGCTTTTAGAGCATTTAAAAAAGGTATCGAAAACAGAAGAGAAGATTTATCTGAGAGAAATTGTAGAAGAACACGTTGCAATGTATAAACAAAAAGGATGCCAAGTTCATGAAGTTAATTATTGGATGATACGTCCAACACAATCAATGAAGGCAATGCTTCCTGAAGGATATATTTCAAGATCTATTTCAATGGAAGACATAAATGATATAGCATATTTAATTATGAAATCCTATAAAGCAAATCCAGTTTATAAACAAATTGCATCAAAAGAAGATTATATTCTACATGTTACGGAATTCATAGAAAAGCATAAAGACAATAAAATCATGGATGAGTGTTCAAGAGTTATTGTTGATAATAGCAATAATAAGATTGTTGGTGTCTGCTTACACATGGAATTTGAAGATTATCCTTTAATTATGAGTTTAGTAGTAGACCCTGAACATCAAAATAAAGGTCTTGGACGATTTTTGTTAACCCACTCTATAAACATATCGAGTAAAGAGTACCCAGCTACCCGTTTAGCTGTAATAAAAGATAATTCAGCAATAGAACTTTATGAAAACCTTGGATTTATTAGAAACAAATCTCTAACTGATATGCATTTAGAATAAAGGTATTTTTACAATAACTCTAGAATAAATAAGTAATACTACTAGTACCTTTGTATTATAAGAAAGGGTTGAGAAAAATGGGTCTATCTATTAGAGAAGTTACTAAAAAGTTTGCAGGTGCGACTGCAGTTGATAACCTTTCATTAGAGATACCAAAAGGGGAATTATTTGGTTTATTAGGTGGGAACGGTGCTGGCAAAACGACGACATTTCGGATGGCACTAGGGTTACTTTCACCAACTGATGGTGAAGTGCTATGGGGTGGTCAGAAACTAGATTATAAAACTAGTCATCTCGTAGGTTATTTACCTGAAGAAAGAGGTTTATACCCTAATATTAAAGTGAAGGATCAATTACTCTATTTAGGGCGCTTAAAAGGGATGAAGAAAAAAGAGTGTATTGCACAAATTGAATTTTGGCTTGATTTTTTTAAAGTTCCCGAATACGCAAATAAGAAAGTGGAAGAACTATCAAAGGGAAATCAACAAAAGATACAGTTTATAGCAGCAGTACAACATAAGCCTGAACTAATCATTTTAGATGAACCTTTTAGTGGGTTGGATCCGGTAAATGTAGAACTTTTAAAGAAAGCAGTTTATTTCTTAAAAGATCAAGGAGCAACTATTGTCTTTTCTAGTCATCGGATGGAGCACGTAGAGGAATTATGTGAAAACCTATGTATTCTAAAGAAGGGTAAATCCGTTGTTACCGGTTCATTAAAGGAAGTAAAAAGGTCATACGGGTTGAAAAAGGTCATCATCCAAGCCGACTTTCCTCTTGATGAATTAATCAATATTGAAGGTGTAGAAAGAATGGAAAAGAGAGCTCATGAAGTGGAGCTAAGTATATCTAATGAGCAATTATCACAGACAATTTTTGAATATTTGCAAGGTAAAGGGTTTGTAAATAAGTTTGAATTAGCTGAACCATCTTTAAATGAGATTTTTATTGAAAAGGTGGGTGAAGGTCATGAATAAGTTTTTCATTGTTTTTTTACATACATACATTAATAAATTAAAATCGAAAGCTTTTATTATTACGAGTGTCATTTCGGTTGCACTAATCTTACTCGTTTCCAACATGGATGTCATTATCGCTAAGTTTGATAAGGAGGAAGTTATTTCCGTAATTGTCTTAGATGAGACGAAACAATTAAAGCCTCTACTAGAGCAGCATTTAAGTAATACGGATACCCATATAAATCTTATTTCATATGATGATAGTGAAAATAAAGCGACAGAGGAAGTAATCGAAGGTAACTACGATGGCTTGTTACATCTAAAGGTATCTAATGAAAATCTTCCAGTGGCAACCTTCAAAGCTAAAACAGTGACAGAGGCTAGTTGGATCAATGATATACAACGAGCACTTCAACAAGTCAAAATCATGCAAGCGACAGAGCAATTAGGACTGGACCCGGCAGAAGTAGCGAAAATATATGAACCTGTTCCGTTTGAAAAAATTGCTCTTGAAAAAGGTGCAAAAACAGAAGAAGAATTAGATGCGGCAAGAGGAATTGTCTACGTTCTATTATTTTTAATCTATTTTGCAGTCATCTTTTATGGAACGATGATTTCAACAGAGGTTGCTACAGAGAAATCTTCAAGAGTAATGGAAATATTGATTTCATCCGTATCACCTGTGACACAAATGTTTGGAAAGATAGTTGGAATTGCCGCATTAGGATTAACCCAGTTCACTTTAATATTATCGGCAGGATACATTGGAATGAAAAATCGGCCGCCGAAGGAAGATGGCGCGCCTAGCAATTTTATTGAATTTATTAGTTTTGATGAACTACCAGTAATAACAGTAATTTACGCACTGGTATTTTTCATGCTAGGATTTTTATTGTATGCTACGCTCTTAGCGGTTTTAGGTTCACTTGTAAATCGAGTCGAAGAAGCGAATCAAGTCGTTTCTCCTGTCATAATTTTAATGGTAGTCGGCTTTATGATTGCCATGTCAGGGCTTGGTAATCCGACTACGTCATTCATCCAAGTAACATCTTTTATCCCCTTCTTCTCGCCGATGATTATGTTTTTACGTGTTGGGATGCTAGATGTTCCAATTTTAGAAGTAATTCTATCCATTTCTATATTAATTGGTACGACGATAGCTCTTGCAATCATCGGTGCGAGAATTTATAGTGGTGGCGTATTAATGTATGGAAATGCAATGTCATTTAAGAATATAAAAAAAGCTTTTCAAATAACGAAAAAGTAAATATTGAAAAAGCAGATAAACCTCCCAGCTATTAAGTAGAGAGGTTTATCATTTTTTTTATGTCAGTTACAATCTTCTCCGGAATCTCCTCAGGAATTAAATGCCCTGCTTTTTCGTAAACAATTAGCTTACTATTCGGTAAGTCCTTGTGAAGTCTTTTGCCAACAGATAATGGCGTTACGCGGTCCTCCTTTCCCCATATTAGCAAAGTTTCTGTAGTAATTTGGTTTAACTCATTTGAGATTAAGTGATTTTCTAGTTTCCGATACATTACTAACAAGGCATCGAAAATTGCTTCATCTAAAAACGGTTCCACATAGCCTAGTTCTAACTCTTCATTCACTATTTTCTTATCATAAACAACATTCATTAAGTTTCCTCTTATACCTGATTCGGCTAATTTCCTCTTCATGTACCATTTAAAAAAAGGAATGTAAGAAGCTGCTAACATTTTTCGTGACGGACGAGTAATATAGCCAGATGAACAGAGCAAGACAAGTTTATTCACTAAATCCGGGTATGTTTTTGCTACATGCATGGCTATTTGCCCACCTAAAGAATGTCCGACAATATTGACCTTCGACAGCTTTTTCTTTGCACAAAAGGAAGCAACCAGTTTACTATAAGTCGAAAAAGAATAAAAGAAAGAACGCGATTTTTCACTTTTCCCAAACGGCGGTAAATCAATGGCATATACATGAAAATGTTCAGTTAACAACGGCATTAACTTCCTGAAGCTAAATATAGAAGATAAAAACCCATGGATTAAAATAATTGTTGGCTTTTCTCTTCCCTCCTCTACATAACTTTCATAATATACATTGATCGTATTAATCGTAATTGTATCCTTCATATAAGTTATTCTATATTCATTTTTCATAACGTTATTTTTTACGATTTTCATAGAAAAATTCATAACGGGCGCACCTCAGTAGCTAATTTCCCATATTTTTATTATGAGGATAACTTTTTAGAAGGAGGAGAGTATGCAATGAATGATGGCAGTAAATTTTTAATAGCCTTGGATGACGGCCATGGAATGGAAACGGCAGGAAAGAGAACGCCAGTATTTCCTGAAGGTGGCTTCATGAAGGAAAACGAATTTAACTCAAGAGTTGTAGAGATTTTAAATGAAGAATTAAAACGATGCGGATTTCGGACGTTATTAACGGCACCTACAGATAAAGATACGTCGCTTTATGACCGTGTAAAAAAAGCTAATGATGCGGATGTAGATTTATTTCTATCTGTCCATGCTAATGCTTTTAAAGGAGAATGGGGCGATTGGGGTGGAATTACAACGTTTGCTTATGTAGCTGACGAGACGTCAAAGAGATATGGTCAAATCATTCATAAGTGGTTAATGAAAGGCACAGAAATGAGAGACCGTGGTGTAAAAGATGGTAGTTGGTTATATATTGTCCGCAAAACGAAAAAAAGCATCCCAACGATATTAGTCGAATGCGGATTTATGGATAATTTAAGGGAAGCCAGACTTTTAATAACGGAAGCATATCGCAAAGAATGTGCTGTTGAACTAGCAAAAGCAATTTGTGAAATTTTCAATGTTGAATATGTAAAAGAAGAGAAATCATCAAAACTTTATAAAGTGCAAGTTGGTGCATTCCGTGTGAAAAATAATGCATTAAGACTTGCGAAGGAGCTGCGTGGTAAAGGATACGATACGTATATCGTTGAAGATGAAGTTGACGAGACTAAGTAATAAGCTCAGCACCTAATAGATTCTTCTATAGGTGCTATTTATTTTTACATAGGCAGTATACCAGGCCTGCCCACGAGAAAGAATAGTAGAAAAGGATTATGGAGGAATTTACGTGCATAGTGTTTATACCGTTCGCTATATATGCGAGGAGTATCCTAGTGGAAATCGCTATTACTATAAGCAAGAATTAATAACGCACGACTCATGGGATAATCCCGATTCTTTAGCGTGGTCACATCCAAGGCCAATATCTAAAAGAACATATTGTAAGCGAAAAAAAGGTGGATATCGAACCGAGCATCGGTTTGTGAATAAAGCTCCAGCTCAAATAATTCACTTTCCATTTCAATTACCTTAAAATAACTGTAAGGTTTAAAATAATAAATGATGGTAGTGGAGGGTGGCATATGCTGGCTTTTTATAATGGGGAGTTTATTGAAAGTACCGAAAAAATAGTATCATTAGAAGATCGAGGTTATCTTTTTGGTGATGGTGTATACGAAGTAGTACGGATATATAATGGAAAACCATTTATGTTGGAAGAACACCTTGAAAGATTAAAAAATAGTGCCGAAGCACTTCACATCCCAATGCCTTACAGTGATGAGGAATTTAAGCAGTATATTGCTGAAGGATTAAATCGTTTAAATGAAAGTAATGTTGATATATACATGCAAATCACAAGAGGCTCAGCCCCTAGAAACCATGTTTTCGATAAAGATATCCAACCAGTAACTGCTATGATTTTTCGAAAGTCAAAAAAAATAGCGGATGATATTAGAGAAAATGGTGGAAGTGTATTATTAAGAGAAGATCAAAGATGGGCAAATTGTTATATTAAATCATTAAACTTACTGCCTAATATACTAGCAAAGAATGAAGCCGCTGAAAAAGGATGTTATGAAGCTATTTTTTATAAAGATAACGTTGTAACCGAAGGATCTGCAAGCAATATTTTTGTTGTTAAGAATAATGAACTTTATACAACACCACTCCATAAAGGGATTTTACCTGGAATTACGAGGATTGCAGTTCTCAAAGTGGCTAAGGAATTAAACATAATAATACATGAAGAATTTTTCACACCACATTTTTTAAAAGAAGCGGATGAATGTTTTGTAACCAGTACAACGTCAGAAGTTCTTCCAATTACTATTGTTGAAGGCGAAAAGATTAGTAATGGTAAAGTCGGAGAACTGACAAAGAATATATATGAAGGATTTAAAGAATTAACGAAGAAATAAATGGAAGGCTGTACAACTCGTACAGTCTTTTTTTGTGCAAAAAAAAGACAAAGTCGCAAGCGACTTTGCCAAAATAAAAGGGGGGGATTACTTGAAAGCTAGTTATATCTTTTCCTGTTATTCTACTTTTAATACGTTGATTTATAAAAAAGTTATTATTTTTACTAAATTTCAATAAAAGCGCAATTTTTCAACAATTATATTGTTAAAATGAGTGTTGATATCTTTTATTTTAAAAAATGAAACAATATATTCCATTTCATCGTTACATAAATAAGAAAGTGAGAAAGAGAGGTAATTACTTATGCAGGAGTCAGATTTAATAAAAGCTGCGCAAGCTGGTGATATAGAAGCATTTCATCAGTTAATGAACCACTATTTACCAGTAGTTGAAAAGTTTGCTTACCAAATTGGTAATGAACTAAACGATATTGAGGATGTTACACAAGAAGTTTTTATTAGAGTTTACCGTTTTTTAAATCAATATTCAAAGGCGAAATTTACTACTTGGTTATACCAAATTACCCTTAATGTTACGAGAGATTTAAAGCGTAAAAATAAACGTAACAAAAATAAAGTGGAAAAAATGATGAACGAGAGAGTTGATTATTCCGAAGCACTAAATGACTCGCTGTTAGAGGATGAGGAAGCTCAGATGTTACACATTGCTATACAAAAGTTAAATGAAAAATATAAACTGCCATTAATTTTATATTACTTCCACGATAAAAAATATGATGAAATAGCTGATGTACTAAGTCTCAGACTCTCTACTGTAAAAACGAGATTAAAACGAGCAAAAGACAAACTAAAAGATATCTTAATGGACAACGAGGAGGTTATAAAAGATGTTCGAGGATAAGCGCCTAGAGAAGAAACTTCTCCATTTAAAACAAGAATACAACAATATAGATACAACAAGCGATTCAGAGAAAATTTTATACCATATTCTAAATGAAAGAGATCAACCGAAAAAAAAGCCAGTAAAGAAATATCCTTTTACGTATATTGCAAGTCTGGCAGCAGTTCTATTAATCGGAGTATTCGTTGGACTTTCTTCATTATTAGGTCAAGGCGGAAGTAAATCGAACGAAGTTAACGAATCTTTAGCATTAGATGCCTCACCAGAGAGTGCTGGAGAAGAATCTTATGATGGTCACTCTTCAGGAGGAACTAATGATGAGCAAGAGGAAAGTGATGGTGCTGACCAAGATAAAGGAATGAGTAAGGAAGAATTTATTAAAAAACAGGAAGAAGAGCAAACAAAGTATGAGGAAGAAAATAAAGCCTTCTATGAAGTTTTTCAAGATCAGCTCAATTCACTATATGATAAAGCAAGTAATTATCTAAGTATGCCTAAGGATAAACTTCATGATATATACTCTATGGATGTGGCAAAACAAATAATTGTTGAGAATTATCGTCATTCACAAGAGGAAAATAAATTCGAAATTACGAAGGAGAAACTAAATTCCTTTATTGGAAACACAAAATACATTTATGGCAATGATGTGTTTGGAAAAATGGAGTATGAGATACTAGATATTTACGATGCGTATAAAGATAGTGGCTATGACGATGAAGTATTAAGAGGGCTTGAGCCGTTTCAAGTGATGGCGTTATGGCTATATACTTCAGTTAATGGTGATGATGATATGCAATGGCATCTTTTGGTAAAAACAGGGAACCATCATTACCCATCAAGAGAAACATATTTAGAAGAATCTACGCCACCATCAGAAGAAATGAAGCAACAGCGGAGAGATTTTATAGAATCGATATACATGATGGAGCAAATTGTATTTACAGCTGAAAGTAATATTAGAGATAATGAAGAGACGGATACAGCTGATATAATTATGCATAGAAGCGAAAACTTTGCAGATCGTGAGAGTATGATTGGCTTCGCCTTAACTAAAAACGACAAAGGCATTTGGAAAGTAAACTTTATGCCAATGCAATAATTATTTGAAAGTCTAAAGTGATTGCTTCTAGCGATCATTTTAGACATTTTTTTTTGACATTAGCAATTTTATTTCATTAAATTCTTTAATTTGTTAATAATAAAAATGTGCCCAAAAAACCATGTTTTGCTATTAGAGTCTGACTGTGTTATAATTGATAACTGCGTGATAAAGATAAAATTCGGGAGTGTTACCATGTCTAAAATTGAAGTAGGATCTGTATTAGAAGGAAAAGTAACAGGTATCCAACCATATGGTGCTTTTGTTGCTTTAAACGAAGAAAAACAAGGCTTAGTTCATATTTCTGAAGTTGCTCATGGCTTCGTTAAAGATATTAATGAATATCTATCTGTTGGGCAAGAAGTACAAGTAAAAGTACTTTCTGTAGATGAAGAAAAAGGAAAAATTAGCTTATCAATCCGTGCTACACAAGAGGCTCCAGCTCAAGAAGCTCCAAAGCCACGTCGTGCACCTAAAGCTACTAAAACTTCTTCTTATTCAGCTGCATCTCAAACAGAAGCTGCTAGCGGTTTTAATACGCTAAAAGATAAGCTGCAAGATTGGATTGCACAATCAGACGATCGTCAATCTTTATTAAAGAAGTAATAGAAAAAACGTCCCGTTAAAGGACGTTTTTTTATTTTCCTAAAATTTATCTTATACCATCTGTTGCATGGCTTCTTTCGACTTCTTCTGATGGTTTAAATAATAAACCTAAGTTAATTAAACCAGCGATACCGACAAGTCCGTAGACGATGCGTGAAAGTGCAGCATCTTGACCGCCAAAGATCGCAGCTACTAAATCAAATTGAAAGAAACCAATTAATCCCCAGTTAATAGCACCTATAATTGTTAAAGCTAGAGCAAAACGTTGAATACCACTCATGATTGGGTCCCTCCTTAGAAGATTAATTTGCTCATTTCTATCTTTAGTAATTATTAAATGATTTATACAATTGAAATATTTTACCAAAGGGCAAAGTTTTGTCATAATAAATGAAAAAGCAAAGGGAAGTGACGACAATGAATTCATTTGAACAACATAATCCTACAAAATTAATTTTTGGAAAAGGTACATTAAGCAATTTATCGAAAGAAGTAGCACAGTACGGTAAAAAAATTTTACTCGTATATGGTGGAGGCAGTATTAAGCGAACAGGAATTTATGAAAATGTATTAAACGAGCTAAAAAAAATAAATGCAGAAGTACATGAATTAGCAGGAGTTGAACCAAACCCACGCTTATCTACAGTGGAAAAAGGTATTGCTATATGTAAAGAAAATGATATTGATTTTTTACTAGCTGTCGGTGGTGGAAGTGTTATTGATGCGACGAAAGCTATTGCGGTTGGAGCGAAGTTTGACGGAAATGTATGGGATATTATTACGAAAAAAGCAGTTGCAGAAGATGCATTGCCATTAGGAACAGTTTTAACGCTTGCAGCAACTGGTTCTGAAATGAATTCAGGCTCTGTTATTACTAATTGGGAAACACATGAAAAATATGGCTGGGGAACGCCTCACGTTTTTCCTAAATTCTCAATTTTAGACCCGACTCATACATTTTCTGTACCAAAAGATCAAACGATTTACGGGATAGTCGATATTATGAGTCATACGTTAGAGCTTTATTTCCACCATGTAGAGAACACACCTTTAAAAGATCGCTTTTGTGAGTCATTACTACAAACGATGATTGAAACAGGACCAAAGCTACTTGAAGATCTTGAAAGTTTTGACCATCGTGAAACAGTCATGATTTGTGGAACGGTTGCTTTAAACCAAACATTACTATTAGGGGCTTTAGGTGATTGGGCTACACATAACATTGAGCATTCGGTTTCTGCGGTGTATGATATTCCCCATGCTGGTGGTTTAGCAATCATCTTCCCTAACTGGATGGAACATGTCATTGATGAAAATGTGCCACGCTTTAAGCAATTAGCAACTCGAGTATTTGGAATTAACCCTGAAGGAAAAACAGATAAAGAAGTTGCTTTAGCAGGAATCGATGCTTTACGAACGTTTTGGAGCAGCTTAGGTGCACCAAAAACATTAGCTGATTATAACATTGATGATGAAAAGCTAGATGTTATGGTTGAAAAAGCGATGGCAAATGGACCATTTGGACGTTTTAAAGTATTAGAAAGCGATGATGTGAAACAAATACTTACTAAATCATTATAAGAAGAGGAGTTCTTCCTCTTCTTTTTTAAAGATGAGTTAAAAAGAGACAAATTATTTACATTAAATATTGCAATTGGTACATTAAGAAGATAAAACAATAATAGGAAGTGAAATAATGCAAAACAAACTAACATTTGATTACACAAAAGCTTTATCTTTCTTTGGAGAACACGAACTTACATATTTAAATGAAAAAGTTGAACAAGCACATAAGGCAATTCATGAAAAAACAGGAGCTGGAAACGACTATTTAGGTTGGGTTGATTTGCCAAGCAACTATGATCAAGATGAATTTACGAGAATTGAAAAAGCTGCTGAAAAGATTAAAAGTGATTCAGATGTATTGATCGTCATTGGAATTGGTGGTTCATACTTAGGGGCAAAATCAGCAATTGATCTTCTTAATAACACGTTTTACAATGAACTACCGAAAGAAAAGAGACAAGGTCCTCAAGTATTCTTTGCTGGAAATAATATTTCATCTACATACTTAAAGCATTTATTGGATCTAATCGAAGGAAAAGATGTTTCCGTTAATGTCATTTCCAAATCGGGAACGACGACAGAACCTGCAATTGCCTTCCGTATTTTTAGAAAACTATTAGAAGAGAAGTATGGAAAAGAAGAAGCACGTAAACGTATTTACGCTACAACAGATGCTTCTAAAGGAGCATTGAAACAATTAGCTTCTGAAGAAGGATATGAGACGTATATTATTCCAGATGATGTTGGAGGACGCTTCTCGGTATTAACAGCTGTAGGACTGCTTCCAATCGCTGTAAGCGGCATTAATATTCAAGAGGTAATGGAAGGAGCTCTTGCTGCAAGCAAAGACTTCAATAACCCTTCATTACATGAAAACGAAGCATATCAATATGCAGCTGTCCGTAACATCTTATATAGCAAAGGGAAAACAACAGAAATATTAGCAAACTACGAGCCGGCATTAACAGGCTTTTCTGAGTGGTGGAAACAGTTGTTTGGCGAAAGTGAAGGGAAAGACCAAAAAGGAATTTTTCCAGCATCTGTTAGCTTCTCAACGGATTTACATTCAATGGGGCAATATGTTCAAGATGGTCGACGTAACATTTTTGAAACAGTACTTAATGTTGAAAAAGTAGCGGAAGAAATCTTCATCGAAAAAGAAGATAGTGACTTAGATGGTCTTAATTATTTAGCAGGGGAAACTGTCGATTACGTGAACAAAAAAGCAATGCTCGGTACAATGCTTGCACATACAGATGGAAACGTTCCTAACTTAATCTTAAATATCCCTGAGCTTACGCCATATCACTACGGTTACATTGTTTATTTCTTTGAAAAAGCATGTGCAATGAGTGGGTATTTATTAGCTGTTAATCCATTTGATCAGCCTGGTGTCGAGGCATACAAAAAGAATATGTTTGCTTTACTTGGGAAACCAGGATTTGAAGAAGAAAAAGCAAAGCTTGAACAAAGATTAAAATAATTTTTTTGGAAATATGTTTTATAACATACATTTTCGGACATAATAAACAGGCAAGGTTAATTTGCAATTTTTTTAAGAATGCTAGGAGGCAACAAGAAAATGGAACGTGGAAAAGTAAAATGGTTTAACAGTGAAAAAGGTTTTGGATTTATTGAGCGCGAAGGTGGAGAAGACGTTTTCGTTCACTTCTCAGCTATCCAGAGTGATGGATTTAAATCGCTTGAAGAAGGCGAAGAAGTAACGTTTGAAATTGAAAATGGCCAAAGAGGTCCTCAAGCTACGAACGTATCGAAAGCTTAATAAATGAAAAAAAGACAGACTCGAATTTCGAGTCTGTTTTTATATTTCTTCGAAAGTTCTACGGAAGCCATAAAATTTTCGGAATTTATTTGCTTCATAATATGAGTGTGAAGTAGTGGAAGCTAGTAATTCCATGCGTGTTTTCGGATATAGGTTATGAACATAAGATAAAAGTTCAGTACCAATCTGCAACCCTCGATATTCTTTCTTTATTAATAATTCACAAATATATAAAGTAATATGACCATCAGTTAATCCGCGAACATAACCAATGAGTTCTTCATTACAAGTTACTACATACGTAATTGAAGAATTTGTCCAAGCGTGCCTCGTATCTGTCTGTTTTTCCACTAAGTTATTCCAACTTTCATCTTTATTAAGTTGGTGTATTTGTTCAAAGTCTGATTCTTTATACGAACGAATATTGATTTTTTTGTTATTGATTATTAGTTCCATCGTATTGGTTGTCTCCTTTACAAGAAAAGACGGTGCAAAAATCACACCGCCATTTGTTAAACAGCATTTACTTGTTTGCCTTGCTGCATTTCATACATTTGATAATACTTTCCACCATGCTCAAGAAGTTCATCATGTGTACCTCTTTCGACGATTTTCCCTTTATCAAGGACAAGAATTTGATCTGCGTTTTTAATCGTTGAAAGACGATGTGCGATAATAAATGTTGTTCGTCCTTTTTTCAACACTTCAAGTGCATCTTGAATGATAGCTTCTGTTTCTGTATCTATACTTGCTGTCGCTTCATCAAGGATTAAAATTGCTGGGTTAAAGGCAAGTGCTCGTGCAAAAGAGATGAGCTGACGTTGTCCAGCTGACAAAGTACTACCTTTTTCAATAACTGGTTCGTCATAACCTTTAGGTAATCGCTTTATAAAATCTTCTGCTCCAACATCTCGAAGGGCCTTTTCCATGATTTCTTTTGTAATGGAAGGATCTTGTAACGTTACATTTGAAGCAATCGTCCCAGTGAACAAAAACGGATCTTGCAGAACGATTCCCATATGCTTACGTAAATGTTGTTTTGGCATAGAAGTTACTTCTTTCCCATCAACCAAAATGGATCCTTTTTGTGGATCATAAAAACGAAATAGTAAGTTCATAATAGAACTTTTTCCTGATCCAGTATGACCTACTAAGGCAACTGTCTCTCCTTTTTTTGCTTCAAAGGAAATATTTTTTAAAACGTACTCATCGTCTTTATAGGCAAATGAAACGTTGTTAAAGGAAACATTTCCATCATACCTTGGCATCGTTCCTTCTTTGACATCTTCACCTTCAGCATCTAACAGTTCAAATACACGTTCTGAAGCAACGCGGGCCTGCTCTAACTGTGCTAATTGATTTACAACTTCTGTAACTGGTTGGAAAAGTCGGTTTAAATAATCAACGAAAGCGTATAATACACCGACTGAAATGATTGTTGTAGCTTCTAGTGATTTTCCACCGAAATACCAAATTAATGCGACGAAAGCGACATTTCGTAAGGCGAAAACTAAGTTATGAGATGTTAAAGCATTTAAATTTAGTAAACGATTTTGATACGAATAATGCTCATGATTTAATTTTTCGAACTCCTCCTTTGTTTCCTTTTTACGGAGGAAGGCATGGATGATTGGCATCCCTTGAATAGATTCATTTATTATTCCATTTAAATCACTTACACGTGTCCGAATCATGTGATTAAAATGTGATGCATATTTGCGATATAGAATAAACCAAATGATCATGATTGGGATTAATAACGTTGTAATTAAAGCTAGTTTTACATCAAGTAAAAATAGGGCGATATAAATCCCAGTCATATAAATCGTACTTGTAAAAAATGTTTCTAATACTTTTACGTAAAGCTCACGGATTGCTTCTGTATCATTCGTAATCCGGGCAACAATTTTACCGGCGGGGCGATTATCAAAATAATTGATTGGCACCCGTTGGATTTGTGCAAAAACATCTTTGCGCATTTTTTGAATTATGCGGTTTGCTGCAGTCTGGAGCAACACGGACTTTCCATATTGGAAAAACGATGCAAAGACTAGCAGCCCAACATAAATAGCAAGTAAGAAAATAATATTATCGATTTCCGGACGATAAAAATTAAAGAGCTCAGTTCCTGATAATTTTTCTGCTGAATATGTCGCCGTTTTTTCTCCTGAAGTTATCGTGATTTTTCCATTATCGTAACTTCTACTACCATCGAATTGTACCTTCTCATTAACAATGTAGTACGATCGTTTAACTTGTAAGATTTGAATGAGAGTTCCTTTTTCTTCACCAGCTAAAAAGCGATCGCCTCTTTTATACGTTGTTCCTTCATAAGTGACTGTATCACTGTCAGAGGAAGTTGTTTCGTACCACGGATTCTCAATTCCTAAAATATTATCGTCAATCATCTTCTTTGCAATAAAAGGACCTGTAAGCTCGGCTGCTACTGCTACAGTTAACATTAATAAAGCAATAATAATAATTGACTTAAAGTTAAGAGCATAGGCAAGAAGACGTTTACCTGTTTTTTGTGTATGGTTATTTTTACTCAATTAGTTCACCTCGCTGTTTGCTTCTGCTTGTTGCTTATCAAATTGTTCTTTATACCATCCGCCTTGTTTTAATAGTTCTTCATGTGTTCCTTTTTCAATTATTTTCCCTTGATCAAGAACAATAATAAGGTCAGAATGTTCCACTGCCGACAAACGATGTGCTGAAATGATCGTCGTTTTGTCTTTTCGTTCATGGCGAATGTTAGATATAATCGTTGCTTCTGTTTTTCCATCAACCGCACTCATGGCATCATCTAACATTAAAATTTCTGGATCTTTTATTAGTGCTCTTGCTATTGACACACGCTGTTTCTGTCCACCTGATAAAGCGACACCTTTTTCGCCAACTAAAGTATCAAGACCTTGTGGAAGTGTGTGTAAGTCGCTTTTGAAAGAGGCAAGATCAAGCGCATGATTGATATCTTCATCGTTACCATCTTTTTTACCGAATAAAATGTTTTCTCTAATCGTTCTAGAAAAGAGCATTTGTTCCTGAGGTACGTAGCCAACCCATCCATGTAGTTTATCTAAAGGAATTTTTTCCAAGTTCACATTGGAAATTGAAATTTCTCCTGTTCCTAGTGGGTATTCTCGTAATAGTTGTTTCAAAATTGTTGTCTTGCCACTGCCTGTTTTTCCAACAACACCTAATGTTTCTCCACGCTTTATTGTGAAGGAAACGTTTTGTAAGTTATCTGTCGTTGAAGAAGGATAGCGGAATGTAACATCTTTAAAAGCTATTGTTCCGGGCCTTTCGAGTATTATTGGTTCATCGATATCTTTAACATCAGCTTCATAAGACAATGTTTCATTTACTCTGTCTAATGATGCATTACCACGTTGCATGACATTTATTAGTTCACCAACTGCAAACATTGGCCAAATTAACATCCCTAAATAAACGTTAAATGATACTAACTCTCCTAATGTAACTTCGTTTTTAAATACGAGATATGCCCCATATCCTAAGCTAATAACATAACTTAAACCAACTAGTACTTTAATGGTTGGCTCAAATAAAGAATCTATTTTTGCAACATTGATGTTCTTTTTATAAACGTCCTCTGTCATATCAGCAAAACGTTGCTCATCTGCTTTTTCTTGCACGTAAGCACGATTTACTCGAACACCAGCTATTGACTCTAACACATTGTCATTCATATCTCCGAATGCATCTTGGGCAGCCGTGAAATGTTTATGAATTTTCTTACCGTAGCGATTCATTGCTATTGCCATTATCGGCATTGGAAGTAAGGCAGCAATTGTTAGCTTCCATGAAATTAAGAATCCCATTACGCCAATTAAAACGAACATAAATACAGTCGAGTCAATTAGAGTTAATATTCCAAACCCAGCTGTCATCGAGATTGCTTTTAAATCGTTCGTCGCTCTTGCCATTAAATCTCCGGTACGATTTTTTTCATAAAAAGTTGGTGTCATATTAAGTAAGTGCTTCATAAATCTTGAACGCATCAGTCTTTCGACTAGAAATGCACCGCCAAAAAGTTTGTACATCCACGTATACGTCACAAGATAACTTACAATAATTAAACCGCCAAAAAATAATAAAAGTTCCATTAACCTTTCTGGAGTAAGTCTTCCGAACTGAATATCATCAATCGCCATCCCGATAATCTTAGGTGGAATGACGTCTAAAAAACTGACAAAAATTAAAATACTAATTGCGATCGTGTAGCGCTTCCATTCTCTTTTGAAAAACCATGAAAGCTTTTTAAAAATAGTGAACAATGAAAATCCCCCTTTGCAAATCGTGTTGCTATTTTCTACTTAAATTCTGTTATTGGTTCAACACCTTAAATATAATCATGATCTAAAAAACCTCCTTTGTTATGTTTCACCTAAAAATGCATCGTTAGAACAGTTAACTTTTGAACACGCCATTTGCACAAAAAAAGGCATAGTGCAACGGATGCACTATGCCAAAATCTATCTAAAGACATAAAAATAGCGCAAGCCACGGACGTGACCTACGCTAATATAAACAATAGTTAGTTTACTGTAACGAATTCATAGGCGGGTCACATAAAGTATGATGTTGTACATTTAAAGCAATTTTTACATTGTACATGTGTGATACCCTCCTTTTCATAATTTCTATTAATTCCCTTTTAAGTTTAAAGCGGTTACATGGATACGTCAACCGTTTTTTGAAAATATTAGGTAAATTTATTTTTGTTTTCTCTAAATGGTTTATTTTATGCTTTTTGGAAACGATAAAGATAGGGAATATAAGGAGGATGATGTTCGATGATTGCTGTTTCTTCTCATTTAGAGAACATGGAATTTAAATTAATCGACTTAGAAAATCAGTTAAAGCCTTTAGGGTATGTAATAGGTGGAAACTGGGACTACGACCATGGTTATTTTGATTACAAATTGAGTGGAGAGGTCGGTTATCAGTTTGTTCGTTTACCATTCGAAGCGGTAGATGGATCAGTCGGGTCTGATGGATGTCGTGTCAAACTTGGAAAACCATTTTTACTATCTCATAAATATCAAAGAGGCTTAGACGATTATGCAGAAACGGGTACTTTTTCCGGAACGTTTAATCAGTTTTCAGAGCCGCAAGATCCAGATGCTGAATTTCCAAAGGAATTAATTGAGGAAGGGAAGCAACACATAAAAGAATTAGAGCAAATTTTACTTTAAACATATGAAAAAAGGCACATTCCTAAAAGAGAGGCAACGGAAAAGTTGCTTCTTTGACAACGAGCAGTATAGTCGGATACAAGCACTCGCTTTCCGCGGGCAACGCTTTAGCCTCCTCGGAAAAAGTACTTCCTGT
This sequence comes from Lottiidibacillus patelloidae, assembly GCF_002262935.1. Lineage (NCBI taxonomy): Bacteria > Bacillati > Bacillota > Bacilli > Caryophanales > Bacillaceae > Lottiidibacillus > Lottiidibacillus patelloidae. The sequence continues at coordinate 134,564 of NZ_NPIA01000008.1, read as the reverse complement.
GGGGTCTTCAGCTGTTGCTTTTCCCGCAGGAGTCTCGTGCCTTTAGCTTCAATCATCCGATAAAATTAATATTTTATATTTTGTAAAAAAGGCATAATCCCCTTATAAATTTATAAGGAATTATGCCTTTTTTCTTGTAAACTTTAGGTATTAAGCAACGCATTAATTATTTCACTTTTCTTAATAGCTAAGAAGCAAAAGCATAATTCTTGAAGACTTCGTCTCAAGTTTGTTACGATTTACTTAGAGAAATAATTCTCTACAATCCCCTTTTTTACCTTGTACATGTAGTTAATGTTCAATAAGGATAAAGCTATCATCCTTTTCGATGACAAAGGAAATTGATGGGTTAACATAGCATTCCTTACTACGTTTTATACCAATTAAAACTTTGTGTTCTCCTAAAAAATGGGCAGCAGCAACATGGAATGTTTTTCCGATCCATTTATCATCAATGGTTTGAAAGGAAAACTTGTCACCATGCAACTGATCAAGTAACAACATTACGATATCAGCCATACCGCGCTCTAACAGACTATTTGTCATCACATGACTTAAAAACATATTGCTTTCCATGACTTCGTCAGCACCTGCACGCCAAGCGTTATTTATTTGATCCGTCGTTAATATTTCGGTAATGGCATAGATATTTGGATGAATCCCTTTAGCTGCAATTAAGGTTAAAACTGAATGCATGTCAGCTTGGAGTTCATTTTTGTTTTGATCTGCAGTAATTAAAAGCGTGCTTGCGAATGTAATATTAGCTTGTCGCAGTGTTTTATCTTGCGTTGAATCGCCTTTAATAAAATGGACCTTATTAGAATGGATAGGGTTATTTTTCACTGTACCATCTATTAGAACAATAGATATATTTTTCGCTTTTGTTTGTATGTGTTGAATAATATTTTTGGTTCTAGTATTCCAACCAACGATAATAATGTGATTTTTTCCATTAAAAGTCATTTGGCCATCCCGAGCTGCATTTTGTGCCTCAATGACATGTTTTGAAAGCTGTGCCATGTAAAATGTTACAAAACCGGCTCCAGCTAAAATAAGAAATACTGCAAGCACTTTTCCTAAAGGTGATTGAGGAACAAGATCACCGTAACCAACAGTAGATGTTGTTACAATAGCCCACCATAACCCATCAAAAATAGTTGGAAACACTTCAGGCTCAATCAGATGGGCTAAACTGCCAAATATGAAAAGTACCCCCATAATAATGATTAATAAGCGAATAACTACATGTAAGCGAAAAAAGCTGGCTAGCATATTGGAAATACTCATTCGGCCATTCCCCCTGCGAACTTCTCATATCATTATTTCCATTGCTGGCATCTGTAAACATGAAAATAGCAAAGGAGAGATTTGAATGAAATTTTCTAAAAATATGATGATTACTGGTGTACATACAATCTTGGCGATTGCTGAGCTAGTATTAGGATTTAGAATTATATTAAAGTTATTTGGTGCAAATGAAAATGCACCTTTTGTCAATTGGGTTTACCAAACAAGTGAACCGCTACTATATCCATTTAAAGGGATCTTTCCATCTCCAAAATTAGATGGGTCTTTTGTGCTTGAGTTCTCAGCACTGTTCGCTTTACTTGTGTATAGTTTGCTGGCATTTGCAATTACGCAAATTATTGAAAAGTTTAATAGCTAGTAGATTGATAAATTACTAAGAAAATATCTGGTAATAGTCGGATGAGTTAAATAATGTCAAGGAGCTTCCTAATTGTAGGAAGCTTTTTTTATTTGCTTAGCTTCAGCTTTTCTTATTTTTTTTCTGCCTAGTTATAAAAAGGAAAATAAGTCCATAAATTAAATATGTAATACTTTCGAAATAGTTTCATATAGAGTAAAGGGGCACTATTATGACCGACTTTTTTATTAATTTGTTACGTATTCTAGTTTTTGTTTCATTAGTTGCAACTACAGTGGATCTTTATAAAAAGGCTAAGGAAATTAAAAATAAAAAGAATACAAAAGTTAAGGGGAAAAAGTGATTTTTACTCCTCTTCCTAATTACTTCACTTCTAAGGTTAACTTCACTCTTCTCAACACTTTTATATCCACTTCATATGTCTTTCCATACGCTTTAATTAAACGAAGAATAGAGGTGAATAAATGCACATAATTCCCGATAATGCCCAACATATTGGAGCAAGAAAACTACAAGAAGATGCCTTTCGTTTTTCAATTTTTGACGATGAAGAAATGATTCAAAAAAGAGGTCATTTAGCAATAATAGCTGATGGCATGGGTGGTTTATCACATGGACAAGATGTTAGTGCAATTGCAGTTCAAACTTTCTTAGAAAGTTTTCAAGACGTAACTAAAGTAGGAACGATACCACAACTTTTATATGGGGCATTAGTCGAAGCGAATATCGCTGTAAATAAATTTGCCAAAAAGGAAAATTTACAACAACAAATTGGTACGACTTTAATTGCAACAACCATTCACAACAACGAACTTTATTGGATTTCAGTAGGGGACAGTAGAATCTATTTGTTACGAAATAACGTATTAACACAATTAACAGAAGATCACGTCTACGAAAAAGAACTATTTAATGAATTGAAAAATGAGCAAATAACTAGAGAGCAAATACAATTACATCCACAAAAAGATGCATTAACAAGCTTTATCGGCTTAGAAAATCTTAGTTTAGTAGATTACAATATTAAACCACTTCAACTACAGGCTGGAGATAAAGTGTTGCTATGTAGTGATGGATTATATGGATTTTTAGACGAAAGAGAAATGAAAGATATATTATTAAACGCTGAGGAAAATACGTGTCAAAAGCTCGTGTCTGCTGTGTTAGAAAAAAACCATCCGTATCAAGATAATGTCACTGTTGCATTGCTTACGTTTAAGAAAGAAATTAGTAAGACAGAAAGGCTCCCACCACCAAAAGAACAACTACCAAATCAAAATAAGAAGAAAACCAGAAAAGTTCTTTTATCTTTATCACTCATTTTTTTACTTTCTGTAGGAGGGTATTTTATTTACGATTTGTACATGAAAGACAACAACAGAATAAATTTTCATTGGAATCTATTTAATAAAAGTAATGAGTAGGAGGAAAGAAGGTGTGTAGGATGTGGAAAAGAAAAACGAAGGTGGTCATATTATTTGTAAGTATTTTTGTTATTAGCATATTTACGCCTTTAGTTTCACAGGCGATTAGTACCGACGAAATGCAATCTAGTACGGTTTTAATTACTTGCGGGGATCTAACTACTGGAAACATAGGCATTGGTACAGGGTTTGTTATTGGAAACTCAGACCATGTCGTGACAAACCATCATGTCATTGCTTGTGGGCAAGGGCAACCGGTGCATGTCATTTTATCACCAGAAGAAGTAATCCCTGTCACAGTTATCTGGGCCTCTGATGTAAAAGATTTAGCAGTATTAAAAACGCCAACAAAGTTAAATCGTCCAGCGGTAACATTTACGAGAGAAAAAGATGTTGAGGTGGCTGATACTGTTTTCGTTATGGGGTTCCCTGGAGCCGCGGCAGAGTCATTTTTAGATAATGAAACGTTAACGACAGTGAAAGTTTCTAAAGGAATCATTAGTGCTAAAGTTCGAACAAAAGAAGGGGTAGCTTTATATCAAACAGATGCACCGATTAATCCTGGAAACTCAGGTGGACCACTCTTCACAGAAAGCGGAGCGGTCATTGGTATAAATAGTATGGCTTCACTTGTTATGGGAGTAATTATTGATGAGAATGGTCAACAAATTGAAGACCGTGTTCGTAAAGGAGATAATATCGGTTGGTCGATTCAAGCGGATGAACTTTTAGTGGAACTTGATAAATTAGGAATTGATTACAAAGTAGAAGGAAGAAATATACCTTCAACAGGAGGATCTACTTTATTAGATAAGTTAACGTTTATTTTAGTAATTATGGCTGTCATTTTAGCTGGAGTGGCATTGCTATTATCGTTAACAAAAAAAGGTCGTGTCATCGTAAAAAATGTGAGCCGTCGCGTCATGCCAAACATGAACCAATCGTCTCAGCATGCGCCTATTGCTAATAAGAAAGAGTGCATCCCAATTTTACTGGGAGTTACTGGTCCTTATTCAGGTCAAACATTCACAGTCCTTCAGTCCATTACGATCGGAAGGAATCCAGAAACAAGTCAGTTAATTATTAACTCGCCCAATATTAGCAGTACGCATTGTTCGATCACGTTTGATGAAGCGGTGCAACAACTCTTTATTATTGATCATGGGTCGACAAATGGCACGTTCCTTAATGGGCAAAGGCTTTCACCTAACAATAAAACGAAGATTCATGCAGGACAAAAATTTTTCTTAGGTAGTCCAGAAGTAATGTTTGAAGTTCGATTGGAGCAATAACATGAAATTTGATACATTCGCGTTGACAATGACAGGTGGAAGAATGGTAAACGAAGACGCTTGTGGCTCATTTGAAGAAGGAAGCAGGTATCTTTGGGTAGTGGCTGATGGTTTAGGTGGTCACCGTGGTGGAGAAATAGCAGCTAAACGTTCTGTCGAGTTAATGATTGAGAAATTTAAGGGGAATTTTGAAGTAAGTGAAGAGGCTATTCAAACGTGTTTTGCTTATGCAAATACTCAAATACGAAAGGAACAACAAGAAAATATTACATTAAATCAGATGAAAGCTACTGCAGTTGCCCTTTGTACAAATATTGAGAAGACAGTGATTTCTCATATCGGTGACACGCGGTGTTATTACTTTAAGCAAGGAAAAATAGTTTCTCAGACGATCGATCATAGTGTTGTTCAAGTGCTAGCCAACAATAGAGAGATTGCGAAAGAGGAAATTCGTTTCCACGAAGATCGCAATAAAGTTCTCCGCTCCATTGGAAAAGAGGATATCTGTCGACCAACAACGATTTCTCTTGAAAGTCGACTAGAAAATGGGGATGCTTTTTTACTTTGTAGTGACGGTTTTTGGGAATACGTTTATGAAGAAGAAATGGAAGTAGACTTTTTGAAAGCTGATACACCTGAAAAATGGCTAGAAATGATGGAAGGCAGATTGTTAAAAAGGGCAACTGGAAATTACGACAATTACACAGCAATAGCAATATTTTGCAAAGAGTAAAAGCTAAATGAGGTGACCAATCGTGGAGTTAATACAAGCAGTTTTCATGTTCTTCCTTACATTAATCTTCTCAATCGGTTTATATTGTGCCGTTGTTTACTGTTTGTTTCGGTTAGGGAAAAAATTTGGAGTTGGGACGTTTTGGGAATACATGATTCCTTTTTATAACATTTATTTAGTCCATAAAATGACTCGCCTGCCAACGCACTATTTATTAATCATTTTAATCCCATTTGTCGGTTCCTTCATTTACGGTGTGTACGCATTCGGAAAGATTGCTGAAAGGTTAGGAAAAGACTTTTGGTTGTATGGAATTGGAACAATTTTAATTGGAGTACCATTATTTTTTATGGCTTTCGACAAATCAATGCCGCTTGAAAATGCTCCTAAACAAACTAGGAACGTGCAAAATAACAATTACAATTTAGTAGGGTCTACCTCATTTTTAATAGGGAAAAGTGGTAGTTACCAAGATGCCGTTATTCCTATTCCGAGCGAGGGGATTATTATAGGCAGAGATGCGGCTGTGGCCAATATTATTATAGATTCACCAAGCGTATCTAAGTCACATACTAGAATTTCGTTGCACCCTACAAATTATAAGCTTGTAATTGTCGAAGACTTACAATCTACGAATGGAACTTTTTATATGAATAGTGCTCACCATCAATGGACATCAATACTTAGCTCTCAAGAGTTTTCCAACGATAGCGCAACAAAAATTAAAATTGGAAACATGGAAGAGCAACAAATTTTTGAAATATCAGCAGGTAATTAATGATGACAACGTTGGAAGAAAGATGCCCTGCCTGTTTTGCGAATTTAGATGGTACGCTATTAAATTGTGAGAAATGTGGTCCAGTTTCAAAACTAGAAAAAAAGGTACAACGAAATCATCTCCCATTAAGAACGGTTATTGAAAATAAGTATGTCATTGGTAAAGTACTAGGGCAAGGTGGATTTGGTATTACGTATGCTGCCTGGGATATAAACAATCAAATTATAGTAGCACTGAAAGAATACTTTCCGATGGATATTTCTAGTAGAAATGATAAGCATGAGGTGAGTATCAGGAAAGAGCATGTCGAAGTGTACGAATATGGCTTAAATCGTTTTCTTGATGAAGCGAAAGCACTGGCAACTTTTAATCGAAATCCCGGTATTGTAGCTGTGTATGATTACTTTTTTTCTAATCATACTGCATATATGGCAATGCAATATTTAGAAGGTAAAACGTGGTTAGATCTTCTTAAAGAGAGAAAAAAGATGCCAGTAGAAGAAGCAATGGCAATTTTACTACCTGTGTTGGATACGTTAAGAGCAGTTCATGAAGTAGGCATGCTACATCGAGATATAAGTCCTGACAACATAGTAATCTTACCCAATCGTCAAGTGAAATTAATCGATTTTGGTGCTGCGAGATATGCGATGAAGCAAAAACAACAACCTTTTTCGATTGTATTTAAACAAGGCTATACACCAGAAGAGCAGTATCGTGGCAAGGGAAAAATAGGACCTTGGACAGATCTCTATGCCTTAGCAGCAACATTTTATCGAGCGATTACTGGAAAAATCCCTGTGGATGCAATGAATAGATTAGAGAAGGATACATTGCTTCCGCCTTCTAAACTTGGCGTAGTGATTGGTAAGAATATGGAAAGTGCTTTAATGCGTTGTTTAGAAGTCCGTGGGGAAAACCGTTATCAATCTGTCTCTGAGTGGAAAAAAGCTTTATTGATCCCAGACGTGCAACAAAACAATACAAATGAAATCCATATAAACAAACTACCAACTTGGGGATGGCTCATTATTATGATAACAGTCATTATTTTTCTAAAAATAATTTTATAAAACGATGAATATATGAAAAGGAGAGGTTTTATTATGAGTATGGTTCAATGTGCAAGTGGTCATTTCTATAATCCTTCTGTAAACGCATCATGCCCACACTGTCAAAATCAAAGTAGTAATCATGGGAAAACATCTGGAATTACACCTCCACAGCAAAGTAGTTTTCAAAGTATGAATGCACAAAAAACAGTCGGTCAACCAAACGTCCAAGGCGCAGAAATTACAGGTGGGAAACCAATAGTTCGTCCACCATCGGATGAAGGGAAAACGGTAGGGCTTTTTGTGAAAAAAGAAGGAATAGACCCAGTTGTCGGTTGGTTTGTTTGTATTGAAGGAAAAGATCGAGGGCAAGATTACCGCATTCATACAGAAAAAAACACCATTGGTCGTTCAGCGAGCAATGATATACAAATATCAGGAGACGATACGATTTCACGAGATAATCATGCTACTGTTGTTTATGATCCGAAAAAGAAAGATTTTCGCCTTCTTGCTGGAGGTGGCCGTGGGATCGTTTATGTTAATGATGAAGCGGTTGATTACTCAACACCATTAAAAAAAGGCGACATTATTGAATTAGGTGAATCGAAAATAATGTTCGTACCATTATGTGGTAGTGATTTTGATTGGTAAACGGCAGATATGAAAGGTCCGTTTTCGGCAGAATACTTTTTTCATTCTTACTAGTTTTTATGCTACTTGTTCCTTATGGGGAAGTGTTAGCGAATAGTGCGCCGATAAATCAACCCGAACCAACTGGAGTGCTAATTCCGAAAAAAGATACTCCAATCATCGTACAAGAGGAAAAATTACAGTTCGTCTTACAGGATGGATTTGCACCTGCAGAAGTTACTGTGGAATATACCTTTTATAATCCTACAAATGAAGTTGTTGAAGAAATTCTAGCTTTTCCATTTCATTCATTCGGCAATGGAGAAAACATTCAAATTTCAATTGATGGCGAGCTATTATCAGATGAAATGATTGAAATAGAGCAAGAGCGAGAGCGTTATGAGGATTTCTTAAAAGAATTTGGTGCGAATGGATATACGTATATTGATCCGATCACAGGAAGCAAAAATAAAGATTGGAAAAATTACGACATGATTGAATTATCGACGATAGCAACATTCCCAGTTATTTTTCCACCAGCTTCCAAAGTAATCGTTCGTCTTCAATATAAACAGTCATTTGGGATGGATGATCATCAATATATTAATGATGTTTATATTTACGAATATTTGCTCCAACCAGCAACTGTCTGGAAAGAGTTTCATAATCTATCAATTAATATTCTCGTTCCGAAAGATTCATATTTTGCTTCGAACTTAAACTTTACCATCAATAATCATTTAGTACCTTCTTCCAAGACGTTTGATAAAAATAAATATGACATATATTCCGCAACTTATGCGACCTTACCCGACGAAAACTTAACGTTTTCTTACATGAGCAAAAAGGGGCTAATCGGCAATATTGTAGATAAATCAAGTTACGATTTCATTGCTTTTTTATTTTTATTCTTTATTGCGACACTTTTGCTGCTTTTAGTCGTTTACTTGATGACCCGTGTTAATAAATGGTGGATTCACTGGTTAATTGGTCCAATTGCTTCCGTGTTTTCTGTAAGTTTTATTGTTCTTTTTACCTATTTAATTTTTGTGGAACTTTTCCCGATATTTGCAAATGGAGAATGGCTAGGAGGTTATGGATTTATCATTACGTATCTTCTCCTTGTTCTGTACATTGCAATAATGTACTTTCCGTATGTGTTCATTGCTTTATTCATTAAGAAAAGACGTAATAAATAAAAGCGCTCTCTGGTAGAAGGGGTGATGGGATGAGCGAGATAAATAATTTTTGCATGGGGTGTATGTTCAAAAAAGGATCTGATAAAGTCTGCTCGAACTGTGGCTGGGAAGAAGGTACAATGCCTGAATCACCGCAACATTTGGTGCCAGGCACCGTTTTACAAGAAAAATATATTGTTGGACGTGTTTTAGGCCAAGGCGGTTTTGGAATTACGTATTTAGGCTGGGATCTTCATTTAGATATGAAACTAGCAATCAAGGAATATATGCCAAAAGATTTTGCTACTAGAAGTGCTGGGGAAGAAGAGGTAACTTTCTACACTGGTTACGTAAAGTCTCAATTTAATAGTGGGATGGATAAATTTTTGGAAGAAGCAAAAATAATTGCTAAGTATAATAACCACCCTGGAATTGTATCTGTTCGAGACTTTTTCAAAGCGAACGGAACGGCTTATTTAGTGATGTATTATTTAGAAGGGGTCGATTTAAAAAACTATCTTTCACAATTTGGTGGGAAACTGCCTTTTGACCAAGCGTTAGCAATAATGACTCCTGTTATGGATGCGCTAGCAACCGTTCATAAAGATGGAATTTTACATCGTGATATTAGTCCAGATAACATATATATTACGATGCAAGGAGAAGTAAAGCTGCTTGACTTCGGGGCTGCTAGACATGCCATGAATAATAACAATAAGAGTATGTCCGTCATACTAAAACCTGGCTATGCCCCGGAAGAGCAATATCGAAGTCGCGGAAATCAAGGACCGTGGACAGATATTTACGGACTTGCGGCAACGTTTTATCGAGTATTAACAGGTAATGTTCCCCCTGAATCGTTGGACAGATTAGAGGAAGAGACATTACAACTACCATCAAGATTAGGAGTGAAAATCCCCCATCATGCTGAACTAGCCCTACAAAAAGCACTATCAGTAAAAGCAGCTAATCGTTATCAAACGATGGAAGCCTTTCAACAAGCATTACTTTCAGGTGATAGTCACGTTCACAAAACGGTGGCAATGCAATCTTCCTTCACAAATGAAGGGCAACATCGAACAGTTGCTCATAGTGAATTCGGTCAACAATTCCAGCAAACTAACAAGAAGAAAAAAGGGAAATTATTCCTAGGTGTAGTACTTGCATGTTTCTTGCTATTATTTTCTGCTACTGGTGCAATTGCCTATTATTTATGGAGTGATAAAAAGCCTGTTGCGAGTAATGATATACCTCCTACTAATAATGATCCTGATCCAAACCCTGCTGTAGAAGAACCAGACCAAAATGACACACCAGATAAGCCTGCAATCGATAATAGCGTTCAAGTTAGTGTGCCGTTACTTTACAATTTGGAAGAGCAACAAGCAATTACAATTTTGCAACAAGCAGGTCTAACTGTTGGTCAAATTATTTATGAAGAAAACTTAATTACAAAGTCAGGAAGGGTATTTTCCCAATCGATAGAACCAGAACAAAAACTTGGAAAGAATAGTCCAGTCGACCTTTATGTAAATAAAGGGGTAGAACTTCCAGTAGATGTTAATACCATTTACACAGAGCAGATGAACATCATTAATCAATATTCAAATGATGGAATTACGTTAGCAAATCAAGGACAAAGCGAAGCGGCTCTAAGAAAATATATTCAAGCCAGAGAAATGGCAAAAATACTTTATCACTATAATGGGAGCATTGATGCGCGTATTGCAGAAGGATATTTGGCAAACTTAATGGCAGCAGTAAAAGCTGACTTGAACTTCACTTATTATTCACTAGAAGACAGTGTCGATAGTGTTACTATTTTTGAAGAATTAATTAATCGAAATGGATATGACGATAATGAAATTTTGAGTGAAGTGTACGGAAATTTATCTTGGTATCAACTGTTGAATAATTTGCCGAAAGATTCAATCTCCTCTAGTGAAAAGGCGTATCAATATGATGTTACAAACAAAATTGTCCAATTGAATTTAGCACATGGATTCTTATTAACAGATCAATTCAAGAGTGCGTTTTCATGGTATCGCTATTTAAAAGATTTTGATTATAATGGGCAGCGAATGTCAGATGTAATTGCAGATGATTTTATAACGTTAAAAGAAGCTGGCTACACACACCCAGATATTGATGTCATTGATCAAATTGTTTTAGGAAATATTGCAGATAAATCGGATGAAGCGGAAATAGAAAGAACGATTTATTTTTTAATGTTAGCGGAGTTAGCGGAAGATTTTGATGGCTGTATGAGCACGTTCTCATTGCAAGCAGGATCAAAGCAATATAATAGTATTTTTGATTATTATAAAGGAATATTTGAGGCATATGAATTTAGTGAGGTAGTCGTAAATAGCATAACCATTGATGAAATAAATGGGAACGAAGCGAGAGCAACGGTTTCTAAAAGTTTTAAATATAAAGATGCCAATCAAAGCTATGATGAAACAGTCTCATTTAGCTTTACTTTTATAAAAACATACGAGTCATTACCTTGGAAAATGACAGGATTCCAAGTGGTGCAATAGTTGCAATTAGAGGAATACAAAGATAGGTAAAGAAGTGTTACTTATAGCGGAAAATAATAAGGGGGATAATGATGGGGATTTTTAATGGAATGCTTGGGAATGCATCTGAAGTAAATATTGAAGATGTAACACGTGAGTATGGAAATATACTAGCTACAAATGAAAGAGTGGAAAAGGCGTACAAATTAATTCGAGACATGTTTATATTTACAGATAAACGGTTAGTGTTAGTTGATAAACAAGGGCTAACAGGTAAGAAAACAGAATATCATTCGATTCCATATAAAAATATAACGCATTTTAGTATTGAGACAGCGGGTAGCTTTGATTTAGATGCAGAATTAAAGATTTGGATATCTGGTAGTAGTACTCCTTTGCAAAAACAATTTAATAAAAACTTAAATATTTATGAACTGCAAAAAGTATTAGCAGATTATGTATTAAAGTAATATTAACAAGGGGCTGTTTAGAAAGTCAGTAAAAACTGATTTTCTGAACAGCCCTTTGCACATTTAAATATGTTGCTACACAGTTAAATTCACTCCCTCATCCCCTGTGCATAGGAGAACAACAAGCCTTCTTTTGATGGAAAATATTCCTCACTTGACTTTCATAAAAATCATACTATAATTAAAACCATGTATTCCGATAAAGTAGGTATGAATTAAAAAGGGTGAGCATATGTTTATAAACATAAAAGACTTAAATAAACAATTTTCGAATAAAGAGAAAGTCACTGTAGATATATTAAAAAACATTAATGTAACGATAGAAAAAGGTGAGTTCGTTTCCATTCTTGGTCCTTCGGGATGTGGAAAGTCGACGTTATTAAATATTGTCGCCGGTCTTACTACGACAACTGCCGGTGTGGTAACTGTTGGCGGCAAAACGATTACGAAACCTGGGAAGGATCGAGGTATGGTCTTTCAACAAGCAGCACTTTTTCCATGGTTAAACGTTTTGGATAATGTCATGTTTCCATTAAAAAAAGAAATGAATAATAAAAAAGCGAAAGAAAAAGCACTTCATTATTTGCGAATGGTCCAACTATCAAACTACCTTTCTCACTATCCGCATGAATTGTCTGGTGGGATGCAGCAACGTGTTGCAATAGCTAGAGCACTTGCAATGGACCCGGAAGTACTTTTAATGGATGAACCGTTTGGCGCATTAGACGAACAAACGCGCTCATTATTACACGATCAACTGGAACGTATTTGGATTGAAACGAAGAAAACCGTACTATTTGTAACACATAGTATTACGGAATCTATTAAACTTTCAGATCGAATTCTCGTGATGGCAACGAGACCTGGTATGGTTTTAGAAGATATCAAGGTCGATATTCCAAGGCCAAGGAAAAAGGCAGAAATGGTTGCGCTCGAGGAACATATTATGAGCTTTTTAAAAACAGAAATCGACAAAGTAGCAAGTGAGGAATTAAAATATGACTCCAACAATTAAAAGGCTAATATTTTTTACAATAGTAATAGCTTTATGGGAAAGTGGTTTCCGTCTAAATCTTTGGAACTCCGTTTTCTTTCCCGGAGCTTCACAAGTCTTAGATTCGTTAGTGACCGGTTTTCAAGATAAAACATTAATTTATGCGTTAGAAGCCAGTTTTCAACGCTTATTATTAGGACTTGGAATTGCATTAATTTTAGGAACTAGTTTAGGTATATTATTGGCAAAATCGAAAACAGCAGATGACACACTAGGATCATTAATTTTAGCTTTTCAAAGTGTCCCAAGTATTGTCTGGCTTCCACTTGCGGCACTATGGTTTGGTTTAAATACAACGGCAATAATTTTTATCGTAGTTTTAGGTGGGACATTTGTAATGACCCTCAATATCCGTACTGGTGTAAAAAATGTTTCACCTCTTTATATAAGAGCGGCACAAACGATGGGAGTTAAGGGAATTGACTTATTTATTCGTGTTATTTTTCCAGCCTCCATTCCATATGTCGTAACAGGAGCAAGACTTGCTTGGGCATTCGCGTGGCGTGCATTAATGGCCGGTGAATTATTAAGCACAGGTCCTGGGCTAGGCTACACATTACGTTTTGCATCAGATTACAACAATATGGCTCTTGTAGTTGGAGTAATGATTATTATCGGAGTAATCGGTGCAATTGCCGATCAACTTGTCTTTCAACGTATCGAAAAGTCCGTCATGAAGCGATGGGGCTTAAATTCATAATCGGAGGAAATTAAAATGAAAAAAACCTTATTAGTATTAACAGCATTATTTACATTTGCGGGGATTCTTGCAGGATGTGGCACGAAAAACGGTGCAACAGATGAAAAGATTATTATTGGATATTTTCCAAATATAAATCACGTACCAGCTATGGTAGCGAAAGAGAACGGCATCTTCGAAAAACATTTAGGTGATGGAACAGTTATTGAATATCGTACATTCCCAGATGGATCTTCGTTTATGTTAGCTTTAACGACAGGTGAAATACATGCTGGTTTAGTTGGGCCAGGTCCAGCGATGAACTACTATTCTACTGGCGCAGATGTGAAAATCATTGCTGGTGGATCTACAGGTGGTACAGTAGTACTTGCTAGAAAAGATAGTGGAATAAATTCAGTGAATGACTTTCCAGGAAAAACGTTTATAACTCCTCGAGTTGGTTGTACTCATGATGTGCAAGCCGAAACATATTTAAAAGAACTAGGGATTACTTCAAATCGAATTGGTGGGTCGATGAGCCACGTAACTGGAAAGCCTTCTCAATATGTGCAAATGTTTTTAGCTGGAAAAGTTGATATTGCGGTAGCACCAGAACCTTGGGCATCTGTTTTAGAGCAAGAAACAGGTGCGAAAGTAATCATTGATACAGATGAAATTTCTTTTGGTAAAACATTACCAGCTTCTGTACTAGTAACTTCAGGAACGTTAATTAATGAAAACCCTGCACTTGTTCAAAAAATTGTTGATGCTCATATGGAAGCAACAGCTTTTATTAATGAAAGTCCGGAAAAAGCGAAAGAAATTACGCTTAAAGCGATAAAAGAAATTACCGGGCAAGAGCTTAGTAAAGCAGTAATTGATAGTGCTTGGAATCGAATTGGATTCACATATGAAGTTAATCAAGAAGCAATCCAAGCGTTTGCTGACTCTTCATTCCACTTAAAGTTTTTAAAAGAACAGCCTGATTTCTCAGACTTAATAAATCGTCAATTTATATCTAAATAATATTTTGATAGCTTATAGGTTAAAAAATCTAATTTTAGTTGGCTTGGTCATTGAGACCAAGCCTTTTTTCACTTTCTGAATAAGATGATTATATCTTAAAAATTAGGAGGTGAAGTTTTATGAGTGAGTTTTTTGTAGCACGTTTAAGAGGAAGAAATGAAGTTCCACCAGTACGTTCAAACGCCTTTGGAATCGCTAAGTTTGTAACGAATAAGAAAAAAACGAAATTGAAGTTTTTCTTAGAAGTAAATAACATTCGCGATTTAGTCCAAGCGCATATTCATTTTGGAGAAAGAGATGAAAACGGACCTGTCCTAGCATTTTTATTCGGTGCCGATGTTGCCACACTAGCTGAACAAGAAGGTATCTCAACACGACAAGGCGTTGTTCAAGGGATTATTAAAGATGAAGATATCGTAGACAATAATGTTGGAATTGATAGTGTGAAAGAGTTAATAAAAGCGATGGAAAAAGGAAACACGTATGTAAATGTTCATACCGAGCAAAATCCTGGCGGTGAAATCCGCGGTCAAATAAAAAAAATCCACCCAATCTGGTAAATAAAAAAACAAATGTCCTAAAAAGGACATTTGTTTTATTTTAGCAATTTATTTGCAATAAAAGTTTCAATAGCCTTTTCCGTCGTCAATATTGTTGCGAACTCATTGTGAAGATTTGTTAAAGCCGCATGATGAACTTCCTCTGCGCTATACTGCTTACCATCAAAAGATGTTAATTCAAAAGCAGCAGTTGCATCACTTACAACATGCATATGAAAACCGAGGTTTGCGCCCATTCTTGTCGTTGTAGAAACGCAATGTTGCGTTGTTAATCCAATTACGACAATATCAGTACAGCCAAGTTTTTTTAGTCTTTTTTCTAAATCGGTTCCAATAAATGCGCTATTCACATTTTTTGTGAAATGACTTTCACCTCTATGTGGCTCAAAGCCATCTTTAAGTTCATACCCAGGCTTTGATGGGTGAAGCGGAGAATGTTCATCTGTTGAAGCATGTTGGATATGGATGATTGGCATATTACTTTGGCGCCATGCCTTTAGCAACTGTAACATGTTTTCTTCTGCATTAAGGTTATTTCGATTCCCCCACTTACTATCTTGAAACGCTTTTTGTACATCAATTAATAAAAGTGCAACATTCATTTGAAACCTCCAGTTACTATTTTTGAATGGAGATGACATATAAACACCCTGTAGGTCCGGCTTTTGATCCATGAACAGTTTCCTTCGGTAAGTAAATGCGGTCACCAGGATGACATAACGTTGTCTCTTCTCCGATTGTAAAATAAATCGTTCCTTCTAATATGTGTAAAATTTCATCTGTTGGATGTGTATGAGTAGGGTGTTCTTGATGAGGAGCATCATTTTGTATTTCTACATAACTTGTTGCTTCAGGAAGTATCTCTCTAACGACTTCTTCCATCGTACCACCGACGTTTTTTTCAATTGTTACTTTCGTCATCGGCATTTTTCTTTCCTCCTTTAAAGAAGTATGAAAAGGACATTTATTTAAAGTCGAATCATTTTCATCACGTAAAAAATATTGCTTCCACTCTCTCGTCTCTGGATCACCATACCAATTTAGTTCAGGGTGTGCCTTGATTTTGTCATATTTTTTAAGTCTGTCACGGACAATTTTTTGCACTTTTTGTCCTTTTTTTGTTTGAGCGTTCATCCCTTCAAACACCCAACGGGGCTGGAAGGTCATCATAAATGTACTACTATACCGACTTTTTCTCTTTTCATGAGCGGGTGTATTGCATACGACAAATATCGGTTCATTTTGAAAGCTGAACTCCCATAGTGGATTGTTAGGATCTTTCGGAACTTCCTTTGGCCAAGGTTGATTATCGTATTTATGTAGCGCTTGTAAAATACCCCAAAATTGTTTTTCATATTGCTCCATTGTCTTTAAGTCATCAGGCTTAAAAAATGCAACAAAAGAGGTGTTTTTCCCAATCTTTTTATAATGTTGTAAGTAATGTGTTAAGTGGGATGCCAGATTTTTTAGAGCTGATTCATCTTCTGTCGAGTCAATAAAACAAAAACGCAATTGACCTGCTTTCATACCTTCAACACCTAAAATACACGGGAAGGGATTTTCTTCACTTAATAAATCGTTTGTGAAACTTTTAAATGCTTGGTTACCCCAATGGGGCAGATCCCCTAAGACTGATTGATTAGCTTGGTAGCTTTCTGATATTTTCATGATTGCTTTTATAGCACTCCCTTCAACATTCGCAATGATACATTTTACGCTAGGCATGTTTGATTTATGAATATATGATTGCGAGTCCTGCATATAGTGAAGTAGGACAAGTGGTAGGAGTTGTATAGAAGTGGATTTTCTATTATTATTCATAAAATTTACGGTGCTAGGAATTAGTTTAGCTGCTCCGGTAGGGCCAATTAATTTTGAAATGATTAAACGTGGTATCACCGACGGCTTTTGGCAATCTTGGTTAGTAGGTTTAGGTGGCGTTACAGCTGATTTCCTATTTTTAATTCTTATATTTTTTGGTGCTAGTCAATTTATGCAACATAAAGTAGTTGTTTTAGCGATGTATGCAATAGGAGCAATAATGCTTATGTATTTAGGGATTTCTAGTATGAAAAGTAGTATAAAAAGAATAAAGGTAATGTCCAATCTGGCAGAAGAACATGTGCGAATATCCAACGCATATCTAACAGGTTTTTTTATCGCATTAGTTAATCCTATTAATATAGTTTTTTGGTTTGGGGTATATGGATCAACATTAGCAACATTGTCTAAAAAGGAAACACTTGCTACTTCGGTATTATTAAGTATGGCAATCTTTATTGGCATAATCTTATGGAATTTAAACATTGCTTTTACGGTTCATTTTGGACGTGAATTAGTCAAAGATCGACTCTTACGTATGATTACTTTTGTAGCAGGCTTTTGTTTATTTTGGTTCGGCGTAGGGTTTGCGATTGAATTTATTCGAGCAACCTTATAAGATAAAGCAAAAATAACAATAGATTACTAGGAGAGAAGAATTTGGCTGAGATACGGAAATTTGAAGAAAGTGATTGGGAGCAAGTAAAAATTATTTACGAATTGGGTATTAAAACTGGACAAGCAACGTTTGAAATAGCTACTCCATCATTAGAATATTTCGTGGAAAGCGCTGTAAAAGACTGCTTACTAGTCGCTCATGATAATCAAAAGATATTAGGCTGGTGTAAATTAAGTCGCACTTCAAATCGTGAAGTATACCGTGGTGTAGGAGAAGTAAGCATTTATGTACATCCTAATGCTAGTGGAAAAGGAACAGGAAGTAAGTTACTTCAAGCATTAATTACATGTTCTGAGGATAAAGGATTTTGGACGTTATTTGCAGGGATTTTTCCAGAAAATAAAACGAGTATACACTTACATAAAAAGTTTGGATTTCAAGAACTTGGTATTCAACGGAAAATAGGCAGAATGAAAGGTGTTTGGCGCGTTGTAGTAATGTTTGAAAGAAGAAGTACTGTAGTTGGAAATAATGAATAGGTAGATTAAATATAAACTGCACCTTTTGTTAGAGTATTTCTAACAATTGAAGGTGCAGTTTTTTTTCTTAGCTTTAAGCTTTTTTAATTTGGCATTTGCATCTGTTGTTGCGATTGCGTATAACTCGTAACCATCATTTGCATGTCTTGCATAGTTAATTGTGGAACTTGATAATAGGATTTCTTATTCATATATAAGAAAAGCTCATATGACATTTCGATAAAATTAGGAACACTATCTGCAATTACACGACGGACGACTGGATTTGTCATTTCAAGTGACGTCATTGCCATTAACGTAGCCGCAGATTTAACGAGGCCAAGGGCTGAAGTGGAAATCGTTTGTTCATTAATTTCTGCAACAGACTGTGCAGGTTTTTGTGGTTGCGCTGGTTTTAAGCCATAAATTACATCATTATTTTGCAGCATTTTATAACTTTGCGTTGGTACGGTTGGATCTTGTCCAGTTGTGAAACAATCAACGGCGGTGTTATAAGTTTGCGTAATAAATTGATGCTGTCTTTGTAAAATTCCTTTCAGTTCGGGACATTGAATTTGTTCTTGAAATAATAAATATTGGTCTAAAGTTGAAATTAACGTTGATAGAACCTCATGAACATCAAAAACTTCATGCCCTCCATGACGCATCGTTGCTGGCATTGTTGGTGAGGTTTGCATCGATGAATTCATTCCATTTTGTTGTCCTTGCATAAAAAAATCCCCCTTCATTTTTATCACCTTTATTATTTACAGCTTTCTTCGCATTATGTGAGGAATAGATTGACTTTATCTTCAAATATTAAAAAAGGGAAGAAAACGTTAGGAGCGGATAATTACATATGAAAACTGCTATTACAACAATCTCGGAATTTCTTTGGGGATTTCCAATGATTAGTTTGCTGTTACTTTCAGGAATCCTTCTTACAATTCGGTTAGGTTTTTTACCTATAAGACATGCTAGGCATATTTTTCGAGCAACAATTGGAGAAATTTTCACTCATAAGAAAAAAAATCAAAATACTAAAAATAATGAAGGGATCACACCATTTCAAGCATTTACGTCTGCTTTATCCGCCACAGCAGGTGCAACTAATATCGTTGGTGTCCCAATCGCAATAGCGTTAGGTGGGCCTGGTGCTTTGTTTTGGATGTGGGTCGTCGCTTTTTTTGGGATGTCGACAATTTATACCGAACTTGTTTTAGGAATAAAGTATCGCGAGAAAAATAAAGATGGAAAATGGATTGGAGGTCCAAGGTTCTACATAACGAATGGCTTAGGGTGGAAATGGATCGGATTTCTATATGCTTTTGGATTAATGTTGGAAGTGATACCAAGTGTTATGGTTCAGTCGAACTCGATCTCGACGACTTTAAAAAGTGATTTTTCTATTTCTTTATCTATTACAGGCATTGTATTTGTTTTTATTACGGCTTTAGTCATATGGGGTGGAATTGAACGAATTGGGAAAATAAGTGCAAAGTTATTACCTATTTTTGTTATAAGCTACGTACTGCTGACAAGTTATGTAATTGTGAGTAATGGAAAGCTAATTCCAGAAACGTTTTTACTTATTATAAAGAGTGCTTTCACACCTATTGCTGGTATAGGAGTTTTTGCTGGAGCTGGTGTTATTCAAGCGATGCGCTGGGGGTTAGCGAGAGGATTATATACGAGTGAAGCAGGCATGGGAACATCTGCAATTGCTTATGCTTCAGCGAATACGGACCAACCTCCTAAACAAGCATTTTGGGGAATAATTGCAGTTTTTATCGATACGATTGTCATTTGTTCTCTGACAGGCTTTACAGTCATTATTACTGGGGTTTGGAAAAAAGTTAAGGTAGAGGAAGCAGCAACAATGGCAGCGCAAGCTATTGCAACAAGTATCGGGGATTATTGGAGTTCAATTATTTTAGCAGTGCTATTAATCTTTTTTGTATTAGCAACCATTGGGGTCATTATTTATTATGGTGAACTACAAGCGGAACAGCTTTTTGGAATGAAAGCAAAATGGTTCATGCGCTTCGTTTATTTAGTAGCAATTTACATAGGGGCGGTCGGTGGTTTAAAGTTTGTCTGGGAACTTTTGGATTTACTTTTAGCGGTAATTGTCATTCCAAATGTCATAGCAATTGTATTATTGAGTAAAGAAGTGAAGAAAATTACTACTGCGTATTTCTATGATAAAATAGAAAGAAGAAATTAGTATATTTTGGCATACTATTTTTAATAAACGATAGGAGGCGTTAAACATGTCTCTACAACTAATAGAAGCATATTTACCAAAAAAGTATTTTGAACAAGTAGATGCGAAATTAAAAAAATTTATTGTCGTATCATATCGCACGCGTGAGTTAGATGACGATCAACTCTTGCTTAGGCTTCTTGTGAAAACGGAAGACTCCGAAGAAATATTAAATTATTTAGAAAGTGCTTCAAATCTTATCGATGGCTTTGAAATTATTTTATTTCCTGTGCAAACACATATAAAAAGAAAAACAGGAGAAGATGAAAGGCCTAATAAAGTAAAAGAAAAGCAAAGAAGGAAAATACAACGAGCTAGTCGCCATGAATTATATTTACATATCGAAGGAATGAGTAGAGCCAATTTAACGTATGCATTATTCGTGATGCTTTCTGCGGTTGTTGTAGCCTTAGGTTTAATAAAAAATAGCACTGCTGTCGTTATTGGAGGGATGGTAATTGCTCCATTGCTTGGACCAGTAATTGCCTTGGCATTCTCCTCTATATTAGGGGATTATAAATTAGCGAAGCATTCCTTCCTATCCGTTGTCATGGGTATTTTCTTAGCATTAGGTGTTTCAATTATCTTCAGCTTTATTTTTGAATACCCAGAAAATAGTCATGAGTTTTTATCACGAACGTATGTTGATGTTGGTGATATGATTTTAGCTTTAGCATCAGGTGCAGCAGGCGCATTAGCAATTTTAAAAAGGTTACCAGGATCATTAGTAGGGGTAATGGTTGCCGTGGCATTATTGCCACCAACGGTTGTGTTAGGAATGTCTCTAGGTTCATTAATGTTAGCTGAAGCATTTGGGGCATTGTTATTACTTTTAGCTAATATAACTTCAATTCTTCTATCGGCAATTATCGTCTTTTCTTTAACAGGAATTCGTCCTATAAAATATGAGGAAATTCAACGAGCACATAATTCCAGAAGATATGCGTTACTTTCAATATCAATTATCATTATTTTATTAGTAGTTGCCGTTATTTATAGTAATCAAGCATAATTTTTTTAAGAAAATTCATTCCTTTCGTATCAGTACTTGAACGGCGCAAGACAAACATACACTCCATTCAGGTCTGTAATAACTCTAATGAAAGCCCATAGGGATATATAGAGTGCCTCGAAGGGAGTGAAGCACATGTCAAACGATCATAAAAGCAAAAATATCATTAAGAATGTCACGGACGAAGCGAATGATTTAGTTCATAAAACTGTCGATACATCTAATAAAATTGTAAAATCAGTATCAGGAGAAGGCGGTCTAGTTGGGAAAACTGCTGACGCTTCATCCAATGTCATTAAAAAAGTTTCCGATACTGGTAATGATGCAATTAATAAAACTGTGGATACAACTTCAAAGGCTACAAAAGGAATTAAGCAGAAACTTTTCTCTCGTAAGAAAAAAGATGAGTAATAATTTAAAAAACATTACTAACACAATAATAAAGGCATTCAATTTGTGTGATAGTATTCCTCCGCTCGCTAGATAGAGTGGAGGATTATTTTTATTTGTAAATTAAATGCAAAGTTATTGAAAGTTACCTGTTAAAATAGAGTTAGGTGATGGTATGAAAGAAAATGTGAAAATATCTGTACGCTTTCTAGTTGAACATGTGTTTCGATCTGGAAGTATTGAAGAAGGCATGCGTTCAATGACTGCAATGGCAGAAGGAACGAGAATTCATCAAAGTATTCAAAGAACATATGATGAAAATGCTGAAAAAGAAGTCTACTTACAAACAACAATTACTCATCGAGAGCTAGAATACCATATTGATGGAAGATGTGATGGTCTCCTTTTTGACGGAGATGAAGTTACAATCGATGAAATAAAATCTACTTCTGCTGACATTAACCAAATTACTAGCGATACCCATCCTGTTCATTGGGCACAAGCTAAGTTTTATGCGTATATGTATTGCGCGTCTCATGATAAAAATAAAATAAAGGTTCAATTGACATATGTTCAAGCAAAAACGAATGAAGTCAAAAGATTTCAACAAGCGTTTACGATAGAAGAATTATCGCATTTTGTGTTTGTCGTTGTTGAGCAGTATGCACCGTATGCAGAGCTGTTAAAGCAACATGAAGCTAGAAGGAATGAAAGTATTAAACAATTGACTTTTCCATTTGAAACATATCGTGAAGGGCAAAGGAAGCTTACTGGTGCCGTATACAAAACAATACTTGATAAAAAACAATTATTTGCGAATGCACCTACAGGTGTAGGGAAAACAATTTCAACAACATTTCCTGCTTTAAAAGCAATAGGCGAAGGTGCATTACAAAAGTTTTTTTATTTAACAGCAAGAACGATTACACGAACGGTTGCAGAAGAATCACTTTCCTTAATGGCAAAGGATAAGTTAGTCATTCATTCTGTTACGATCACTGCAAAAGAAAAGGCATGTATTAATGAGAAAATGTTATGTCAAAGTGAGACTTGCCCATTCGCAAACGGGCATTTTGATCGGATAAATGCAGCAATTTTAGACATTTTAAAGAGTGAGACAATTATGGTACGAGAGGTAATTGAAAAATATGCCCGTAAACATCGTGTATGCCCTTTTGAATTTTCACTTGATCTCGCTTACATTGTTGATGTTGTTATTTGCGACTACAATTATATTTTTGATCCTCGAGTTTCTTTAAAACGACAGTATGAAGAGCAAAAGAAAAAGACTGCAATTTTAATAGATGAAGCACATCAGCTCGTTGATCGCGGGAGAGACATGTATTCAGCAGAACTTAATCTGTCATTATTTCAACAGATTCAACAAGCATATAAAAGTATAAATAATAATTTATATGAAGTAGTTTGTGAAATCGTATATTATTTCGAATTGCTAAAAAGGGAAGCTGGAAAAGAGAAAAATCTTTCCTATAAGGAAATGCAAGAAGAAATTATTACGTTGGTAGACTCATTTGTGTTTATTGCCGAACAAGAACTCTCTTTAAATGGAACAGGGCAAGAAGGAGAAGCATTATTACAAGGATATTTTTCTGCCTTAGGATTTTTACGTGTTGCTCCTTTATACGATGAGCGCTTTATTACGTATGTTGAAGTAGAGGAAGAAGATATAAAAATAAAAATGTTTTGTATTGACCCTTCACATCTTCTGCAAAAAATGGCAAAAGGCTTTCATTCAAAAATATTTTTTTCTGCAACAATGTCACCTTTTTTGTATTATCAAGAGATGTTAGGTATAAGTAATGATAATTATGCAGTTAGCATCAACTCACCATTTACAGCAGATCAAGCAAAGGTTTATATTCAACCAATTTCAACGAGGTTTAAAGATAGGGATTTGACGAAATTAGATTTGGTTAACATGTTAATTAAAGAGACGAGGGTAAAAGGGAATTATCTTATCTTCTTTCCATCCTATCACTATTTATCAGAAGTTTATTCAGAGTTTGTAAGTTTAGCACCTGAAGTCGAAACAATTGTACAACATAGTAGTATGACAGAACTGGAACGTGAAGACTTTATAGCTTCTTATGATGCCGAGAATAACAATACATTAGTAGGATTTGCTGTCTTGGGAGGCATCTTTTCAGAGGGAATCGATTTAAAGGGAGAGCGGCTAAGTGGTGTGTTTATCATAGGAGTAGGTTTACCGAGACTTTCTTTCGAACGTGATTTAATGAAGCGATACTTTGATTCCATTGGTAAAAATGGTTATGATTTTGCTTATGTTTATCCTGGTATGAACAAAGTGTTACAAGCAGGGGGAAGGTTAATTCGGACAGAAAATGATCGAGGAAAAATTGTTTTAGTAGATGACAGATTCTTAAGCAGTAAGTACAAGCAACTGTTACCGAAAGAATGGACGAACTATGAATTATATAAATTAAGGTGAAGAAAAGCTAGAAATGAGTCCGCTCCCTTGGAAAAAGAAGGTTTGGAATTGCATTTCAAAATTTCATAAAAATAAAATAAAAAATCCAAACCATCATTGTTTGGATTTTTTAAGAAGTAAAAGTAAAAGTATAAAATATGGAATAACTTCAATTTCTCACTTCAAAGAGATGAAATTTTAATCCGTAAGGGTCTGCAATCATCACACTGTTCTTACTGTATTCTTTCGTAATTACACAGCCATTTTCAAGGAGCGTTTCTTTTGCTTTTTTAATATCATCCACAGCAAAATCAAAGAAAGTATTTCCTTCAATACTATCCTCTATATAAAAGTTTGTTCCACTTAACGAGAGGTGTGATTCGAAATCACTTTTAGCATGGACAGTCATTCCAATAATATTTTCATAAAAGTTTATAGCCTTAGAATAATTTTTAACTTGAACAGCAACATTATTTGCAAGTTCATAGCTTGAGGACTCAGAAATCCGCTTCGTAGCTTCATAACCATCTCTTCCTGAAGGTAATAAATCTAGTAAATGCCATACTGCGCAATAGTCATCACCAGGTCCTAATGATGTTTTCGCATGATGATAGATATTCCCTTCAGCATCTTTTCTAAATGTAGAAACACCTGGATAATAGTAGCCATCTTTTTCAAAGCCCATATCTTCTTTGAACGTATTCCCTTGCGTAGATAGTAAAGGAAACTTCCAACCGCGTGAAGCAGCGAAGTCTTCTTGAAACTCAGGGGAATCAGGAGAAGTTACAACAAAAGGTGCCTTTTTTACGAGGTGGTGATAAATGCCATTAAAGCCGTCAGCCCACATCGTACAATATGAGCAGCTACTTCCCATATTATGCACAACAAACAATTCTTCTTTATCTAAAAATAACTCTGCTAATGAAACTTTTTCGTTGTTAGGTAAGGAGAATAGATAGTTTTCGACTTTTGTTTCAGGTATTGCCTTTTTAAGTTTTACTAATTGCTCTTTTTTCGTTAGTATTTCTTGTTCAAGTTTACTAATCTTTTCGTATAACTCACTATTCATCACAATTCTCCTTCAATGGTAAAGTTATAGTAAAAGTAGAGCCCTTATTAGGATTACTTTCTACCGAGATAGTACCTTTATGATGTTCGATAATGTTGTAACAAATCATTAGTCCTAAACCTGTACCAGTTTCTTTTGTTGTGAAAAAGGGTTCGCCTAATTTTTTAATGATGTTTTGCGGTATTCCTGGTCCTTCATCTGTAATTTTTATAATGGCCTTGTTGGCTTTTATATGCCCTTTTACATAGATATTACCGTTTTCATTCATTGCTTCTATAGCGTTTTTGAGTATATTAATAAAAACTTGTTTCATCTGTGTGGCATTACATTTGATAGTAGCAGCCACTGTTTCAGGTATATCTAGTTCAATATTTATTCCTTTCATTATCGCCTGCGTTTCTAATAGAACTTTCACTTCACTTACTAATGTGAAAATGTTTTCAAGCTTATATGTTGTACTAATTGGCTTCCCTAGTACAAGTAGTTCACTAGAAATAGTATCAATGCGCGTTACTTCGTTCGCCATAATATTATAATAGTTTGCAATATCAATCGTTCCTGCTTTCAATAACTGTAAAAACCCTTTAATAGAAGTAAGTGGATTTCTTATTTCATGGGCAATTCCTGCCGCTAATTGGCCAGCTACTGTTAACTTTTCAGACTTTAAAGCAAGTTCCTGGTTTAATAGTCTCTGTGAAATATTTCGAACAACAGTTAAAGAAGACGGGGTGCCGTTATATTCAAAAGGAATTGTTTTAGCTTCGACATCAACAACATTTCCTTTGGCAGTAATTATTTTTTGATCTAAAAAATCTATTGATTTTCCTTCTCTTTGAACTTTTTTAATTCGCTTATCGACAACGTCAACATAATCAGGATGAACATAGTCTACTGATTTCTTTCCAATTAATTCGCTAGCATCTGCCTCGAGTAGGTTTGCTGCTACTGGATTTAAATATTTCATTCTTCCATTATTACCAATGAATATGGCTTCAGGAATTTGGTCGAGAAGATCTTGTAAAATTTTCTTGTTTGTCTCAAGCTTTAATTCACTTTCTTGTAAACTTTCAGTTAAGGATTTTTCCTTCGAAATATCAACCGCAGAAAAAATTATTTCTTCGGCTTCGTTTGTAATGGAATTGCGAACAACGTTTATTGCCGCTCTCATCCATAAATAGTTTCCATCTTTCTTCTTAACCCGATAGTTTAAATGCAAAAGATGTTCTTGCATCCACGGATCCATTTCTTTTAGCGTTTTATAGTCTTCTGGATGAATGAATTCCTTTACTTTTTTTCCTAATAACTCAATTGGACTAAATCCAAGTAAAATGAACGATGTATTAGAAATGAATGAAAGACGTCCATCTTTTGATACCTTAGTTATTAAGTTCAAGGAATAATCTGAAATAAATTTATATTCATTTTGTGTTTGTCTCAGAGAACTAATTAATTTTTTATTTAATGTTTCTAACATTTTTGAGTGGATCTGAGAGGAGGTGTTTTGCTGGTTATATGTCTTGGAGTTAGTAATATCATCATCAGTCATTACATAAGAATGAAGCTTTTCTAATTCAATATGAATAGATGCAGGTAATTTTAATCCATTGTAAGAACAGACTGTAAGTGTTTTTTGTAGGTTAATAAATTCATTACAAGCAGATTCGTAATGTTTAAGTTTTTCTAAAAGCGATTTCTCATCGTTCCAAATTGTATTTCCCCACGTGCGAAGCGTAACTTTTTTATCTAATAATGGCTCAGTTACTGAAAAGAAATTTGATTGGATATGTTCAGTTACAAATCCTTCTTTAGAATAATAAAAGTCCTTATTTTCTGCAAACAGGACATTGCGAATTTTAGACTCAAATCCTTTATTAATTAAATGTTCCTTAACCATTTTAATGTGGGATGAACTATCAATGAAAACAACGTGCTGCATTAGTTTAAGACCATCACAAATAAATGCTACAGCATTTTCAATATACTTATTCGCATCAGTATAAGTATATAAAACATGAGCACCTAAAGGTAAATGGCTTAGGGAAACGATATCATCACTAGCATCTTTCTTCATAGGCTTTAACATATTACCCGTCCTTTAGAAATTAATGTTAACAAAAAATTCCTTCTAGTCACTCTATTTTACCATTTTAATGTACAAATAGTAATAATATTCTTTAATTTCCGTATATGCCTATGGAGATTGTCCCATACATCTTGTACATCTAGTCATACTATAGTACGGAGATTTAATTTAACGATGCTTATAGAAAGGAGAATTGCTTAATAAATGAGTTATGAAATTTATCATGAATGTTGCCGTTATATTGGTAAACCAGTAGAAATATATGATCGGTATGGTGAAGTTCACCGTGGGGTAGTCGAACGGGTTTCTGAGACACATGTGTTCTTTCGACCATTGGAACGTGACTTAGGCGGTTTTAGTTATGGGTATGGAGATTTTGGCAGAGGATTTGGTTTCGGATTTGGAGTAGCGGCAGGAGCACTCGCACTGGCAGCAGTGGTTTCAATTGCGGCATATCCCTTCGGATTTTTTTGGTGAAACATTCAATTGTATAGCCTCTCTCACTGTTTAGGGAGGTTTTTTTACATAGGAAAAGCCCATTTCATAAACAAATACCTAAAGGATGAATATGATATTTTGAAATTAATAAGAAAGAGAGTGATTATTGAATGAATCATGAGACAAACATGAATATGCCATACGGCGGAATGATGCCGCAAGGAGGAATGATGCCGCAAGGAGGAATGATGCCGCAAGGAGGAATGATGCCGCAAGGAGGAATGATGCCGCAAGGAGGAATGATGCCGCAAGGAGGAATGATGCCGCAAGGAGGAATGATGCCGCAAGGAGGAATGATGCCGCAAGGAGGAATGATGCCACAAGGAGGAATGATGCCACAAGGAGGAATGATGCCGCAAGGAGGAATGATGCCACAAGGAGGAATGATGCCACAAGGAGGAATGATGCCACAAGGAGGAATGATGCCATATGATGGTATGGGTGAATTAAGTGAAAAGGAAATGCATGACCATTGCAAAAAATATCAATTATACTTCGTTATGATGGAAATGAAAGATGGAAAAATGCAGGATGGAATTATTGAAAAAGTAGATGATAAAAATGTTTACATGCTAGTTCCAGTCGGTGATATGCCAGAAAATCGTGATGATGATGATCTAGATGAGGATGACGACTTTGATCGCACATACGGAGGGTATGGCGGATACGGAGGATACGGTTATGGAGGCTATGGCTACCCTTATCGTAGACGATTCCGTCGATTTAGACGATTCCGCTTCCCGTTTTTCGGAATTCGACGCTTCTTTTTCCCATTCTTTCCGTTCTACTAAGCAATAAGAAAAACTCCGCTAATGACCTATTACGACATTGGGACCTCACACATAAAGTATAACTGTAACAATAAATAAAAATTAGGAGGAATGATCAATGTCTGAATACGGACTTGGTGGCGGATTTGCCTTAATCGTTGTGTTATTTATCTTGTTAATAATTGTTGGTGCTTCTTGGAGCAACTACTAAAAATATAATTACTTGAGGTGGTCATTTGGCCACCTCTTTTATGTTTTAATTCTTTCTGATGTCTTTATGTATATTACATATGAATAATGATAATTATCGAAGGTTACGATAACGAAAAGGGAAAAAGGAGGTTTGAGTCGGTTGTCACTAAAGGAAAATAAGCAGCAGGAAGAAAATATTAAAAAGGTGTTACAAGCTCAGTCCAATATTTCACCTGCAAATGATACGGAATTTTCAATGGAAGAAAGTGTTCAGGAAGCCTTAGTTAAAAGTAGAAATGAAGAAATTAACAAAAACCAACCTACTTATGAGCTAAATAAAGCATTTTAATATTATAGTTTTACTTTCTATCTAGTACTTTTTGAATACAGGTCTAAACAATAAATTTTGCAATAAATAAATCCCGCTTACTTAAAGCGGGATTTTTAACGAAGCTATAGAAATAATACGGCAATTGCTGTTGAGGCAATTAATCCTAGTAACACGGGGAAGAAGTTTTTCCTTGCTAAATCAAGTGCCGATACGCCACAAAAACCAGCAACAGCAACAAGTGATGACCAAGCAATTAATGTTCCTCCACCAGTCCAAATAGCACCCATTTGCCCAATTGCTGCAAGTGTTGCCGGGTCTAATCCAGCACCATTTGCTAGTGCACCAGATAATGCACCTGTAAGTGGTAACCCAGAAAAACCTGAGCCATCAAGACCAGTTATCATACCAATCACTAGAATACCAAAGGCAGTTAAAAATGAACTTTGTGGAATGTGTTCTTGTGCAGAGGCAACTAAGTCAAATAAAAATGCAGGTGTGGCATCTCCTTCACCTAATGAAAGAATACTTGGGGCAAAGTCACTGCTTCCTAAAAAGAAAAATCCGGCGATCGGAATAACAGGTCCCATAGCTTTAAAAGCAAATACAAATCCTTCAGTAATGTGAACACTAATCCGATCAAAAGCACTTGCCTTTTTAAAAGATAAGGTTGCGAGTGCTAGAAGTAAGATGGCAACACCACCAATGAATGCTGCACCATCGCCACCTTCAAATCCTCCCATACGTCCGCTACTTACTTTCGTTGATACCATATAAATCATGACTGCCAACATGGAGAGAGGTACAAGCAAGGCAAATACTTTACTCCAAATGTCTTTAATAGGTTTAACTTCGTTTTCTTTAGTATTAGATGAACCTATTCCTCCTAATGCACTTAATTCAACATCAATCGTAGGATCATCTTTCTTTCTCATTTTCTTCCTAAACATTAAATAAGTAGCTAAAATTGCAATAATTCCAGTAATTAAGGATAAAATTATTGCCTTATCAGCAACTACAGCTGTGTCTAGTCCGGCAGATTTTGCACTAAGCATTGGTGCAATTTGCATAACGTAGTCCGAAGATAGTGCCATCCCTTGGCCAGCAAGTGCGACTGCCATCGCAGCTGCCATGATTGGCAGACCTGCTCTAACTGCAGCAGGTACTAATAACGCACAAATTAAGGGAACAGCTGGAGTTGGCCAGAAAAACAGAGAAATAATAAAAGTAGATATGATAAGGACTAAAAATCCAACATGCCCATTTTTCATTATTTTTTGAATAGGCTCTATCATTAGCCGGTCCGATCCAATGTCCTTTAAAGCATGAAGCAATGCAAACATAAAAGTAATAATTAAAAAGATACTAAATAGTTCTTTAGCAGCTACTAAGTTTGCATTAAAAACAGAAGTAAAGCCGCCGACAATACTTCCTTTATAAACAACGGCAATGAGTAACGTACCTAACAAAGTTGGTAGCACGACACCTTTCCGAAATACCATCGTGACTATGACAACAAAAGTTACTAATGCATATAGCCAATGCGCAATCGTTAATTCCATAAAATACACCCTTTTCGTATTTATTGATAAAAATGTGGGCACCCATAAGGTTTGATAGTATATGCAAAAAGAAGGGAATTGTGATTGCCAGTAATCAGATAAAAAAGGACAAAAAAAAAGACGGTCTTCCGTCCTTTCCTTCTTAACTATTTAATTGGTATTGAAATGGAGACAGTTGTTCCAACATTCTCTTCACTTTCAAAAGATATTTCGCCACCATGTCTTGCAATGATTCGATCACAAATCATGATTCCTAATCCTGTCCCTTTTTCTTTGGTTGAGTAAAAAGGCTCACCGATTTTCTTTAATCGTTCTTTTGGAATACCTACTCCTTCGTCCTTAAATTGAATCAATAAATAATTACAAGGCATGACATCAACCGTTACTTTAATGACACCACCTTTTGGCATAGCATCCATCGCGTTTTTAAACATATTTATGTAAACTTGCTTAATTTGGTTTTTCTCACAGTAAATTTCTTGGACTTCCTTTTTTATATCAAGTTCGATCGTAATGTTTTGTAAATTTGCTTCTGTTTTTAGTAATGAAATGACACCTTGTAATAATTCTACTGGGTTATAATTTTCAAAGTTTGTAGATTGAGGTTTAGCTAGGTTTAAAAATTCACTAACAATAAATTCAATTCTATCTAATTCATCTAGCATGATTTTGTAATATTCTTTACTAGATATCCCTCCATCGAGTAGTTGAATAAAGCCTCTTAAAGATGTTAAGGGGTTCCTAATCTCATGAGCAACACCAGCAGCTAATTGGCCAACAACCGATAGTTTTTCAGAGTTTAACAGTCTTTCTTCTGTTTTCTTCCGTTCCGTTATATCTTGAAGAGTACCGATTTTTCGTTCGATTTTCCCATCTGAGTTAAAGAAAACCTCAGCTTGTTCATATACATTTATTTGTGTACCATCTTGTTTAATTAGACGATATTCGATATTATATGGTTCTCCAAAATTAGAAGCTTCACCAATTCGTTTTACAAAATCTAAATCGTTAGGATGAATATACGAACGAAATTGTTCGATTGTTCTAGGCTCACTGCCTAAAAGTTCATGTATTCCTTCAGACCAAGTAATTCGATTGGTACTTGGTTCGTATTCCCAGCTGACAAGTCGTGCAATCTTATGGGCGACAGCTAGTTTATATTCTGTCTTCCACAAAGCTTTATCAGCTTTTCTACGAAGTGTAATATCTTTAATTACACCAGATAAACCTTCTACCTCACCAAATTCATCTAAGATTGTGTGCGCTTGGTCATGCACAATTAATTCTCTACCTGCAGGTGTTATAAACCTATACTCTAGTTTATAGGAAGTTTTATTCTCAATCGTACGGGCAACTACTTTACGAACCTCATTAACATCATCGGAATGTATCCGCTTTAAAAAGGAGTCGAACGTAAATCCAATTTCTTCCTCTGAACAGTCCAGTAATGTAAGTAAAGAGCCGGAGCGACTAATTTTATTTTTTTTAATATTCCATTCCCACTTATTAGTATTACCTTTCAAATAATCACTAGCCTTTTTATTAGTAATAGAAGCTTCAAACAA
This sequence comes from Lottiidibacillus patelloidae, assembly GCF_002262935.1. NCBI lineage: Bacteria > Bacillati > Bacillota > Bacilli > Caryophanales > Bacillaceae > Lottiidibacillus > Lottiidibacillus patelloidae. The sequence continues at coordinate 102,355 of NZ_NPIA01000008.1, read as the reverse complement.
GAGCACTCACCGCCTTAACTAATATAGAGAAATTTATATATTCTTAATCTTAATACGACAATGATAGGGCAATTCCCTTTTTATATAATAATGAATTGAAAATTAAGAAAAATATAACATTTTATAAATGAAAGGAAACGTGTTGACCTTGGTATATCGGAGTGATAGATTATAATTGTCGAAAAGAGTCAAAAGAAAGCGCTTAACTATTAGGAGGGTATTTCTGTTGAAACAACCATTAGTTACAACATTAAATTTAAAAGATTATACGCATGGTACATCTGAACAGCGTAAAGAGTTTGCACAAAAGTTTGGAGAATCATTACGTAATATTGGATTTATTATTTTAGAAGGTCATGGCGTTGACCATAATTTATTAGATAAAAACTACGATGTTTTCCAAAAGTTCTTTGGTTTACCTGTAGAAACAAAGTCGAAATATGATACTAATGAAGGTGGCGTACGTGGATACACTGGATTTGGTAAAGAGAAGGCGAAAGATGCTAAAGTTGCAGATCTAAAAGAATTTTGGCATGTTGGACAACAAGTTCCAGATGGACATCCTTTAAGTTATATATACCCTAAAAACGTGTGGGTGGAAGAAATTCCAGAAATGAAATCTTTAAATTTAGGCCTTTATACAGAGCTTGAGCGTGTAGCAAAAATTATGTTAGAAGCTTTAGCGATGTACTTCGATTTACGTCAAGACTTCTTTACAGATATGATCACAAATGGAAACTCAATTATCCGTGCAATTCATTATCCACCAATCGGTGAAGATGCTGATCCGAATGCAGTCCGTGCAGGAGCACATGAAGACATTAACTTAATTACAATTTTACCAGAAGCTACTGAATCTGGGTTAGAATTATTAAGTGATGGTGAATGGCATCCCGTTGAAGCGGAAAAAGGCCAATTAATTGTTGACGCTGGTGATATGCTTTCTCGTATTACGAACGAATTCATTCCAGCTACTACACACCGTGTTGTAAATCCAGCAGGTGCTGCTAAAAATACATCTCGTTTTTCAATGCCATTCTTCGTGCACCCATACCCGAATGCATTGTTACAAACGATTCCTTCTACGATTACTGATGAAAATCCAGAAAAGTACCCTACTATTACAGCAGGCGATTTCTTATACCAACGCTTAGTTGAAATCGGTCTAATTAAAGAATAATAATTTTAGAATTTTTAAGGCGACGATGAGTCGCCTTTTTTTAATGGAGAAAAACCAAAATTTTCTTTATAGAACTTGTTCATTATTTGAAATTATGACGTCACTTAGCTATTTTTCATATTATCTCAACGTAACTCGCTAAATTGGCGAGCTTTCTTTTTTGTTTTTATGAACACTGCCTAGATGTTTTGAATAGGTTATGAATGAATAAATACTGCAGAAGGAATGAGACGATGAGAAAAAAATACTTTGGTAAAGGGAAGGAAGAAAAAGAGCTTTTAGCCCGCTTACGTGAAATAAGACGTCAAGAAAAGACTTCTGAAGAAGTTCAAGAAGTGATTGATAGTTTAGTGGAATCTGAAGATTTGGCTGAATGGGATGAAAGTAGTAGTGAATTATTTTTTCTTTCGGAATCAAGTAGTGAAGTAGTTAAAAAAGAGGATTTAAAAACTAAAAGTAAGGAAGAGAAGAGCAAAAGTAAAGAAAGCACTGATGAACTGGAGCTACTAACATCGAAGGAGCGTTACGATAAGCAGGGAAATCAAGTTTTATTTTATGAATCAGAACAAAAGGAAATTTCTGAATCAGCACAAAAAGATGTTCATGAATCAGATCATAAGGACTTTTATGAGTCAAATGAAAATGATGTACTTAGTGAAATAGAAAGTTATAGTAATGAAAGTAGTTCTAGTTCAAGTAGCTCAAGTAGTTCAAGTTTTGAATTGTCATTTGAATCTGATGAACTCGAGCTTGCTTATGAATCGGATGAGAATAAACTATATTTTGACGAAAATGATAATGATTTTGAAAAAGCCGATGAGGAACTTGATTTTTTTGATATTGAAAGCGAATTTGAAGATGAAGAAAAAACAAAGAAATTCGATTCAAGTGAGTATAAAGATGAGTCGTCAGAAAGTTCTGAATCGGAAAGTGAAGGCTTAGTATTTGAATCTAATGAAATATCATTTGAAGAGGAAAAATTTCAATTTGTTGTAAATAAAGGTGAGCAAGAAAGCGAAGAAAAAATTCTCTTTGAAGAAAGTTTAGACGAACACTTGGAGTCGAGCATGTATGAATCGAGCGAATTTAAGGATGAATCATATGAGGACCTTGCTACTTTCCTAATCGAAAAAGATTTATCTGAAAGTTCAATAGAAGAAATTGATATCTTTACTTCAGTGGAAGAAGAGAGTTCAGAAAGTTTTTCAAAAGACAAGGTACATTCGCCCAAAAAAGAGCATAGTATAACTCAGAAAAACAGGGGAGGTAATGATATGTCTGAATTCGACTATGAAAAGGAAGTAGAATCAAAAGATGGCTTTGATGCTGATTTTGAAGTGTGTGAAGCTGTAAAGAAAGTAGAAAAAACAGTAAAATTAAAAGACCAAATTCGTATTTTAAAAACACGTATTAAAATTGAAGATGTATGCCCAGATAGTTGCGTTGCTGTTGCGGTATTATTAATTGATGAACATGGGAAGACAATAGGAATTAGAGGCGGAGAATTTTTAGTACCTAGCAATGGCGAAGAGGGTAACGATCATTGTGAAAATTGCACAAACTTCAAAGTGAAGTTTACGTTTGTTGTACCTGAGAAGAATATTTGCGATGTAAGAAAATTAAATGTTAAAGTTATTACACATTACACAGAGTTACCTAAAAAATAAATAATCGAAAAAAACTCCCCCGCATAAGTGCTGGGGAGTTTTTTTACTTTACAAGTGTTAAATTTCAATTACTTCTCCATTAATATACCTCTTGTGAACGAGATCAATCCAGCTAAATGTTTCCTCCGCGCAACAATTTTTACTAAATGCATATATTATACCAGGGGGAGAAAAATGAACAGTAAAAAACCACTAAATAACCTTTGGAAATTTACAGTGCTGATGAAAATGATTGGCATTGTTAATCCTGAAGAGTTTTCAAAGCTCGAAAAGAAAATAAAGTCGCAATGATACTTAAAGTAAACTTTGCTGTGCAATGTATTTTCCAATTAGTGTTTTTATTACGTTTTTCATATGTGGCTTAAAAAAGCTCTTTTCAATTGTTTGTCCTTTTTGTGAAATAATAAATCCTTTAAATAGTTTTTGCCCATTGTCTATAGGTCTTATTGAAATACGTTCTTTATATAATCTTTCTTTCATTTTTCTTAGATCAACATGAAGTAGTGCCAAGGCATGATCATAAGCGCCATTGGTATTTTTTTTTATTAGTACATCCTTTACATAAGGTAAGTAAATTCCTAAAAGAATTAGTTTTTCGTATTGTTCCTCTTCCAATTTTGCACCGCCTTAATAAGAACGTATGTTCCTATTTATTATATCCCAATAAAGAATAAATGTACAAAAATAATGAAAAGTATACTTTTTAAATAATGAATGATTTGCATAGTTAAGTTAACGCTTATTAGTGGTATAAAGAATGTGCACTTATATAATTTGTGAAAATAGGGATAATATGGAGAAGTGATACACCTCTCATTATTTATGATAGAAGGTGAATAGAATGAAGATAAATGGAAATGAGAATAAAGAATTAAGTAAAGCAATTGACCAGATAACTGAAGGTTTAGATACGGTGATTGAACTGTACAATGAATCAGAGTTAGATGAGCCAATATTAAGTTGGTCAGAAGAAAATATTAGTAAAATAAAAAGGGCAAATGAGCACTATGGAATAGAGGTTGTCCAAACAAAAATTAATAAAATTGTTAGTGAAATGCTTGATTGGCTGCCATTGGAAGAAGAGGATGAAGAACATTAAAAAAGATCATGACTTAAAAGTCATGATCTTTTTTCTTGCAGAAAAATACGAGAAATTCAAAACCATTTTCTGTAATTTTCAGGCCGTTCTCATAATTTGCCATAAAGGCATTTAGTTGATCTGTATACATTAAAAATGCGTCTTTGTCGCGTTCTTCTAGTGCCTTTTCAATGGATTGTTCAATAGATTCTTTATTACTTGTAAAAACACAATGTTCTAAAAATATCGTTGCATATAAAGCGTTTAACACTTCTTCGGTCGGTTCTTTCACTTGAACTAAGTTTTGATTCGGCTGATCGTTTTTCATGATAGTTTGACCTCCCTGTATGCTTTTTATTATTATAATACGAAATCTTAGAAAAATCTATGAAATATCTGAAAATTCTGTGTTTAGTTAATACTATGCAATATGACCAGAAATTGTTACTCAATTTAATTCTTGAAAATCCACGAATGCCTAATTCCATTTTAGCTAGTCCGAACATATATCATAATATAGCCTAAAGAAAAGGATGGAGGAAATTTTAATGGATCAAGAAAGGTATATGTATTATTCACCACATGAAGAGGAACAAAGCTTAAGAAAAAAATATAAAAAACATCATAAGAAGCATCACGGTCATGATCACGGTCACGGTCATGGCTATGGAGGATATGGTGGCTTTGATCAACAACTTCTTGGAGGTTTAGCAGGCGGTTTACTAGGTGGATTAATTGGTGGTGGCTATGGCTATGGCGGCTACGGAGGCTATCCTTATGGTGGCGGCTATGGTTATGGCGGTTATCCTTACGGAGGTTATGGATATGGCGGTTATGGAGGTTATCCATATGGTGGCTATGGTTATGGCGGACCATACGGAGGATATGGGCCGTTTTTTCCAGGTGGATACGGCGGCTACTAATAAATTGTAATAAAAACACGTGCTCAAAAAAAGAGAGCACGTGCACTGTACATATAAAATAAAAACAGTTATGAAAATGAGCGCCTTGGTAAACGCCAATTGTATTTTACCGCTAGTAACCTTAAACAAATGACAAGCAAAGCTAAAAGGTATAAATGAAGTGAATTACTACTATTTACTACTTCAATCCCAATCAGAAAACCAGCCAATATTGCCCAAATAGCATATGTTTCCTCACGTAACACCAATGGCTTTCTACCAGCTAAAATATCTCGAATAATACCTCCACCAATACCTGTAAGCATAGCGGCAATCATAATTGCGCTTATTGGTAAATTCATAGCTTTTGCATGTAATGCACCTTGAACAGCAAAAGCTGCTAATCCGATTGCATCAAAGAAAATAAGTAATCTTTTCCATGATGATAATAGACTAGCAGGTAGTAAGAATACAATCGTCATTGCTAGTAATGCAAGCTTTAATAATAGTTCCTGTTCCCATAATGTCGTTACAGGTACTCCAATCAATAAATTTCTTATGACACCACCGCCAAAGGCAGTTACAAGGCCTAACACATATATTCCGAGTAAATCATACTTTTCTTCAATTGCAACGAATGCTCCACTTAGGGCAAAAGCGATAGTTCCTATTATATTTAAAACGTCCCAAGTCAACCTTGTTCGTCCTCTCTATGTATGTTTCATATGATGTATAACAATAGTAATGTACTAGGTTATGAGGAAGATTACAAGAAGAAAAAGTGTAAAATTTCTTTCAAAAAAATGTTTACCAATAAATAGGAAATAGTTTACAATAAAAAACAAGGTAAAACCGTGTTAAACTGACAATGAGGTGATTACGAGTGGAAAAAACAAAAAATGATTTGTTACTATCAGAGACAGAAAAAGATTTACTGCTTGAAGTATTAATTTCTCAAAATTATGTAAAAGAACTTGTCAGCTGTGAGATAACAGATATTGAATGTGGAGTCAAAAAGACAGAAGAAGCTCGTATAAAAAAACTAAATGATTTGTTTGACAGAATCGTAGATGCAGGACTTTAAAACGAATACATATTACCCTTTTTGAATACCTTCTTAGTAAGGTATTTTTTTTATTTTTAATAAAATACTATTTTACTAGTTTAAAATATGACCAATTTGGTAATAGTATTATAAAAACTAAAAATCGGGTGAGCCTATGAAAAAAATTCTACTATCTTTGTTTTTAATTGTAGTTTCAATTCTTTTAGGAAGTAGTTATGATACAGAACCAGTTACTGCTAATAAAATAATTAAAATAGATAAGGAAAAAGAAGATTTTATTCCACCAGTTGAACAGTTAGCTCATCAATTTATGAATCAGTTAATTCAGAGTACTGACGAGCATTATAGAGTGAAAGATTTTCAATCGAAAGAGCAATTTATTACTAGTTTTATAGACATTGCTAAATTAGAAGTCGCTTCAATGTATGTTGACTATTATTATTACGAAGAAGGTGGCAACCTTTTTGTCGTACCGACAGATGCGCCCCCATGGTTTGAAAAGGATAATCCATACTCATTAATGGAAGTATCAAAATATAGTTATCGGCTCACCCAAGAAAATGAATCTGAATTTCACGGGACATATATTATTCACATTGATTATAAGTATGAAGATGGAAAATGGCACATCGAAAATGTGGAGTATAATTAGACACATGGAGATGTGTCTTTTCTTATGGTAAGATATTAATTGGAAAATGAAGGTTTATAGACCAATGGATGGGGAATACAACTATGAAAAGATTTACGTTCAATGATTATTATAATAATGAAGTGCAATTAGCTTTTGAAAATCATCCGTTCTCAAAACTGCCAAAACACGTCTGGGTAATTTGTACATATAACAACCAGTGGCTACTGACGCTGCATCCACGAAGAGGTATTGAGTTTCCAGGAGGAAAAGTAGAGAAAGGTGAAACAGCTAAAGAAGCAGCAATAAGAGAGGTTTTTGAAGAAACTGGCGCATCAGTCGATGACATTCATTATGTTGCACAATATCGTGTAAATGGTAAAGCAGGCATGATAATAAAAAATGTGTACTTTGCTAATATAAAAAAATTAGAAAAGCAGGATTCATACTTTGAGACTGAAGGTCCTGTAATACTTGAACGGTTACCAGACAATATTAAACAACAAAGAACTTTTAGTTTTATGATGAAAGATGACGTATTAGTGAAAAGTTTACATTTTATAAAAGAACAAGGTCTTCTAACATTTGAATAGCAAACAAAAAAACCATTTTCACTCTTGTATTCTTTAAGAGTTTGAATGGTTTTTTATTAATTTATGTTCAACAACTTCCACTAATTTGTACATTAAAGTTGCAAACACAGCAATGATGATTAAACTTAGTAAAACTAGAGTGAAATTAAATACTTGGAACCCATAAATAATTAAATATCCGAGTCCTTTTTGTGAGACGAGAAACTCTCCAACAATAACTCCGACCCATGATAAGCCGACATTTACTTTAAGTGTAGAAATAATTGTCGGGAAACAATTTGGTAGAATTACCTCTTTAAAACATTGCCACTTTGTTGCGCCAAATGTTTTCATCACTTTTACATAGTTTTCATCGACATTATTAAATGCTGAATACACGACTAGAGTTGTAATAATTACCGAAATAATAGCGCCCATTGCAATAATAGAAACATAGCCTGGGCCAAATGAAACAATTAAAATAGGGCCTAAAGCTACTTTTGGCATCGCATTTAAAATAACTAAATATGGATCAGATACTTTTGCAAATAGATTGGAAGACCAAAGAATTGCAGCAAGTATAGTCCCGATAGATGTTCCTAATAAGAAGCCAAATATCGTTTCGAGTAACGTAACTCCAACATGTGTTAGCATAGTACCTTCTGCTAATTTCTCAAAAAATAAACTAATAATTTTTGATGGTTTACTAAAAAGTAGCGGATCAATCCAATGCAATGTTGAACTTAATTCCCATAACGCAAAAAAACTTAAGAAAATAACAAATTGCATGAGTAAAATAAAGTGTTTTTCTTTACGTAGTTTTTTCACATAAGACTTTTGAAGTTGTAATAATCTTTCAGTTTTCAAGACGATCCATCTCCTGCCAAACAGTTTGAAAAAGCTCTGCATATTTTTTATGATGTCTTGCCTCAAAAGGAGAAAGGGTCCTAAGTTCTTTAGGAATATCAAAAATAGAGGAAATTTTTCCTGGGTTGGCGCTTAAACAATAGATTCGGTCACTCATTGCAATTGCTTCTCCGATGTCATGTGTTACTAAAATTGCAGTTTTATTTCTACTTTTTAATGTGTCAAAGACTAAATTTTCAAGCTTTAATTTAGTTTGAAAATCTAGTGCGGAAAAGGGTTCATCTAAAAGAAGAAGCTTTGGTTTTGTTGCTAATGTACGTACTAGAGCAGCACGTTGCCTCATCCCTCCAGACAGTTCACCTGGATATTTATTTATTACTTCTGCTAAATTCATTTCTTTTAACAAATCGAGTGCATATTGTTTATTTTTCTCTTTAAGTTTATTTCTAATTTTAAGGCCAATTAGTATATTCTCTTCAATCGTTTTCCAAGGAAATAGATAATCTTGTTGAAGCATGTAGCCAATTTTATCATTCGGTTTACTAATTACATCATTTTCTAAAATTACGTCTCCATCCGTTTGATTTAAAAGACCTGAAATAATAGATAGTAATGTCGTTTTTCCGCAGCCACTAGGGCCGATGAAGGAGATGAATTCTCCCTCATCAATACCTAGGTTTATTTCCTTAAGAACAAGCTTTGTGTCATGTTTTGAAACATAAGCATGACTTACTGATTTGCATTGAAGAAATGACAATTTTAACACCTCTATTTCTTCATTACTTCTTTTGCAATTTTTGTGTTTACTAACGTTTTATAATCTACTTGCTTTGGAAGCTCTCCTGATTGGTCCATAATATTTTGCAAGTTTTCCCATTCTTCTTCATCTAAAATAGGGTCTGTGGCAAATGAACCTTGATTTTTATAATTTGCAGTGACAGTTTCAATTAAAGAAAGTTCTGTGTCTTCAAAATAAGGAGCAATAACTTTGGCAATTTCTTCAGCACTATGTGACTCAACCCACTTTTGAGCTTTATAAATCGCTTTTGTGAACTTCTTCATCGCCTCTTCGTTATCCGTTAAATAACTTTGTTTTGCCATAAATACTGTATACGGAACATGACCAGACTCTTCCCCAAAAGAAGCTACAATATGGCCAATTCCTTGCTCTTCAAACATACTAGCCACTGGTTCGAATAATTGTACAAAATCCCCTGTCCCAGAAGCAAAGGCATTAGGAACATTCGCATATTCAATATTTTGAATTAAGGTCATATCATTATGAGGATCAATGCCATGTTTACGTAAAACAAATTCTCCTACCATTTGCGGCATTCCGCCTTTTCTCATGCCTAAGAATGTGCTCCCTTTTAAATCATCCCATGAAAAATTATCAATCTTTTCCCGAGAAACTAAAAATGTTCCATCAGTTTGTGTAAGTTGTGCAAAGTTAATAACGGGGTCTTTTGCACCTTGGGCATAGACGTAAATCGTTGTTTCTGAACCAACTAAAGCTACATCAGCTCCATCGGAAAGTAAGGCAGTCATCGTTTTGTCTCCGCCCCAAGTTGTCTTTAAATCAATCTCTAATCCTTCTTCCTCAAAGTAGCCATTTTCTAAAGCAACATAAAAAGGCGCATAAAAAATAGACCTAGTTACTTCAGCAACTCTAATTTTTTGTGTTTCTTCTTTTGAACAAGCCGTTAATAGTAATGGTAAAATGAGAAGAAGTGTTGCAGCTAACTTTATTGCAATTTTATAGTTACGCAATAGTATCCCTTCCTTTTAAGTAAAGTCAAAATATAGTATGTTAGTTACAAACTATGTGTGTATGCCTATGGTAGGTGAGCAAATGAAAATATTCAGCAATTTAATAGAACAATTACAAAAGTATCCTTCACCTCATCCAATGATCGATGTTTACCTCGTTACGTATCGAAGTCAAGGCTTAAAAGTAAAAGGATTTTTAGCAGTTCCACAAGTAGAACATAAGCTTCCAGCTATCGTATATTTACGTGGTGGTATTAAAAATGTCGGGATGGTTAGATTAGCAAGGGTAATTGAATTTGCTGCACAAGGGTTTGTCGTTTTCGCTCCATTTTACAGAGGGAATAAAGGAGGCGAAGGGCGAGAGGACTTTGCAGGTGAGGATGTGTGGGACGCAGTTCATGCCTATGAAATTTTGCAAGAGTGCCCGGTCGTTTCACCATATCATATTCATTTATTTGGTTTTTCGCGCGGTGGTGTTATGGCACTTCTTACAGCTACGAAAGTCAAAAACCCTTGTTCTGTTGTAACTTGGGGCGGAGTCTCTGATATGAAGTTAACATATGAAGAGCGAATTGATTTAAGGAAAATGATGAAGCGTGTGATTGGTGGGACACCGGCAAAAGTACCTTTGGAATACGAAAGAAGAACGGCATTACTTAAAGTGAAGCAACTGAATTGTCCAATTTTAATCGTTCACGGTAAGCATGATTTACAAGTTTCTGTCGAACATGCATTACGCCTTGAAAAAGCATTACAGAATGAAAAGAAGCAATTTGATAGCTGGATTTTTGAAGAGTACGGGCATCACATCCCATTAGAAAAAAAGCGAGAGATAACAAAAAACGTAACAAAATGGATGAAAATGCAATAAAAGGTGGTCGTGGGAAAAGGTTTGGGAGTGAGAAAGTGGAGGAGCAATTAAAGAATCAATTAAAAGAAAGTTATAATAAGGTAGCAAAAATAAGGGATAAGTCACCTATTCAGCAGTGGAAAATAAATGAGATGAATTTATTTGTAAATGAATTAGCTGATTTAGGACAAACTAAATTGCTCGACCTCGGTGCAGGTCCAGGGTTGCAAAGTCTTTATTTTCAGCAACTAAATATTCAGGTTACAGCTATTGATCTATCCTCAGAAATGGTAAGGTTATGTAAAGAAAAAGGAATTTCTGCACATGAAATGGATTTATCTAATTTGCAATTTGAAAATGGTACTTTCGACGCTGTCTGGTCAATGAATTCACTATTGCACGTTCCGAAGAAAAGTTTGCGTCCGATATTAAAAACGTAGCTAACGTGTTGAAAGAAGACGGTCTATTTTATTTAGGAACGTATGGTGGTTTTGATTCGGAAGGTATTTGGGAGAATGATTCCTATAATCCTAAAAGATTTTTTGCATTTTATAAGGAAAGTGAATTGAAAGAAATCATTAGTGAAGTCTTTACGATTGAAAGTTTTCGAACACTTCCTATTGATGGAGAAGGTCCGGATTATTATGGAATGATTTTACGGAAGAAATGATAACATAAAAGTACAGTCACAATACATAGTGGAGGATGAACATGACAAAGAAAAAAGTAGTAACACACCACGGAACATTTCACGCCGATGAAGTAGTAGCAATTGCCGTACTAGAAGAGATGTTTGGAGAAGTAGATATCGTCCGAACTAGAGATGAAAAGCTTTTTGAAGGAGCAGACTTTGTCGTAGATGTTGGTGGAGGAAAGTTTGACCATCATACAAATGATAAAGAATACCGTGACAATAAAATTCCTTATGCATCCGCAGGACTTATTTGGCGCGAATTTGGCAGAGACTTAATCCGCATGCATGGGGTGGAAGAAGAAAAAGAAATTGATAATATATACGGGGCAATTGACTCCTCCTTTATGCAAGGACTAGATGCAATTGATAATGGCGTTCGCTTCCACCAAGAAATTCCTATTCCTGATCTTTCCATGATCATTAAATCATTCAATCCAAATTGGAATTCTGAAGATAATGAAGAAGAATGTTTCCGGGAAGCATTAAAGTTAGCAAAAACTGTATTCCGTAATGTTTTTCAAGGTCAATTGTCGGTATATGATGCGAAGAAATTTATTAAAGATGCTTATCAGAATAGAAAGCAAAAAAAATTGTTAATTTTAGAACAATCAAGCCCATGGCAACAAGCGTTAATGGAAATTGATAAAAAAGAGGAAGTTTTATTCGTAATTTTCCCAGATAATCGTAATGGCTATCGAATCCAAGCAGTGCGCAAACAGCCTCATTCCTTTGAAGCGAGAAAAGATTTACCAGAAAGTTGGGCTGGCTTAGATGGTGCTGAATTAAATGCAGTCATTGATATTGACGACGCAATTTTTTGCCATCCAGCACGCTTTATTGCAGGTGCCGAAAGCTTTGAATCAATTATGAAAATGGCAAATATCGCAATTAATGAATAAGAAATTTACTAAAGAGTTGACCTCAATAGGTTAGCTCTTTTTTTGGTCTATTAATTCGCAAATTAAATATATATCTTTTTAGTAGCACTAGTAAAAAACCATATAAATCACCACATAAATACCTTATATGTAATATATTGACTATTTTTGTCGATTCCATTGACTGAAAATAGAAAAAAGTAGATAATTTATTAAAAATTTAGAAAATTCTTTCTAAATTTTAGGAGAGTGATAATAACTAGTTTACTAGAAATTACTACTACAAACATTATTAAGGAGGGTATTATGGCAATCTTAGAATGTAGGAATATTTCTTTGCAATTCGGCGGGGTATCAGCATTGAGCGATGTTAGTTATCGGATTGAAGAAGGAGAAATTTTTTCTTTAATTGGTCCTAATGGTGCAGGGAAGACAAGTATGTTGAATTGTATTAGTGGGTTATATAAACCGACAAGTGGATCAATCCACTTTGAAGGGAAAGAGATTACTGATGTGAAAGCTTATAAGCGGGCCGGGTTAGGAATCGCCAGAGCTTTTCAAAATATCGAATTATTTTCCCATATGACAGTATTAGAAAACCTTATGTTAGGTAGGCATGTCTTAATGAACACGGGCGTCTTATCCGGTGGGCTATTTTGGGGAAAAGCGCAAAAGGAAGAAATAGAACATCGCAAAGCTGTCGAAGATGTAATTGATTTTTTAGAAATAGAACACGTCCGCAACAAACCGGTAGGGATGTTGTCTTATGGGTTGCAAAAACGTGTTGAAGTTGGACGAGCATTAGCTTTAGATCCGAAAATCATTTTATTAGATGAGCCGATGGCTGGAATGAATAGTGAAGAAAAAGAAGATATGGCACGATTTATTATTGATCTTCATGAAGAGCGCGGAGCTACTGTCGTACTTATTGAACACGACATGGGTGTAGTTATGGATTTATCCGATCATATAGCAGTTTTAGATTTTGGAAAGCTAATTGGCTATGGTACACCTGAAGAAATTCAAAACAATCCAAAAGTAATTGAAGCATACCTTGGCGAAGAACAAGTCGGTTAGAGGAGGGGAAAAAATGCCTAAGCTTACAATACCGCAAATGCTTGCTGAGAATAAAGAAACGATGGCGAAAAAGACTGCCTTACGTGAAAAAGATTACGGTATATGGAATGAATTTTCATGGGTTGATTATTTTGACAATGTAAAATCACTTGCTTTAGGACTAGCTTCACTCGGCTTTAAGAGAGATGATAAGTTAGCTATTATTGGTGACAACAGACCAGAGTGGATTTTCTCCGAGTTAGCAGCACAAAGTCTTGGAGGAATATCAGTTGGAATTTATCAAGAATCATTACCAAATGAAATTGCTTATGTATTAAATGATTGTCATGCACAAGTTGTCGTCGTTGAAGATCAAGAACAAGTAGATAAATTACTTGAAGTGGAAGATGAAATTACTCATGTAAAAGCAATCATTTACTATGATGAACGTGGAATGAGGAATTATAATCACCCTAAGCTATACACGTTTAAACAAGTGCAGAAGTTTGGAATTGAATTTGAAAAAGAAAACAAAAATTACTATGAAAATGAACTGAAATTAGGAAAATACGAAGATATAGCAATCCTCTCATACACATCGGGAACAACTGGAAATCCGAAAGGAACAATGCTATCCTATGAAAATTTACTAGAAATGGGTAAAAGTTTATCAGAGATTGATCCATTACATGCAGATGATGAGTATTTATCATTTTTACCATTGGCTTGGATTGGTGAACAAATGATGGCACTATCGATGGCAATGACAAATGGTATTACCGTTAATTTTCCGGAAGAACCTACAACAGTGCTCGAGAACCTCAGAGAAATTGGTCCACATATTATGTTTTCTCCACCTAGAATATACGAAGATATGATTTCGAAATTCCAAGTAAGAATTCAAGATGCTAGCTGGCTTAAGCGAAAATTGTACAACTTATTTAAGCCTGTCGGGGATCAAGTTGCAGAAGCATCCATTCATAATACTCCATTAACATTTAAAACAAAGTTTCTTTATAAAATTGCTGATTACTTAGTATTTAGTGCAATCCGTGATCATTTAGGACTTTTGCGTATGAAACGAGCCTATACTGGTGGGGCAGCACTAGGTCCAGATGTATTCCGCTTCTTCCATAGTTTAGGCGTAAACATAAAGCAAATTTATGGGCAAACAGAAGTGTCTGGAATATCCATCGTACATAGAGATGGAGATATTAAGTTTGATAGTGTTGGCGTACCAATACCTGGTACAGAACTTAAAATCTCTGAAGAAGGAGAAATTTTAATTAAAAGCTCGAGTGTCTGTGTCGGCTATTATAACAATGAAAAAGCGACGAAAGAAACGATTGAAGACGGTTGGTTACACACTGGTGATGCAGGGTATTTAGATGATGATGGACATCTATATGTTATCGATCGTGTGAAAGATGTTATTCGTTTAGAGACTGGAGAAATGTTCTCACCACAATTCATTGAAAACAAGGTTAAGTTTTCCCCTTATATTCAAGAAGCTGTTGCAATTGGCCGTGACAGACCGTATGTCGTAGCAATGATTAACATTGATATGGCAAATGTCGGTCGTTGGGCAGAAAAAAATCAAATCGTTTACACAACGTACACAGACCTTTCTTCAAAAAAGGAAGTGCTTGAATTAATTCAAGAGGAAATAAACAGAATTAATCAAGAATTACCAGAGAAAGCGAGAATTAAAAAGTTCGTCCTTCTATATAAAGAGCTTGATGCAGATGACGAAGAGTTAACGAGAACGAAGAAAGTAAGAAGAGCATTCGTCTATAACAAATACGAAAGTCTAATTAACGGGATGTATTTAGAGGATGAATGGATAAAAGTAACAGGAAAAATTAAATATCGAGATGGGAAAGAACAAGATATTGAAACAACATTGAGAGTCATGTACTTAGATGAGGGGGTTGCATAATGACATTCTTTCTTCAAATGCTTGTAACGGGAATTTTTATAGGAAGCATTTATGCACTTGTCGCACTAGGGTTTGTTCTAATCTATAAATCTAGTGATGCTATAAACTTTGCGCAAGGAGAATTTCTATTAATCGGGACGTACGTCTGTTTAACATTAGTAGCTTCATATAATGTTCCGTTCTTTGCAGCTTTAATTCTTACATTAATTTTTAGTATGTTATTAGGATTTGCAGTTGAACGATTTGTCCTCAGACCGTTTATTGGTGAACCGGTCATATCTATGATCATGGCAACGATTGGTCTTTCTAGTGTATTAGCTGGATTTGTTCATATTTTTTGGGGGCATGAAACGAGAGTTTATCCACAAATATTCCCAGAAGAAGTTGTAAAGTTTGGTACTGTACAAATAGCACCAGTTTATTTATGGTCAATGGTCATCGTAATTGCGCTATTAATTATTTTCACATTGTTTTTTAAATATTCAAGACTAGGTATTGCGATGCGTGCTACAGCTGATGATCAACAAGCGGCACAATCAATGGGAATTAGTGTAAAAACGATATTTGCGGTTTCTTGGGCAATTGCAGCAATCGTGTCTGCAGTTGGAGGTGTTTTACTAGGAAATATTAACGGAGTAAACTCCTCTTTATCACTAATTGGACTTAAAGTATTACCAGTTGCTATTTTAGGGGGACTCGATAGTATTCCAGGAGCAATTATTGGTGGAGTTATTATCGGTGTTATTGAAAGTATGACTGGAGGATATTTAGACCCATTAGTTGGTGGTGGATTAAAAGAAGTTATGCCATTTGTCGTGTTAGTTTTCATCTTAATGATAAAGCCTTATGGATTATTCGGCAAAAAAGAAATAGAGAGGGTGTGATGACTTGAAAAATCCATTCGTAATGGACTGCGGGGAATTTCGTGTCAATTACAAACAAGACATGGCACTTTACAAGATTCCTAGAGTTCGCATGAGAGTATTAGCAATGGTAGCATTTTTCTTCATTTTTCCGCTACTATTTTCAGATTACGTAGTTAGTATTGCAATTCTTTGTGGAATTGCCGCAATTGGAGCAATTGGCTTAAATATTCTGACTGGATTTACTGGTCAAATCTCCATTGGTGTCGGTGCCTTTTTAGGTGTAGGAGGTTATGCATCAGCGATATTAACGATGAAAATGGGGTTAAGCTTTTGGGTAGCAATGCCAATGGCTGGGATTATTACAGCAATCATTGGAGCATTATTTGGCATTCCATCTCTCCGGTTAAAAGGTTTATATTTAGCAATTGCAACATTAGCAGCGCAAGTAATCATTTTATTTGTTATTAGCCGCTGGGACTCTTTAACTGGTGGAACAGCTGGGATGGTTTTATCTCGCCCATCTATTTTTGGCTATACACTATATTCAGAAACAAGTTTCTATTACTTAATGTTAATCATTTTAGTATTTACTACAATCTTTTCATTAAACTTATTCCGTTCTCGTGTTGGCCGGGCATTTATTGCGGTCCGAGATCGTGATATTGCTGCTGAAGTAATGGGTATTAATTTATTTAAGTATAAATTAATTGCCTTTACAGTTAGTTCTTTCTTTGTTGGAATTGCTGGTGCGCTACTTGGTCACTATACGATGATTGTTAGTCCAGAATTATATAGTATTTTTATTTCTGTAGAATTTTTAGCAATGATTTTAGTTGGTGGATTAGGGAGTGTCTTCGGGTCCATATACGGAGCGATTTTTATCACTTTATTGCCAGTTTTGTTACGTACTATAGTAGAAGGTTTAAGTGTCATTTTTCCTGAACTATACGGACTGTTCTCCGCATTTAAAGAAGTAATTTTCGGGGCTGTCATTATACTGTTTTTAATTTATGAGCCAGAAGGAATAGCGAAGATGTGGAAAAACATTAAAGACTATTTCAAGCTTTGGCCATTCTCCTATTGACGTTGTTTACAATTATTTGAAAATAATAAATAAAATTTCAGGGGGATTTAATGTGAAAAAGATAATCATGCTTTTCGTTTCTGTAATGATGATGTTAGGAATTTTCACAGCATGTTCTAGCAGTAGTGGCGACACAATCAAAATCGGTGGACTTTATGATATTACAGGGCCAACTGGAGATGTAGGTACGCCATACGCTGAAGGGGAAAAAGCTTATATTGAGTATTTAAATAGTAAAGGTGGTATTGATGGAAAGCAAATTGAGCTAATTGGTCAAGATTATGCTTATAGTATTCCTGAGGCACAGCAACTTTACCAAAAATATAAGTCAAAAGATAAAGTATCGGCAATTTTAGGATGGGGTACTGGTGATACAGAAGCACTTCGTCAACAAATTGCAGTTGATAAAATTCCATTCATTTCAGCTTCTTACTCTGAAAATTTAAAGGACTTAAATGAAAGCCCTTACAACTTCTTGAGTGCTGCTTCATACTCAGATCAAGCGCGCTCTGTTTTACAATGGATTAAAGATAATCATAAAGGTGGAACACCGAAAGTTGCATTAATATACAATGACACTGCATTCGGAAAATCACCTATTGCAGATGCAAAAGCTTTCGCAAAAGAAATCGGTGTTGAAATTGTTGATGAACAAGTTGTTGATTTAAAAGCATTAGAAGCTACTTCTCAATTACTAAATATGAAAAAGAAGTCTCCAGATTACGCAATTATTAACCAAACGTGGGGAGCAACTGCAACGATTTTAAAAGACGCTAAAAAGTTAGGACTTACAACACAATTTATCGGTTTAAACTGGGCTACTGGTGAAGGACTACTTCCAATCGCAGGAGATGCTGCTGAAGGGTTTATCGGAGTAGTAACTCATGCTTTCCCGTATGAAGATTTACCTGGTATGGCTGAAATTAAAGAATATTTAGAATCAAAAGGTGAAAAGCTTGAAGATAAAAGTCAAAAGTTTGTCCAAGGTTGGGTTGCAGCAAAGATTATGGTTGAAGGTATTAAGCTAGCTGACGGAGATTACACAGGAGAAGGTATCCGCGCTGGTTTAGAAAAACTAAATAACTTAGATTTAGGTGGACTAGGTGCAAACATCACGTTTTCTTCTGAAAGTCATGCTGGTACGAACGAAATTCGTTTAGCAAAAGTAGAAAACGGTAAATTTGAAGTATTCACAGAATACATCGGTTACTAAACTTCTGGATGAAAAGGAGAAGCAAGCGTTTCTCCTTTTCTTACTCTAAAAGGATAGGTGAGTAGACATGCTAAAGCTAAATAATGTTGAAGTAATGTATGACAAAGTCATTCTAGTATTAAAAGGAATGTCAATGGAAGTTCCAAAAGGAAAAATAGTTGCTTTACTAGGAAGTAACGGGGCAGGAAAAACGACTACATTAAAAGCAATTTCAGGATTATTAAAAAGTGAGAATGGACAAGTAACAGATGGGTATATAGAATTTGATGGCGAAAAAATAAGTAACTCAGATGCAGAAACAATTGTGAAAGATGGAATTTTTCAATGTATGGAAGGTCGTCGTGTTTTTGAGCATTTAACCGTTGAAGAAAACTTAGTTGCTGGTGCTCACACGAGAAAAGATCGGAAGAATATTAAAGGTGATATTGCCAAGGTGTACCATTACTTCCCTAAGCTTGAAATGTTGAAAAATCGCACTGCAGGTTATTTATCTGGTGGTGAACAACAAATGTTAGCGATAGGTCGTGGCATGATGGCAAAGCCAAAAGTGCTCTTGTTAGACGAACCTTCATTAGGGTTGGCGCCATTACTAGTTAAGGAGATTTTTGCGATCATTAAACGGATTAATCGTGAAGAAGGAACGACAATTTTAGTTGTAGAACAAAATGCAAATGTTGCGCTATCGATCGCAGACTACGGCTACATTATGGAAAACGGGAAGATTGTAATGGATGGACCTGTTGACTCGTTACTATCAAATGAAGACGTTCGAGAGTTTTATTTAGGTGTCGGTGATGCCGGAAAGAAAAGTTATCGGAACATTAAGTCTTATAAGCGTAGAAAGCGGTGGTTGTAGTGCAAGCTAGCAATCTCAAAGACTTTTTGTCCAATGTTTACAAAACATCTACTGGATGGCGCAAGCGATTTGATGAAGCGAATGTTCATCCAAACGATATAAAAGATGAAATGGACCTTATGAAACTACCAATTTTGAAAAAAAGTGACTTGCCATCTATACAAGGCGAAGCGTTGCCATTTGGAAGTTTAACTAAGGATAACCATAAAGTATCACGTATTTTTATGTCTCCTGGGCCAATTTATGATCCTCAAACGAGTGATACTGATCATTGGCGCTTTCGTGAAGCATTACTTGCTGCTGGATTTACAAAAGAAGACATCGTGCAAAATACGTTTTCATATCATCTAACACCGGCAGGTTTTATGTTTGACAACGCATTGCGAGAAATTGGGGCAACCGTTATCCCAGCAGGTACGGGAAATACTGATTTACAAATTCAAGCAATGAAAGATTGTTCTGTCACAGGTTTCGTAGGGACTCCGAGCTACCTATGGACAATTTTAGAAGCAGCAAAGGAGAAAGGAATAACAGTCGGAAATGGCTTGAATTTGAAGAAAGCTTTTTTCACTGCTGAGTTTCTTCCTAATACACTTCGCGAAAAGTTTGAAGCAATGGGTATTGCAGTTTCACAAGGTTATGGAACAGCAGACGCTGGTTGTATTGGATATGAAGTGATTGGTGAAATAGGGTTAAAAGTTTCATCATCCATTATCGTCCAAATATGCAATCCTGCGAATGAGGAAATAATTACTGATAGTACTCCAGGGGAAGTTGTTGTTACTGTACTTGATGAAAATTATCCATTAATTCGTTTTGGAACTGGTGATTTATCTGCTTGGGAAACTGGGAAGACTGGTGATTACTTAAAAGGGGTATTAGGACGAGTAGCTGACGGGATTAAAGTAAAAGGTATGTTCATTCATCAAAAACATTTAGATGATGTGTTTAATATGGAAAATGACGTATCTTATTATCAAGCTGTTGTGAGTGAAAAAGATCATCGCGATCATTTTGTCATTTATGTTGAAGCTGACCATGAAAAGCCACAATTACAGCAAAAGCTCAAGGAAGTAATTCGGATAAAAGCTAATATTGAATATGTGCCGAAAAATTCCTTAAACAGAAATGAAAAACAATTCCAAGACCGAAGAGAATACTTTACTACTGCGAAATAAAGAGGCTGGGATAAAAAGTTTATAAGAATAGAAATAACCGAACTCATTCAGATTTACGATCTAAATGAGTTCGGTTATTCTTTTACTAATAAGAAAATATAATAACGCTCAGTCTAAATCCATCGCTTTCCACGGGCCCGGCCTCAGCTTCCTAAGAAAGCAAACAACGCTTTCTTAGGGATCTTCAGACACGGGCTTTCCCGTAGGAGTCTCTGCATTTTGACTTCGCCACATCTATTATTATTTTTTCGGGATTTTATGTTCATTTTTTGAAAGAACTTTTTTAGTTTTGTCCACGCTCTTATTATGAAAGAGGTCCAGCTTTTTTAATTTCTTCAGAAACATTAGTAAACTTTTTAAAGTTTTCCTTAAACTTAGAAGCAAGCTCTTTTGCTTTAACTTCATATGCCGCTTCATCAGCCCAAGTTTTCTTTGGAATTAAAACATCATCAGGAACACCAGGACAATGTGCTGGGATGCGTAAGCCGAAAATGTCATCAGTAACCATTTCAACGGCATTTAATTCACCCTCAAGGGCAGCTTGCACCATAGCACGTGTATAAGCTAATTCCATACGCTTACCTACACCATATTCTCCACCAGACCAGCCAGTGTTTACTAAGAATACTTTTGCATTATATTGATCAATTTTCTCACCTAACATCTCAGCATAGCGAGCAGCTGGAAGTGGTAAGAAAGGCGAACCAAAGCATGTTGAGAATGTTGCTTCTGGTGAAGTAACTCCACGCTCTGTTCCTGCAAGCTTACTAGTGTATCCAGATAAGAAATGATACATCGCTTGCTCTTTCGTTAACTTACTGATTGGAGGCAGTACTCCAAATGCATCAGCAGTTAAAAAAATAATTGTATTTGGATGACCAGCAATACTTGGCATGACAATATTATCAATAGAGTCGATTGGATATGCTGCACGCGTATTTTCTGTTAATGAAACATCATCGTAATCTGCAACACTGTTTTCTTCATTTACCATAACGTTTTCTAAAACAGCGCCAAAACGGATCGCATTCCAAATTTGCGGTTCTTTCTGTTCAGATAAATTTACACACTTTGCATAGCAGCCACCCTCAATGTTAAATACACCATTGTTTGACCAACCATGCTCGTCATCACCAATTAAACGGCGATATGGATCAGCTGATAATGTTGTTTTTCCAGTTCCTGATAAACCGAAGAATAATGCAACATCACCTTCTTCACCGATGTTTGCGGAACAGTGCATTGATAAAATATCGTTTTCAGGTAATAAGTAGTTCATAATTGAGAAAATAGACTTCTTAATTTCCCCAGCATACTCTGTTCCACCGATTAAAATAACTTTCTTTTCAAAAGAAACAATAATGAATGTTTCAGAATTCGTCCCATCAACTTCTGGGTCTGCTTTAAAGTTTGGCGCAGAGATTACTGTGAACTGTGAATCGTGTGTTTTTAATTCGTTCTCTGTCGGACGAATAAATAGTTGGTGTGCAAAAAGATTATGCCAAGCATATTCATTGATAACTTGTAGCGGTAAGCGGTACGATTGATCTGCACCTGCAAAACCTTTGAAGACGAAAAGTTCTTTTTGATCACCTAAGTAATTTAAAACTTTTGTGTATAAGTTATTAAACACTTCTTCAGAGATTGGTTGGTTAATTGGGCCCCAATCAATTTTATCTTTTACTGACTTCTCTTCAACAATAAATTTATCCTTAGGAGAACGACCAGTGTACTTGCCTGTTTCTACTCGTAGTGCACCAGTAGATGTTAATGTTCCTTCATTACGAAGCAAGGCTTTTTCAATTAACTGTGGAACGGAAAGATTAGAAAGAATATTAGAATTGCTTAAAAGATTGTTTAAAGCGTCTGCACTTTTAGTCGCACTCATTTTAGAACCATCCTTTTTTATAAGTATTTATTAATTAAATTTATTAGTATGTGACTTTCAATAAATAGTATAACATATTTATAAATATAGTCTATACTATTTAACCGATAATGTGACTTTTTAAGAAAAAAATGGATTTTTTAATGAAATAGCCTTTATTATAAACCATTTAATTATAGGAAGAAAGTCAATTTTTAGGGCATGCTAGTATTAGTCTCGGTTTTCATGTATAGCAATTGAAATGAATGCCGAAAATGTATATAGAAGAGTTTAAGCGAAGTTATTGACACTGTTTGACATAATGCGATATGATATGTCGCGAACGGATACTCTTCTTATCCCGAGCTGGCGGAGGGACAGGCCCAACGAAGCCCAGCAACCGACACCGCAGAATTACTGGTGAAAAGGTGCTAACCTGTTGCAAGACTATTGTCTTGATCGATAAGAGGTGAAAGGCTGAAAGAATTACCTTTTCCTCTATAATAGGGAAAGGATTTTTTTATGAGTTCACGAAAGGCTTTACATAATGGTTTAAGCTTTTTCTTATGTGTCACTCTTTTAAAATTGGGGATTGAGTTCCGTATCAAATAGAAGAAACTATTTAAAGGAGGAATTTTAATGGCTAACATTAGTCGTCGTCTATTTACATCAGAAAGTGTTACAGAAGGTCATCCAGATAAAATTTGTGACCAAATTTCAGATGGAATTTTAGATGCAATTTTAACACATGATCCAAATGCTCGCGTAGCGGCAGAAACTAGCGTAACAACAGGTTTAGTATTAGTAGCAGGTGAAATAACAACTACTACTTATGTAGATATCCCGAAAATTGTTCGTGAAACAGTAAGGGAAATTGGTTATACACGTGCGAAGTATGGCTTTGATGCTGATACTTGTGCAGTATTAACTTCTATCGATGAGCAATCTCCTGATATCGCACAAGGTGTAGACGTTGCCCTTGAAGACCGTGATGGTATGTCAGATGAAGCAATCGAGTCAATCGGAGCTGGAGATCAAGGATTAATGTTCGGTTTTGCTTGTAATGAAACACCGGAATTAATGCCACTTCCAATTTCATTAGCACATAAATTATCTCGTCGTTTATCAGAAGTACGTAAGGATGAAACAGTAAATTACTTACGTCCGGATGGTAAAACTCAAGTTACTGTAGAATATGATGAAAATGGCAAGCCCGTGCGTATTGATGCAATCGTTATCTCAACGCAGCATCATCCAGAAATTACGCTTGAGCAAATTAAGCAAGACTTACGTACACATGTCATTGATCCTGTTGTACCGCATGAATACATTGATGAAAAGACAAAGTTCTTTATTAACCCAACTGGTCGCTTTGTAATCGGTGGACCACAAGGAGATGCTGGTTTAACTGGTCGTAAAATTATCGTTGATACTTACGGAGGATATGCACGCCACGGTGGTGGAGCATTCTCTGGTAAAGATGCTACGAAAGTTGACCGTTCTGCTGCATATGCTGCACGTTACGTTGCGAAAAACATCGTAGCTGCTGGTTTAGCAGATAAGTGTGAAGTGCAACTTGCTTATGCAATTGGTGTAGCACATCCGGTATCAATCTCAATCGATACTTTCGGAACTGGAACAGTTTCTGAAGAAGTATTAGTTGAACTAGTACGCAGCAACTTCGACCTACGTCCAGCTGGAATTATTAAAATGTTAGACTTACGTCGTCCGATCTACAAGCAAACAGCTGCTTATGGACACTTCGGAAGAACTGACGTTGACCTTCCATGGGAGCGTACAGACAAAGTCGAAGACTTAAAAGCACAAGCAAATAAATAATTGAAAGAAGCAAGGGCTGAGGCTCTTGCTTTTTTAGTTTTATATGGCATAACAACTACGCCTCTGTCATCACCAAGGTACGATAATTGGACAGTTTTCTTTACTCTATACAGAAAAACTATATACAATAGCACTATTTTCCGATTACAATTAATTAGGATATATATGGATATAACGTATTGGAAATACATAATGAATGGATTAGGAACAAATGAAAAAGCTTTCAACTATGGAAGTTTTTTATTTATTACTTTTACTAGGAGCTTGTAGAACGTTTAACAATTCCTTTGTAGAAAAAAATGCACTAAAGATAAAAAACAAGAAGAAACAAACGATAATCATCCATTTGACACTGTAGTAGATAAGGAAGGTAATAATGAGTTTACTATTTCTGAAGTTTAAAGTAGGGTTAGTTACCGATGCAAGTGGAATTGATGATATGGCATTAAATGAGTCTGCATGGAAAGGTATTCAAGCTTTTGCTAGGTATAATGACATAGAAGGTTATGATTATTTACAGTCAATCAATGATGATGAATTTTATCCTAATTTGAAAAACTTTATAAAGGATTATTATGCAATAGTTTTCGGTGTCGGTTTTTTTATGGCAGATGCAGTACGTGAAGTTGCCTTGGAAAACCCATATACTCAACTAGCAATTGTTGATATGGTCATTCAAGAAGATCCAGATGATGAAGACTCTCCACTAGTTTGTAACGTTGCAAATATTGTATTTGCAGAAGAAGAAGGTTCATTTTTAGTTGGTGTGGTTGCCGGTTTACATACGAAAACGAATAAAGTAGGTTTTTTAGGTGGAGTAAACCTTGGATTAACAAAGAAGTTTGAAAATGGCTTTAAAGCAGGGGTTAAATCAGTTAATCCTAACGTAGAAATAATCATCCAATATGCAGATACGTTTGTCGACATTGCTAGAGGTCAAAAAGTTGCTGCTAACATATACAACCAAGGGGCAGACATCATTTATCACGCAGCTGGTGATACTGGCTTAGGTGTATTTACAGAAGCAAAGCAACGTAAAAAAGATGGTGAGAATGTATGGGTTATTGGCGTGGATTATGACCAACATGCGGAAGGAATGCCAGAAAACGTAACGTTAACGTCTATGGTAAAGAATGTTAATGTTGCAGTGTATGACGTTGCAAAAAAAACAAAACAAGGAGCATTTCCAGGAGGAGAAATTTTATCTTACGGTATAGCAGGAAATGGAGTTGGCCTTGCTGCAACAACGGATAACGTAACGAAAGAAGCGCTCTTAAAAGTAGATGAGTTTAAAAAGAGAATTATAGATGGAAAAATAATTGTGCCTAAAACAGATGCTGAATTTAAGTCAAGCGAGTTTAATAAAGTAAGGCAGTTATAACATTTGAGAAACTTAATAATCATGGGGATTGCGACCCATAACTACCAACGCACATATGCATTTTACTCTAAATAACTATTACGAAACTTTTAGAGAAAATGGAAAATCCATTGGATAAAATGCATTCAGTCTTTATGGAACATGTTTTGGTGAGTTTGTACGCAGCAACTTCGACCTACGTCCAGCTGGAATTATTAAAATGTTAGACTTACGTCGTCCGATCTACAAGTAAACAGCAGCTTATGGACACTTCGGAAGAACTGACGTTGACCTTCCATGGGAGCGTACAGACAAAGTCGAAGACTTAAAAGCACAAGCAAATAAATAGTATTACTAAAAGCAAGGGCTGAGGCTCTTGCTTTTTTATTTCGAGAAATATAAGAGTAATAATTCCCAAATTTAAACAATAAGGATTAAGTAATAAATTTAAATTTGCTGGGTGGTGAAATGATGAAAAATTCAGGACTTGCTGCGGTATTATCTTTTTTAGTTCCAGGATTGGGCCAAGTTTATAATGGTCATATCGGAAAAGGTATTGCTTTCTTTATCGGTGCAGGAATTGCAGGCTTAACTGCTATAATTTTAATTGGCTTTATTTTAGCTCCTATTGTTTGGATTTGGGGAATTGTTGATGCATATAAATGTGCTGAAAGAATTAACTTAGCTCAAGCAAATGGAACAATGTAAAAATTACATAGAGGTAGGTTGAATTATTTCAAAACGTATTTAGACGAAACAGTCTGACTACGTTTTTTTTTCTTTTTCTAAAAGGTAATGATGATTAAGTAGGAGAACTAATAATAAATAAGCACATTTAAAAGGAGATGATTTGATGAGTAAAGTCATTCATTTTGAAATCCAAGTACCGAATCCGGAGAAAACGATGAAGTTTTACGAAGAAGTGTGTGATTGGCGCTTTGAAAAGTGGGACGGTCCGGAAGATTATTGGTTAGTATACACTGGCGAAGATGATTCTCCGGGTATTGATGGTGGACTTATGCGTTCCCCTGATGGTCAAGCTAGAACAACGAATACAATAGCTGTGGAAAATGTCGATGATTATATCAAAAAAGTGGAAGAGCATGGTGGAGTAGTCGTTGTACCGAAAATGCCAATTCCTTCAGTTGGCTATTTGGCGTATTGTAAAGATCCTGAAGGTCACCTATTTGGGATAATGCACCTAGATTCTGATGCAAAATAAAGTACTTTCTATTATGTATGTAATGCGAACGGCAATTTCATGCTGTTCGCTTTTTCAGTTGTTTTAGGTTTGAAAATTTACCTTTAACTCTTTGTAATTGAGTATATTGCCATTGCACAATTGGTCCTGTCAAAAAAACGAAGAAGAGAGTACCGATAAAGATCGGCCCACCAACAATTAACGCAGTAAGAAGCCCGGTTAACTCCAATAGCATCTTTGCCATAAATAATGGAATTTGAAAAGCTGCTGCGATCGTTACATAACATTGTGTTTTCGGACTGCTCCCTAAATTCGTTGTAATGGAAAGTGCTGCTCCAAAGCAAGCAATAATAATTCCTAGGAAAAATTGCAGCCATTTTAAAAAGTAACTATCGGTGAGTGGAGTAATGTTTAAGTATATGAAGAAATCAATGAAAGGTCCGAGACAAAGAATGCACAACAGAGTGCCAAAACGCGGTAATTTTTTATCGAGGAAAAAATTAATGGAAAGTAGCAAAAGTTGATAAATCGCTGTCCATGTCCCAACAGTATATACATAATTTGCTAAGCCGATATGGGCTGCTCCCCAAGGTTCTAAGCCAAGTTCGGATACTTGAATCGTCATCGTAATTCCAAAAGCGATACAAGCACAAGCAAAGATAAGAATGAGATACTTCACATAAGATCCCTCCATCCATGACGTAACATAATATCGTATTGCTGTTTTCATTATTTGTGAATGGGGGATGGAAATAAATAAAAAAGCAAAGGATTTAGCTCCCTTGCTTTCTCTCTTCTTGCATTTTTTTATAATATTGTCCTCGTTCAACGTATTCCGTTCGAACACGTTCCATTTCTTTATAGTCATTTTCATTTAACTCACGAACGACTTTTGCTGGTCTTCCTAGTGCTAATGTATTTGGCGGGATTTTTTTACCTGGAGGTACAAGGCTTCCTGCACCGATAAAAGCACCTTCACCAATTTCTGCGCCATCTAATATAATAGATCCCATTCCAATTAACGCATTTTTACGGACGATACTACTATGTAAAATAACTTGATGCCCAACAGTTACATCATCTTCAATAATTAATGTATTGTTCGGACTTTGGTGAAGCGTTGAATTATCTTGAATAGATACTCGGTCACCAATTATCGTTTTTGCAACATCACCACGAATGACAGTATTAAACCAAATGGAAGATTTCTCACCAATTGTTACATCGCCAGTAACGGTTGCATAGTCTGCGATAAAAGCACTTTTTGCTATTGTTGGCGTCACGCCATGATAAGGATAAATCATTTTCTTCCTCTCCTTTAATATGTTTTTCTATTTTGAGGAAACAATAGGTAAAGGTAATACCTTTAAGTTTAGCAAAAAGGGTTTTGAAAGAGAAGGGAGAAGTAGTCCATGTGGCATTGGGAGGCAAATAATGCAAAAGGCACAATTGTACTTGTCCACGGTGCAGCGGAGTATCACGGGCGCTATGGCTGGTTGATTGAAATGTTTCGAGCGGAAGGTTTCCATGTTCTTATGGACGATTTGCCTGGACAAGGCATTACTACTCGTAAGCGAGGGCATATCCAATCATTTGACCAATATATTGATAAAGTAGAAGAGTGGGTAAATGAGGCATTACAATATCAATTACCGATTTTTCTATTAGGGCATAGTATGGGCGGACTTATCATCATTCGAACGTTAATGGAGAAAACAATACCAGTTAAAGCTGTTATTTTATCTAGTCCATGTTTAGGGATTAAACATCACCCACCAATATTTATGAATGTATTATCTTGTGTGCTAAACAAGTGTGTTCCTTCCATGGCCTTCCACTCTCATTTAGATCCGCGAATGGCAACGAGAAATGAAAGACGAATTGAATTTGATTTTAACGATAGTTTATTGGTAGAAAAAGTTTCAGTTAGATGGTACCGTGAACTTGTACATGCAATGAAATTGGCTCATAAACGACCAGAGAAGTTTAAAGATGTTCCTTTACTTGTTCTCCAAGGTGGTAGTGATATGATTGTAGAAAAATTTGATGTGTATCGCTGGTTTAATGCCATAACTAATAAAGAAAAAACATATAAAGAATTCCCTAGATTGTTCCATGATATATTCCATGAACCAGAACGTGAAGAAGTGTTTACAACTGCGACAACGTTTATAAAGAGTCATTTGTGATTGAAGGAGGAGGGGAAAAATGAAGCTACCGAAGCGGTCATTACCTTTAATGATGCAAGTTTATAAAAAAGTACTTCCTGCTGTTTATGAAGAAATAAGAGACTGGGAGGATATGGCTAGTCGCATCCCTAATGAGGAATTACGAAAACAAGCATTAGCAAGTATTTGTACGAAAACTTTTCATTGTGAAGGCGGGGCAGTTTACGCCTTACTTGCAGGAGAAAAATTTAATAACAGCATTTCCTTCATCGTAGCTTATCAAACGATTAGTGATTACCTTGATAACTTGTGTGACCGTAGTACGTCACTTGATCCGACCGATTTTGCTACTTTGCATGAAGCGATGATAGATGCTCTTTCTCCTTATAAAAATGTAGCAAATAAAAATTATTACCGAGAAAGGGAAGACCAAGATGATGGTGGCTATTTAGTAGCTCTAGTGCAAACGTGTCAGTTAATTCTTAAAGAGATAGACGATTATGAAAAGATATCTGAGACAGTTTGTCTTTTTGCCACACATTACTCCAATTTACAAATACATAAGCATGTCAAAGTGGAAGAAAGAGTTCCTCGTCTTGAAAAATGGTTTTCCCAATACAAAAACGAATACCCTTATTTAAGGTGGTATGAATTCGGGGCAAGTTCTGGCTCAACGCTAGGGATTTTCTGCCTTGTTTCCTATGCCTTAAGTGCAAAGCGTGAGTTTGATGCGAAAAAGATTAAAGAAGCTTATTTCCCGTGGATACAAGGGCTACATATTCTGTTAGATTATTTCATCGATCAGGAGGAAGACCGAAAAGGTGGCGATCTAAATTTCTGCTTTTATTATGAAAATGAGGATGTAATGGAAGAAAGGCTAACATATATAGCTAAAGAAGCAAAAAGAAAGGCGCAAGAGTTACCTGATCACCATTTCCATGGCTTAGTTGCACGAGGACTAGTTGGTATGTACTTGGCCGATAGCAAAACAAAGCAAAGTAAACAAGTGCTAGCTCAGAAAAAGAGATTATTAAAAGCTGGAGGAACTGTATCATATTTCTTTTACTATAATGTCATGATTTATCGTAAGCTGAAAATTGGAAAATGAAATAAAAGTTAAATAAGGTTGGGACGAAAAAAACAAGTGTTTATTTAAAGGACGAACAGTGATATTGATCAATAGAAGTCGAAGGCACGAGACTCCTGCGGGAAAAGCAACAGCTGAAGACCCCGCAGGAAGTTCACTCTGTACTGGCTCCTCCTAATGTTGGTGAGGTGTCCAACAATAGGGGTGCAGTACACCTCCCGAGGAGGCTGAAGCGTTGCCCGCGGAAAGCGAGTGCCTGCAGCTGTCCCAACCTTTTGATACTATTAAAGAGATTTCCTCATTTCAATTTCACCGTCTATTTCCTTCACTGTGTGAAATCCTGCTTTTTCATAAACTCTAATTGCAGCTTTGTTTTTCTTCTCAACCATAAGCCTGACGAAGTCAAAATGGCTGTTATAGTGTTTTCTACCCAATTCTATTCCTTGGTTAACAAACTCAGTTCCAATTCCTGTTCCTACCAAACTTGGTTCAAGAGCTAGTCCGATTTCAAAATAGTTTTCATGAATAGTAAACTCAAAAATTCCTGCAAGATGGTTATCTAAAAATGCCACAAATCCATCACAGCCACCAGGGCCAATTAATCTCCCAGTTTCCTCAAAGGAAGTGTAGTAAGGATACATATAAAGGTCATCAATATCACCTTCATACTTCCATGCTTCTATTTGTTTTACAAAATCGATTGTTATTGGCTTAAATTGAAAATCCACTGCTAGTTCACACTCCAAATTTCACGTATAATAATCTACTTTTTCTCAAGTGCAACGATAAAAGGCGGATCATTTACTTGGTTAATAAATTGGTATTGTAAGACATTTGCTCGTTTTTGTTCGATCGTTTTTAAGTAGTCTAGTAAAGCATCTTTTTCTGTTTTTCCACCTTCATGCCCGTGGTACACAACTAAAATAATAAGGCCGCCAGTTGGCATATACTCTAGCAATTGTTGTACAGCGCGAATAGTTGTATCGGGTTTGGTGACAATGGATTTATCGCCTTTTGGCAAGTAGCCAAGGTTAAAAATAGCAGCCTTCACTTTTAGTAAGTGATCGTTGCTCAAGAGGTTTGGAAAGCGGTCGTGGCTCTCTTGAAAAAGTGTTACGCGAGCACTAACATTATTTTCAGTAAGAAGCTTTGTTGTATTTTCAATAGCCTCACTTTGAATGTCGAAGCCATAAACATGGCCTGTATTCCCAACAAGCTCTGTTAAAAAAAGCGTATCATTACCATTTCCGACAGTAGCGTCAATGACGATATCGCCTTCTGTAACAGCTTGTCTTAGTAATGTTTTTGTATACGGTAATATTCTTTCTAGCAACATTTATTGTTCAACCTTTTCTTTGTAAAATTTTCCTTGGTAACTATCTCGTCTTTTTAATTCTGCATCAATCCCATTTAATGCATCCCACTTATTCATACTCCACATTGGACCTATCATTAAGTTAGCCGGTCCATCACCTGTTAATCTGTGAATCGTCATAGACGGTGGAAGTACTTCCAGTTGATTGACTACTGTAGTTATATAGGATTCAAGACTCATAAACTCGACAAGTCCTTTTTCATATTGCTTAACCATCGGTGTTTTCTTTAATAAGTGCAGAAGATGAATTTTAATTCCTTGTACATCTAGTTTTGCAACTTCTTTGGCCGTTTCAACCATCATTTCTGGCGTTTCTAGTGGCAACCCATTAATAATGTGGGCACAGACGCGAATACCGTGTTTACGCAATTTAGCAACACCGTCTACATAACATTGATAATCATGTGCACGATTAATAAGTAAGGCCGTTCTTTCATGGATCGTTTGTAAGCCGAGCTCTACCCATAAGTAAGTTCGTTCGTTTAGTTCAGCTAAATATTCGACTACATCATCAGGCAAACAATCAGGACGAGTTGCAATCGATAATCCAACAACACCTTCTTGCTTCAAGATGACTTCGAATTTTTCACGAAGCTCTTCTACTGGTGCATATGTGTTGCTGTAAGCTTGAAAATAGCCGATATATTTACCATTTTTCCACTTTTTGTGCATTCGTCCTTTTATATCGTTAAATTGAGTAATTAAATCATCTTGGCGATCTCCGGCAAAATCCCCAGAGCCTCGTTCACTGCAAAAAGTACAGCCACCGTGTGCAACTTTTCCATCACGGTTAGGGCAATCAAAGCCAGCATCTAACGGAATTTTAAATACTTTTTCGCCAAAATGCTGGCGAAGCTCGTAGTTCCAAGTGTTATATCGTTTTCCTTCTGGAAATGTATATGGAATGGACATTATAATCCCTTCTTTCATGTAGCAAAATAATGTTAATAATAAAGAAAGACTAGTTGCATTTTACCATGATACTGCTATCTATCCAATAAAGTGTACCTTGCCATCGTTAGCTTAATAATTTTACATTGATTTTTTTCGGTAATCGAAATAAAATGATGAAGGAAATGAAAGTTTAGGAGGAAGTCTAGTGCCAAGATCTTTATGGCTTTTAATTATCGGGATGATAATAAATGTTACAGGTGCCTCGTTTTTATGGCCACTTAACACAATATATATTCATCTTCATTTAGGGAAATCATTATCACTAGCTGGTATGGTTTTAATGCTTAATGCTGCAGCTGGGATAGCTGGTAATCTCATCGGTGGCTTATTATTTGACCGGTTTGGTGGTTATAAATCTATTTTAATTGGCCTTTCCATCACGATGACATCCGCCTTTTTACTAGTACCATTTCATAGTTGGACGCCATATGTCGTTTTAATGATTGTACTAGGTTTTGGGGCTGGAATTATGTTTCCTTCCATCTATGCAATGGCAGGTAGTGTTTGGCCAGAAGGTGGTAGAAAAGCATTTAACGCAATTTATGTTGCACAAAATCTAGGGGTTGCTGTTGGTGCAGCGCTTGGTGGTTTAGTTGCGGATTATAAATTTGAATATATTTTCATCGCAAACGGATTTATGTATTTCATGTTCTTTTTACTTGTTTTATTTACATATCGTCCGCTTGCTAAAAAAGCGGCAGATAATGCTCAAGGAACTACTAGTATTCTTGAACAAAAGTTTGTGATTAAAAATCGCACAAAATTAACCGCTTTATTAACTTTATGTGTTGCTTATTTATTGGCTTGGCTTGCCTATTGTCAGTGGCAGGCAACAATTTCGGCTCATACACAAACGTTAGGAATAAGCTTGAAGCAATATAGTTTATTATGGACGATTAACGGGGCGCTTATCGTATTAGGGCAACCATTTGCATCAATGCTCGTTAAGCGTGCAAAATCATTAAAATCGCAAATAACTTTAGGGTTAGTAATCTTCATCTTCTCATTTATTATATTAATTTTTGCAGAACAATTTAGTATTTTTGTCATTGCGATGATTGTTCTTACGATTGGTGAAATGCTAGTTTGGCCAGCTGTGCCAACAATTGCAAACAGCCTTGCGCCAAAAGGGCGAGAAGGTTTTTACCAAGGAATTGTCAATAGTACAGCAACAGGTGGCCGGATGATTGGTCCTTTGTTTGGCGGAATTATTGTTGACTTGTATGGCATTCAAATGCTCTTTTATTTATTGATTGGCCTTTTCTTTATCGCGATCTTTGCTACACTGACGTATGATTTGAAATTAAAGCGGGAAAATGAACAAGTTTCTGTTTAAAAGTAAATTTTTTTGCAAATAATTGGTCTATAGCCTTGACACTTTGGAAAAACATTCATACAATACAAATTAACTTATAAAATTATAAAGCTTTGAAAAGGACTAGTAATGAGGAAAAAGGTTTAGAGAGTTGACGGTAGGTGCGAGTCAATCCTGTGATCTTCATGAACTCACCTTTGAGCTGTAAGTGTGA
Organism: Lottiidibacillus patelloidae; assembly: GCF_002262935.1. Taxonomy (NCBI): domain Bacteria; kingdom Bacillati; phylum Bacillota; class Bacilli; order Caryophanales; family Bacillaceae; genus Lottiidibacillus; species Lottiidibacillus patelloidae. Next base: position 68,628 of record NZ_NPIA01000008.1, on the reverse strand, counting down.
ACATAGTTAACTGCTATGCTAGCGCTTACCGTACTCCGCGTTAAGGATTGTTAAAGTGAGTGGTTACACTAATTTGGGTGGTACCGCGGGAAGTTTGAACTTATGATCTCAACCTCTCGTCCCTAGCATTAAGGCTAGGGATGGGAGGTTTTTTATTTTATCCAAAATTGGAAAAACAAGGAGGAATTAACAATGTCATTTGACCACAAAGCGATTGAAAAAAAGTGGCAAACATATTGGGAAGAAAGAAAAACGTTTAAAACAACAGAAGATGAGGGTAAAGATAACTATTACGCATTAGATATGTTTCCTTATCCATCAGGTGCAGGACTTCACGTAGGTCACCCGGAAGGATATACGGCAACTGATATTTTATCTCGTATGAAGCGTATGCAAGGGTACAATGTCCTACACCCAATTGGTTGGGATGCATTTGGATTACCTGCTGAGCAATATGCACTAGACACAGGAAATGACCCTGCGGAATTTACTGAGCAAAACATCAACACATTCCGCCGCCAAATTAAAGAATTAGGTTTTTCATATGATTGGGATCGTGAAGTAAATACAACAGACCCTAATTACTATAAATGGACGCAATGGATTTTCACAAAATTATATGAACAAGGCTTAGCATATATTGATGAAGTTGCAGTTAACTGGTGCCCAGCACTTGGTACTGTGTTAGCAAACGAAGAAGTAATTGATGGGAAGAGTGAGCGTGGCGGTCACCCTGTCGAACGCCGTCCAATGAAACAATGGATGCTAAAAATTACTGCTTATGCAGATCGTTTAGTTGATGATTTAGATGAAGTAGATTGGCCTGAAAATATTAAAGATATGCAACGTAACTGGATTGGTCGTTCTGAAGGAGCGGAAGTGAAATTTAAAGTTGACGGATCAAGTGAAACATTTACTGTTTTCACAACTCGTCCGGACACGTTATTTGGTGCAACGTACTGTGTATTAGCTCCAGAGCATGCGTTAGTTGAAACAATCGTTACTGCTGAGCAAAAAGATGCTGTTGAAGCTTATATTGACGAAGTAAAACATAAGAGTGACCTTGAGCGTACAGAGTTAGCAAAAGAAAAAACAGGTGTATTCACAGGAGCATATGCTGTTAACCCTGTAAATGGTGAAAAACTACCAATTTGGATTGCAGACTATGTGTTAGTAAGCTATGGCTTTGGTGCAATTATGGCAGTTCCTGCTCACGATGAGCGTGACTATGAGTTTGCGAAGAAATTCGAGCTACCAATTGTTGAAGTAGTTGCAGGTGGTAATGTTGAAAATGAAGCTTACACTGGTGAAGGTGAGCATGTAAACTCTGACTTCCTTAACGGACTTGGGAAAGAAGAAGCAATCTCAAAAATGATTGCATGGCTTGAAGAGAATAATAGTGGAACAAAGAAAGTTAACTATCGCTTACGTGACTGGTTATTTAGTCGTCAACGTTATTGGGGCGAGCCTATTCCGATGATTCATTGGGAAGATGGAACGATTTCTCCTGTTAAGGTTGAAGAGCTTCCACTGACACTTCCAAAAACAAAGGAAATTAAGCCTTCTGGAACTGGTGAATCACCATTAGCTAACATTGAAGATTGGGTAAATGTTGTTTGCCCTGAAACTGGGAAAAAAGGTCGTCGTGAAACGAACACAATGCCTCAGTGGGCAGGTAGTTCGTGGTACTACTTACGATACATTGATCCACATAATGAAGAAATGCTTGCAGATCCAGCTAAGCTTGAAAAGTGGCTTCCTGTAGATATGTATATTGGCGGGCAAGAACATGCTGTACTTCATTTACTTTACGCTCGTTTCTGGCATAAAGTGTTATACGATATCGGTGTAGTGCCTACAAAAGAACCATTCCAACGTTTATATAACCAAGGGATGATTTTAGGTGAAAATAACGAAAAAATGAGTAAATCAAAAGGGAACGTTGTTAACCCTGATGATATCGTTGCAAGTCATGGTGCGGATACGCTACGTCTTTATGAAATGTTCATGGGTCCACTTGATGCATCAATCGCTTGGTCAGAAAATGGCTTAGACGGTTCACGTCGTTTCTTAGATCGTGTCTGGCGTTTATTTGTAGGTGAAAATGGTGAATTAAGTGAAAAGGTCCAAACTGGTGCTTCAACGGAATCACTTGAACGCACATATCACCAAACAGTGAAAAAAGTGACCGAAGACTTCACTGAACTTCGCTTTAATGTTGGTATCTCACAACTAATGGTATTCATTAATGAAGCATATAAAGCAGATAGTCTACCGAAAGAGTATGTAGAAGGATTTGTAAAACTACTTTCTCCAGTTGCACCTCATCTAAGTGAAGAACTTTGGGAGAAATTAGGATATTCAACAACACTTTCATACGAAGCTTGGCCAACATTTGATGAAACAAAACTTGTTGAAAGTGAAGTAGAAATCGTTGTCCAACTTAATGGTAAAGTTCGCGCTAAACTTAGCGTGCCAGTAGATGCATCAAAGGAGCAATTAGAAAAAATTGCGCTTGAGGATGTTAAAGTGAAGGAACAAATTGAAGGGAAAACAGTCCGAAAAGTGATTGCTGTCCCTGGAAAGTTAGTAAATATCGTTGCAAATTAATAATATAAGTAAAAAAGAGTAGCTTTTTTTAAGCTACTCTTTTATTTGCCAAAATTACGTGTTAATTTCAATTGCATCTAAGCGGTTAGCATCAACTACTACTAAGTCACCATCCGCTTGTACGAATGTTGCAATACGAGTGCTAGGGTCAAAGCTCGCAAAATTACGAACTGGCTCAGAAGAACCTTGCATAAAGATTTCGTTTACTGCAGTTCCTGGGTTTAAGTTTGCTAAAATACGCATGATTGCAGAATTATTGTTTGACATGTTCTTACCTCCAATCCTACATAAAGATCGTCGCAATCATAAATAAAGTTTTTTATTTATCAGAGCGACTATGTTGTATTCTATGCTTAGAAATATTGTAGGACAGGGTAAATTAATTAGTTCTATTAAAAATAGATATATAACTAGTAAAAATATATATTATGTGTTAAGTTCTACTCCATCTATACGATTAGCATCAACGACTAGTAAATCACCGTCTTGTTGTACAAAAGTCGCTAAACGAGTTCTTGCATCATAACTTGCAAAGTGAGCTACTTGTTCTGAACTTCCTTGCATGAAAATTTCATTGACTTTTGTTCCTGGGTTTAACGTTGATAAAAGTTGACACATTGCAGATGTTTTATGCTCCACCTTCAAACCCCCTCTAATCAATTTGATCGTTGTTCCAATTATCGAAATACAATATTCTCGGAACTATAAACTATTTTATGGTTGATATGCTTGTATAGGTGAAAAGTATAGCAATGATAATTAAAAAATGGGGGATTTAACTATAGGAAAGTACCTATTACTAGTTGGAAATAACTGCTGTAAGCAATCCTCTTGACTATAAAATATAGCCGTTGTATAAATAGTATCAGTATTAATTTTTGCAAACGAAAGGGGAGAGTGTTTTGTTTGCAGTATTAGCAGGTCTTTTATTTATAGTTTTAATATATTTCATCCGTAATTTTGTGGTGCCATATGCTTATTTAAAGCCAATTGAAAAAACTTCAGTCAATAGTAATGACTATTGCACGATTGATATAAGGGACTACTCAGAAGTTCATCGAACACCGATTGATGATGCGGTTAATATTCCACTTTCTATTTTACATCGTAGTGTTAATAGTGAAGAATGTGATAAAAATATCGTAGTTGTATCGGATGGAACAAAAGGTGCACTTATGGCAGCTAGAATAATAAAAAAAGCAAAGAAAAAGCCAGTGTATTACTATACGGTTTAAGCATCATAAAAGGCATCGGAATTTTCCGATGCCTTTACTTTATTTTTCAGCTGCGTTTATTCCTGCTAGTCGACCAGTAACTAACGCAGAAGTGATATTGTAGCCCCCAGTGTATCCATGAATATCCAAAATTTCTCCACAGAAAAATAATCGGTCCATGATTTTCGATTGCATCGTTTTTGGATTAACTTCTTTCACGGAAACTCCGCCTCCAGTAACGAATGCTTTTTCAATAGAGAGTGTACCATTTACTTTGAAAGAGAATCCTTTTAAAAGTGCTGCAAACGTACGAAGTTGTTCGTTAGATGTATTGGCATAAGTTTGCTGTAAGTCTAGATCTGCTTTTTCCAGTAAGAATAATAGGTAACGCTCAGGTACAAGTCCTTTATATAAATTTTTAATTGCTTTTTTTGGCTCTTCTTTACCTAATTTATTTAACTTTTGGAATACGCTTTCTATGGAATCATCCGGCATGCTGTCGATTTGCATTTCAACTTCTTTTAAGGAAAACTTTTTCATTGTTTTAATAACGAATTGACTGCAACGAAGAGCCATCGGTCCTGAGATGCCGAAATGAGTAAAGAGCATATCTCCTTTATGAACGATTACATCTTTTCCTTTTGGGTTTACAACTTTTAAATCAATGTCACGCAGAGCAAGCCCTTGTAGTTGCTTTTCTCTAATGAAGCGTTCGTTTGAAGTAATCGGAACTTCCGTAGGAAATAACTCTGTAATCGTATGTCCAGCTTTTTCCGCCCAAGCATAGCCATCACCTGTAGAACCAGTATGTGGTACTGATTTTCCACCAACTGCGACAATAACAGCATTACTATTAATTGTTTCGCCAGAAGTGAGTGTAATGCCACATGTTTTATCATTTTCATACAACACTTCTTTAACAGGAGTGTTTGTCTTAATCGTTACATTAAACTTCTTTAATTGATTAAGAAGAGCATCAACGACTGACTGGGCTTTATCAGTAGTGGGGAACATTCTTCCATTATCTTCTTCTTTTAATTTAATACCTAACTTCTCAAAGAATCTAATAATATCTTCATTACTAAAAATAGAAAACGCGCTATATAAAAACCGCCCATTTCCGGGAATATGTTTTATTATTTCTTCAACAGGAAGCCTGTTCGTAACATTGCAACGTCCGCCACCAGAAATCGCTAATTTTCTTCCGAGTTTATTTCCTTTATCAACAAGTAGAACAGTTGCACCCTTTTCGCTAGCCGCAGCTGCTGCCATTAAACCAGATGGACCGCCACCAATTACAATTACATCATAAAACAATGTGTTTCACCCTTTAATTCATTCTTTTTTCATAACCATACCATTGTAAAATAAAAAAAGAAACTTGCAACACTATCCATTGAGTATAGGCACAAAAAGGAATACAATGAAGATTGGATATCCAAACGATTGGAGAGTTAAACTTGCAGCAATACATACCTAGTATAAAAGAAGGTTTTATACCCGAAGATGGTGGCTGGACAACTAGTGGCCAAGGAAATACAATGCTATTGTCTATTCCTCAGTTAAAAGCAAAGATCAACCAAAAATTGGACAAATATTCTTACGCTTGGCTTTATGATAAAAAGCAAGATGCATATATTTTTTGTTTTCAATTAGATGGCAAGGAAGAGTATGCAATTTTATTTCAAGCGGAATATGCAGGGAAACTGTTATTGGAACAAGAAGCGTACGAACGATTTACTGTAGCTATAACAGATTTACCATTTGGGCATTTAACAGAACAGTCCAATTACTTAATAATAAATGAAGTTGAAATTACAAGGCAGCCGATAGCTGGTTGGTAATAGTGTCTTATATAAGGAAGTGAATCGCCATTGAGTAAATTATTACGTGGAACATTAATTTTATCAGCAGCAATTTTTATTTCGAAATTTCTAGGAATGATCTATGTATTTCCGTTTTATGAGTTAGTTGGAACTCAAGGCGGAGTTCTATTCAGTTATGCATACGTTCCATACACGATCATGTTAAGTTTGTCGACTCTAGGAATACCACTAGCGGTTTCTAAGTTTGTCGCTAAATATAATGCTTTGGAAGATTATGAAACTGGGCGTCGCTTGTTTAATAGTGGGATATTAGTAATGACTGGCGCGGGTATTATTTCATTTATATTATTAAATATTTTAGCTCCATTTATTGCCCCTTTAATCGTAGACGAAAATGCTACATCAGGTAATACCATTTCAGACGTCGTTTACGTTATTCGAATGGTAAGTTTTGCATTAATTATCGTTCCTGTTATGAGTTTAATAAGAGGGTACTTTCAAGGGCATCAATCAATGGAACCGACAGCAGTTTCACAAGTTGTTGAACAAATCATTCGTATTATCGTAATTTTAGGAGGAAGCTATTTAATCATTCGGGTGTACAATGGAGAGATTTCTACTGCAATTGGGATTTCAACATTTGGAGCATTTGTCGGTGCAATTGCAAGTATGGGAGTCCTTTTCATATTTTGGTTGAAAAAAAGAAAGTTTTTTAAAGAACAATATGAGACCGCAAAACAATCCGAAAAAGTGTCTCTAAGTAAAATTTATAAAGAATTATTATCATATGCTTGGCCATTTGTATTTTTTAGCATTGCCATTCCTTTATATCAATTGATTGATACCGTTACATATAATCGAACATTAATCGCTGGTGGATATCCTCAGGAAGTTGCTGAACAAGCTCAGTCAGTTATCAATTTTTATGGTCATAAACTAGTTATGATCCCTTTTTCACTAACGGTTGCTCTTGCTTTATCTTTAATTCCTGCGATTACTAAATCTTTTACATTAGAAGATAGTAAATTAGTAAATCGGCAAATAGCACAATCAATGCAAATTATCTTGCTATTAATCTTACCTATTTCAGCTGGTATGTCTGTGATGGCTTACGAAGTGTATGGGTTGTTCTACGGAACGGCTGATATGGAAATGGGAGGGGCATTGCTAATGGTCTATGCCCCAGTTGCAGTAATATTTGGTTTATTTACAGTTACAGCTTCGATATTACAAGGCATTAACCAACAGAAACTGTCAGTTTTTAGTATATTAACTGGTTTTGCGATAAAAGCTAGTCTTAATGTTCCTTTATTATCTTTGTTTAATGAATATGGATCAATTTACGCAACAGCATTAGGATTTACGGTAACGATTGTGTTAAACGTTTATATTATTAAAAAACATACATCCTTTTCTTTCGGACCATTAGGAAAACAGGCGTTAACGATTATTAGTGTAACAATAGCGATGATTTTACCAGCTTACTTAATTAGACTTGGAATGTATGAAATCGTTGGAAGAACTAGAATCGATATGTTGTATATTTTGTTAGCTTCAACAGTAGTGGCTGGTTTCATTTATGTATTTTTAGGTTACCGATTTCAATTATTCCAACAGTTACTCGGACATAAAATAAGATTTTTAAGAAAAACAAAAAAAGAAGGGTAATCCTTCTTTTTTTGATAAGCTATTAATAGTTACCGTATCCGCCACCAAGACCTAATTGTCTTTCCACTCGCTCTAAACGACGATTTAAACGATTTAAACGACGAGTATGGCGCTCAAGTTTACGTTCAATTTGATCTAAACGACGATCATAACCGCCACCTGTTCCACCGCCTAATCCAGGAAACGGGAATTGCCATTGGTATGGAAAACCTTGTTGTCTATAATCCATGAAATACACTCCTTTTCTTGGTTATTACGATATTAGTCTATGCTTATTGGGATAACGTGAAATGGACAAGAGCCTAAATATGAGAAAATTTCTGAGGTGTTGTAATGCGAATTGATAAGTTACTAGCAAATAGAGGGTACGGTAGTAGGAAGGAAGTAAAAAGCCTTTTGAAAACCGGTGCAGTAAAGGTAAATGATAAAACGATTAAAGATGGTAAGCTACATATCAATATAGAGGAAGATGTTGTCACTGTTTACGGTGAAGAGGTTCATTATCAGGAGTTTATCTATCTTATGATGAACAAACCTCCTGGAGTTATTTCTGCAACAGAGGATAACATGCACGAAACGGTTGTTGATTTGTTAGAGCAAGAAGATAGGCTGTATGAGCCATTTCCTGTCGGCAGACTTGATATTGATACTGTAGGATTACTACTAATAACAAACGATGGTAAATTGTCGCATCAACTTCTTTCTCCCAAAAAGCATGTCCCTAAAACGTATTTTGCTAAAGTAGACGGAGAAGTAACGAATGAAGACGTTAAACAATTTGCTCAAGGAGTAACCCTTGATGATGGGTATGAAACAAAACCTGGAGAACTTATCATATTAAAAAGTGGAAGTACGTCAGAGATTGAACTAACTATCTCTGAAGGAAAATTTCATCAAGTAAAAAGAATGTTTAAAGCTGTTGGCAAGCAAGTTACTTTCTTACAAAGAATAAGCATGGGAAGTTTAGTCTTAGATGAAACACTTGAACTTGGAGAATACCGTGAGTTAACGGAAGAAGAACTGGAAAAGTTAAAAAGCAACGACTAAAAAATCCATGGCATTTGCCATGGATTTTTATCTTGTGATTTATTTTATTATGAAGTCTTTTTTACTTTTTTTGTAGTAGTTGTCCATGTTCCTCTGGCAGGACTTTCAACGAGGCCATTATAGGAGAGTATATGTAAATCCCGTTGGACCGTGCGTTGAGTCGTTCCAAACTCCTCAACCAGTTCTTTTGTCGTCACTGTACCTTTCCGATGAATGTAAAAGTACATGGCTTTAATACGCGTCATCATTCTGTTTGATGAAGGTTTCAAAAAACCACTCCTTTAATCATTTTCGGCAATTTGGTCATTGCTTTCCATCCTTTTTTTTGAAAGCAAAAATCGGAACGAATGGATGGAGTGGAAAAGGATGTAAGTCTCTCTAAGTGATGTCAGCATTCCCTGCCCCTGTATATTGCGCAAGCTTTCTTACACAAAACATTCGCTATTTGCCTTATATACTGTAAAGATTGCTGCATCCTCCTTTCCTATATTTGTATTTTATAATAATTCTGACTACTTATCAAATGCTTATTGTAATATTTGCGAAATTATGACCATTATGCGATGATACTTTTACAAAAAGAGTGTAGAGGTGATGGTTATGACAGCAATAAATTGGAATGAAGAAGTATTAAAAAGAAAAGAAATTTTCATTAAAGATATTCAACAATTTTTGCAAATTAAAAGTGTAATGGATGAAGATGGGGCAAAGGAAGGCGCACCTTTTGGCGAAGGAATTCAAAAAGCACTTGAACATATGCTTGAAAAAGGAAATTCAGATGGCTTTTCGACTAAAAATGTCGATGGCTATGCCGGCCATATTGAATTTGGACAAGGAGAAGATTTATTAGGCATTCTTTGTCATGTTGACGTTGTCCCAGAGGGAGATGGATGGACAAGTGATCCTTATTCCGCTGAGATTCGTGATGGGAAAATATATGCCCGTGGAGCAATTGATGATAAAGGACCGACAATAGCCGCTTATTATGCAATGAAAATTGTGAAAGAGTTGGGTCTGCCTTTATCAAAAAGAGTACGAATGATTTTAGGAACGGATGAAGAAAGTAATTGGCGTTGTGTCGATTATTACTTCGAAAGAGAAGAAATGCCGACAATCGGTTTTGCGCCGGATGCAGATTTTCCAATTATTAATGCAGAAAAAGGTATCTGTGATTACTACCTTGTACATAAGTTAGAGGACACTGAAGCGGGACCAGATGGCAAGTTACTTAGCTTTGATTCTGGACGTCGTTTAAATATGGTTCCTGATTTCGCCAAAGCACAAGTTAAATCGAATAACACTAGCCTACAAGAACAGTTTCAGGCATATATTACTGAAAAGAATGTGACTGGAAAGAGCTACTATGAAGAAGAAAGTGTTCATTTTGAGTTAAAAGGTATCTCGGCACATGGCATGGAACCGAACAATGGGAAAAATGCTGGGTTAATATTAGCAGAGTTTTTAGCAACATTAGACTTAGACAAAAATGGAGAAGACTACATAGCGTTCTTAAACAAATATCTAGTAGGTGACTCACGCGGAGTAGCTTTTGGCGTAGCAGTTTCCGACGACATTAGTGGGCCGTTAACAATGAATGTTGGTGTCATGTCTTACAATAAAGATATTGCGAAAATTGGCATTAACATGCGTTCACCAGTTACACATGATGTCGAAACAACTATCACGACAATGAAAAAACATGCAAAAGATAATGGCTATACATTTGAGATTGTCTCGGAAATGAAGCCACATTACGTGGAAGAAAGCCATTCCCTTGTTCAAACATTGCAACGAGTGTATGAAGAGCAAACTAGTGAAAAAGCAAACTTAATCGCTATAGGCGGAGGAACGTATGCAAGGTCTTTAAAAGCAGGTGTTGCATTTGGTCCAATGTTCCCAGGCAGTGAAGATGTTGCCCATCAAAAAGATGAATATGTCATTATTGAAGATCTTTTGAAAGCAACTGCCATTTATGCACAAGCGATCTATGAATTAGCAAAATAAAAAATGTACGCACCGCCTCCAGCGGTGCGTTTTCTGTACTAAAGTAAAGAAGAAGGAAGTGAAGCATGAAGATCGAACATATTTGTGAAACGTTACGTAAGGAAAACGTTATCCAATCAAAAAATATCCATTTCAAAAAGCTAAATGGTGGTTCTTCAAGTGAAGTATACCTTGTTGATAATACATATGTTGTTAAGTTAAATAAGAAGGAAGTTATTGAAGAGGAAGTAAACTTTTTACAAAAGTATCAAGGAGTAAAGATGTTACCGAAATTGATTTATACCAATTTGGCAGAAGCATATCTTGTATATGAATTTAAGAAGGGGGACACTTGTTACCCTAGAAAAAATAAACAATTATTACTTGAGGATCTGGTGAATAATTTTATAAACAAATATGAAATGGTTTCTAGTAATCAAACATGGGGTTGGTCATCAAGTCCTACGGATTCTTGGCATCGTTTTTTGTTAGATAGAGTAATAGACGCTAAAGAAATGTTGAAAGACAAATTGTTAGATAATGATTTTTCAATAATTTTGACATTGATTAATAAAAAGGAAAAAGAAAACAATGACGCTTATTATATACATGGAGATTGTGGTGTACATAATTTTATTTTTCATAATAATAAACTAAGCGCTGTCATTGACCCTACTCCAGTTTATGGTGAACCAATTTATGACCTAATTTATGCTTTTTGTTCTAGTCCTGATGATTTAACGAAGGAAACGATTGAAGCGGCAAGTAGTCATTTAATAAAAGGAAATAAAAGTGGAAGAGACTTATATGAAGATGTCACGATTGGTTTATTTCTGCGATTAGCTACTTGCTTAAGGCATCATCCTGCAGATTTTGAAGATTATATGAAATCTTGGAAATACTGGCGGGAAATCGTTGCTAAATAAAACGAATGATTCCATAAATGATCTATAAGATAGAAAGAAGTTTAGATTGGAGAAGGAGTACCTTAAATCATGATACAATTTAAAAAGATTGATAAAAGAAATTATCCAAATGGTAAAAAAATCATTTATGAGTACACTTCGGATAAATACTATAATGTTATCTTTAAAGAAGTGGAAAACGGCTGGAGAATTGAATTTTTATTAAAATATTTCGACAATCCATTTCATAAGTATCTAGAATGGAATCTATTCGACGATTACCATGATCATATAGAATGTTACATAGCCAAATTTGATGGAGAAGAAATAGGAGTCGTAAGTGTAAGTCATGAAAAGTGGAATAATGTATTGAGAATAAATGATATTCATGTTCAGCAATCCCACCAGAAAAAAGGTATTGGAAGTAAGCTAATAACTTTCGTAAAAACGCGGGCGACTGAATTAGGTGTAAGAGCGCTAGTGGTAGAAACTCAAACATCAAACTATCCAGCTATCGATTTTTACAGAAAGCATGACTTTAACCTTATTGGATGTGACTTTTTAAGTTACTCAAATAATGATATTGAAAAAAAAGAAGTAAGAATAGAGATGGGGCTTAATTTATAGAAATAATATTTTTGTCATTGTGTCAATAAGACTATAAGATATTTATAGGTATTAGAAAATAATGGAATTTATAAAAGGGGAACGCCTTTCTTTGTTGAATTTATAGTATTAGAGAGAAAGGAGTGATGTGGAGTTTATGAAGAATTTATATGTAAAAGGGTTTTTCATATTTTTTATTCTATCTATCTGCTTAAGTTTTTTTAGAGTCTACCAATTAGGCCATAATGCTGAGCCTTACAATTTATTTCATATTTTGCCAGCGCTAATGTTTAATGAAATTTTTGATGGAATATTTCCTTTTTACCCGGATGTAATAAACTTTATTCCAATTGCCTTGACTGATGGAGTTTTAGGAGCCTTAACAGTATTATTAATAAAACTTTTTCCTGCAAATATTAGAAATAAAAAAGAGTACTTTTATTTAGTATTATTAATCAGCTTTATTTGCACGCAATGGATTATCTTTAATTATGTACCGATTTTCCAATCATAACGGGTTTTTCATGAAGAACTAAGGAGCAGAAGGGAAAAACCTTCTGCTTTTTCTTTTTTAAATACCCCACTCATGTAGTTCCAGTTTTCGAACACCTTTTTCTACATATGGATCTTGCTCGGCTAACTGCTGTGCTTCATCCAAAGTGTCCGCGATATAAATGACCATACCACCCGAACCATCAACAAAAGGCCCTTTTTTAAAGAGTTTCCCTTGTGATTCCAGTTTTTCTAAATAAGATAAGTGGTCTTGGCGATAAGTTTGATTAAGCTCAGGCTTTTCCATATGTAAAATTGCTGCAAAGTATGCCATTCTTTTCTTTCTCCTTTATAAAAAATAGTACTATCTCAATTATTAAACTATAAAAGAAAATAAAAAGACAGCCTAGTGACTGTCTTTTTGCTGTTTATTCGTTTATCTCATTCGTTGTGTTCCAGTTTTTACGCCGTTAACGATTGCTTCCGCTTTTCTAATTTGATCCAGCTTCAGCAATCAACGTCTAGAAAACTTCACACTTCTCATTTGCGATAAGTTAACATCAACTTGTTCCACTCGTTGTGTTTCCTTTAACTCATTCGAAGTGTTCCAATTTTTACGCCGTTAAACGATTGCTTCAGCTTTTCTAATTTGATCCAGCTTCAGCAATCAACGTCTAGAAAACTTCACACTTCTCATTTGCGATAAGTTAACATCAACTCGTTCCACTCGTTGTGTTTCCTTTATCTCATTCGAAGTGTTCCAGTTTTTACGCCGTTAAACGATTGCTTCAGCTTTTCATTCGTCAAAGCGGAATAGGTCACTAGACAAGTAACGCTCACCAGTATCACACGTCATGGCAACGACAATTTGATCGGACTTTAAACGTTTTGCGACTTGCAATGCTGCATAAACAGCTGCTCCTGATGAAGGGCCGACTAAAATTCCTTCTTCAGCTGCAAGTCTTCTCGTTATATCATAAGCATCTTCATCTTCAATTTTGAAAATCTCATCATATACGTTCGTATTTAAGATTTGTGGAACAAATCCAGGACTTGTGCCAACTAATTTATGTTTTCCAGGTTTCCCACCCGATAAAACTGGCGATCCAGCAGGCTCAACAACATGTACTGTTAAATTTGGATAATGTTCTTTAAGTGTTTCTCCAGTCCCTGTAATCGTACCTCCAGTTCCTGCAGTAGCTACGAATGCGGCAGGTTCTTTGCCAATTTGCTTCATTCCTTCGACAATTTCAAGAGCTGTTGTTTTTCTATGCGCATCAGGGTTTGCACTATTTTCAAATTGCATTGGCATATAGCTATTATCTATTTCCTTTGTTAACTCGATTGCCTTGTTAATAGCACCAGGCATTTTTTCGTCACCAGGTGTAAGAACTACTTTTGCTCCATATGCTTTTAATAAGTTGATTCTTTCTTGTGTCATAGTGTCTGGCATAACTAAAATCGCCTTATAACCTCTCGCAGCAGCATTCATAGCAAGGCCAATTCCGGTATTTCCAGAGGTAGGTTCAATAATTGTAGCACCTTTTTTTAGATGGCCAGCTTTTTCAGCTTCGACAATCATGTTATAAGCGGCACGATCTTTTACGCTTCCGCTTGGGTTAAACGCCTCTAATTTCACATAAACCGTTGCACCATTTTCTGGAGCAACTCTATTTAATTTTACAAGCGGTGTATCACCAATTAAATCTGCAATATTATTAACAATTCGCATGTTTAAAACATCCTTCCATTGATAAATAAGTTATTAATTCCAATTCTTTAGGTCGGGATTAAATTAATTCTAGCAAATGAGCAAACTAATAAGCAAATAGTATGCAATTTAATGATAAAATAAAGAAAATAGGTGATTAAATGAACAGACATTATTTTATAGCAATACCAATTCCACAGGAAATTAAAGAACAAATTAATGAATGTAGACTAACCAATGCAGAACACCTTTTCTTTAAAAAATGGGTGCACTTTGAGGATTATCACATTACATTAGTTTTCCTAGGACACGCGAACGAATTTCAGCTAAAGAAAATAAATGAAGAAATGGCTGGAGTGCATAAACAATTTTCACCATTTCACCTTACTATTTCCCATTTTGGTACTTTTGGAAATGAACAGAAGCCTCGTGTTTTTTGGGCAGGGATAAATGAAAGTAAACTGCTAATGGAATTACAAAAGAGCATTTATGATCGTTGTACAAATGTTGGTTTTTCCTTAGAAACACGGCCGTATTCTCCACATCTCACACTAGCTAGAAAGTGGAATGGAATAGACGAATATAATCAGAGTAATTTTCAGCTTAAAGAAGAAGTGACTTTTGAAGTGAACTCATTCTCTTTATTTGAAACTCATATGGAAAGATCACCAAAATACAAAACGCTATATAACTGGACGTTTAATTTATAATAAGAAGAGGTCAATAATATGAAAAAACATGTCTTTATTGTAAATCCTAACTCTGCTAGCGGCAAAGGAAAACGAACTTGGATGAAAGTAGAGCGATACTTGATCTCAAATAATATTCCCTATTCAATTTATTTTACTTCTCGGGAGGGAGAAGCAACTGAGATTGTAAAACAGATTGTTGCTGATAAAATGCACGATGAAATCAAATCATTAATCATCATTGGCGGCGATGGAACTGTGCAAGAAGCTATCAGCGGACTTCCTAATAAAGAAGTACCATTTACGTTTGGTGTAATTGCTGGTGGAACTGGAAATGATTTTGTTCGTTCAATTGGCCAGGACAAACATCCTATCAAAGCATTAAAAAGAATAGAAAAAATGAAAAACGTAACTGGAATTGATGTAGGGTTTTACCAATTACAAAATAGTGAAGCGCAAGGAAGGTTTGTTAATGCGCTCGGTGCAGGGTTTGATGCTGAAGTTGGTAAAAAGGCAAATAACTCCAAAATAAAATCATGGCTCAATACATTTGGCTTAGGTTCTTTATCATATGTTATTGCATTAATATCTTTAATTATTACGTATAAACGAACGAATCTAACAATAAATGTCGATGGGAAGAATCATGATTTTTCTAATGTCTGGTTCATTACGGTAGCTAATGGTCCATTTTATGGTGGTGGAATGAAGATTTCACCCAATTCGTCAAATCAAGATGGCGCCCTTGATGTTATTATAGTTCACAATTTATCAAGGCTAAAATTATTAACATTGTTTGGGCTTGTATTTATTGGTAAACATTTACAGATGAAAGAAGTAGCAACGTTCAAAGGAAAAGAGATATATTTAGAAAGTGAAGAGAAAATACTCATCCATGCTGATGGAGAAACAGTAGGTTACACCCCTGCTAATATATCAATAATACATAAGTCGTTAAAAATAAGCATTTAAACAAAAAAGGGGATAAGATGATGAAATATTTAAACGTAAAAGATTTACTTTTTACAATTGTTTTTACAGCCTTATGGATTGGTCTAATATATAAAAAAGCTGGACTATATGATTGGATATTCCAATTCGATAATATTTTAATAAGTTATTTAGTTATTGCGATACCGATTATTATTTATGCTACCACTTTAATTATGTCACGTATCGCTAAAGTAAAGTTTTTAAACAAGAGTAACGATTAAATAAATGATATTTCCTAAAGGTTTCGGTAAAAATAAAAACACATTTTAATTTAAAACGATTTTGAAAAAGTTAAATCATTCTAGAAATAAATATGTTATGATAGAAAAATGTAAATTTAATGAACGGTAATGAGGGTGACTGACTTGGAACATGCATTAGGTCAAGGTTGGAGTATTTATCCAGCTGGAGGAGCAACAGGAGAAGCATATTATGCGGTTGACCATTCAGGGAATCAACGCCTTTTTATCAAGCGGAATTCCTCACCTTTTTTAGCTGTCTTGTCTGCGGAAGGAATTGTTCCTAAGCTATTATGGACAAAAAGGCTTGAAAGTGGCGATGTAATTATAGCACAAACTTGGGTTCAAGGTAGACAGTTAAAAGGTCTTGAAATGAATGATCATTGTACTTCTACTATCTTGCGGAAAATACATCATTCATCGGAACTCTTAAATATGTTAAAGCGTATTGGAAAAACACCTTTGACTCCAGAAGATATTTTAAATCGTATAATTCGTAAAACGAACGAACTAAATGAAAATGACAATTTAATAATTAAAGATGCTATATCATATTTACAGACATCAATAGCTGAAGTGAAAGTTGATGTGAAATATGTTGTTTGTCATTGTGACGTAAATCATAATAATTGGATCATGAGTGATGAAGGTGACATCTTCTTAATTGATTGGGATGGAGCAATGATTGCAGATCCTGCATTAGATATAGGAATGCTATTATACTCATACGTACCATTCGAAGAGTGGGGAAGTTGGTTAAAGCAATACGGCGTGGAGTTAACAGATGATTTAAAGAAAAAAATGCACTGGTACGTTGTAGCACAAACAATTTTATCATTACTATGGTATGTCGGCCGCGATTCGACTGCTGAAGTACAAGCTGCGACCGACAGATTAGAACAAATTTTAACTAATAAACAATAATACGACAAATATTTCCTAGGTAATATTAAAATTGTTGATTAGTGAAACTATCTATGGATGAAATCCAATTGTCTAAATGACCATTATGTTGAACAATATGATGTTCTAAATGTTGGTTATTTTCAGGTACCTTACTGTAATTATATATATCTTTTAACGTATTCTTCATGTCATAAGACAATGATTGATCATTTACTAGTGATTGGACAATACGTTGGATTTGTTGGCATTCACTCATAGAACCACAACAGTCAATCTTATGATTAGTGAGTATGTCATATAGTAAATGCAGTTGATCGTTTGAGGTAATTGGCATATAAGTCACCCTTAGTTTTTTTTATATAGTGTGCCTAGAATCGTTAGAAAATATCCTTAAAAGGGGCTGACGGAATCGATCATTACGATCAATTCTCGTCGCCCCTTTGCTCATGCTTCCTAAATTTAATTCTCGTATTCCCTTTGCCAACTATTTTCTTCGTTTCTTTACACATTTTCCTATATGGAATGGATGTTTCCCACTCTTCTTTGAACGGAAAGGGTGTAATTGTGATTTCTTCTTTTGAAGACCAAAACAACTCGAATATTGTTTCTTCATCCCCATTTTTATAACTAATTCCATTCTTATACCATGGGTGTTCATTGCTTTTAGAAACCCCAGGCTCATTTAAGCAAACATATAAAGAAAAGTCATCACAAAGTTTTAAAAAGCTTAGATCTTTTTCTGAATTAGTCCTCAGCTTTAGCCAATTTTTTAGTTTTTGCTGCCTCTTTTTTTCATTCGATAGAAAACGCAAAATTTCTTTGTCGTTTCTTCCGTTGTAAAACGAACAGTAATGGAGTGATGTTAAAAGGGCACAATGCGGATATAACTTTTCTAACTGTGATATTCCATTTTTGTAAATAATTAATTTTTCAGATGTCGGATATTCTACAAAGTCATACGGTTTGTTGCTTTTATAGTCCCATTTAGGTTGAAGATCTTCATCATACCAAGCAAAGTCATGGTAAGTTGCTGTCATAATTTGATTAAATGTAGCAAGCGGAAATTCACTATTTCCCCATTGAAACGCAATTTCTCCAGACAATAATCCGTGATCATGTTGGGTATATAAGATAAAATGGTCGTTCTCTTCAAAAATGATCATGACAATTCTCCTTAAGTCGTGTTTTAAAGTTAATATTATGCTATGATAACTGTTGTTTAAAGGATAACATAACGCAAGGAAGTGACATCAGTGAGACTTAGAAATGATCCAAAAGCAGAGGAAAAGTTAGCAGAGCATCCTACTGTTGTTGTACAAGAACCTGAGAATTATAAAGGCAAATGGAAAACCATTTTTAAAAATGATAATCCAATTCATATTGAAATAGGTACTGGAAAAGGTGGCTTTGTAACAGGTATGGCCAAACAAAATCCAGACATAAATTACATTGGAATTGAGCGATTTACCACAATTGTCGTAAAAGCGATGAATAATATTGTTGATGCAGATATTAGTAACGCAAAACTGTTAAATGTAAATGCAGTTAATATATTGCAATATTTTGAAGAAGGCGAAGTAGATCGTGTCTATTTAAATTTTTCTGACCCTTGGCCGAAGGATCGTCATGCTAGACGTAGGTTAACTTATAAAGATTTCTTAGACAATTACAAACAAATTATGAAGAAAAATGGTGAAATTCATTTCAAAACTGACAATCAGGCGTTATTTGAATTTTCCTTAGAAAGTTTTTCTAAATATGGGATGTTGTTGAAAAATATTAGTTTAGACCTTCATAAAAGTGATATAGAAGGTAATGTGATGACTGAATACGAAAGAAAATTTTCAGAAGAAGGTATGCGTATTTACCGTTGTGAAGCTCAATTTATTAGTTGATTTTTTAGTGCTTAGGATAAAAAAGAATCTAGACAGGCCGGACTCATTCAGATTGTTAATTTGAACTAGTTCGGTTATTTTTTTATAAAAATTGTTGCTTCGTCAAAATACTTCGCTTTCCACGGGCACGGCCTCATGCTCGCAAGTAAGCAAAAACAGCTTTCTTACGGGGTCTTCGGACACGTGCTGTTCCCGTAGGAGTCTCGGTATTTTGACTACGCTTCACACAAAAATACTCAACAACCTCTAAATTGAATAATTGTTATGTTCGTTCCACCTCTTTTGACATTTGGAATAATTATTATTTTTTATAATTTCTAAAAATGGTAAACTATAACAGACAGTACAAGTGTAGGGGGCATATGGATGGAACAGCTGAAAATTGGAGATATGACAATAACATGGCTCGATGGTGGTGTAACTCATTTAGATGGCGGAGCAATGTTTGGTGTAGTGCCAAAGCCACTTTGGAGTAGGTTTTATGAAGTAAATGAAAAGAATCAAATCGAACTTCGGACAGACCCGATGCTTATTCAGGTAGAAGGAAAGAACATATTAATTGAATCAGGTATTGGTAATGAAAAACTTTCTGAAAAACAACTGAAAAATTTTGGAGTTACTTCGCAATCAAATATTGATTCTTCATTAAATGAACTACAATTAACGACAGATGATATAGATATTATATTAATGACACATATGCACTTTGATCATGCTTGTGGTTTAACGAAATGGGATAATGGTGAGCTTGTACCTACTTTTAAAAATGCCATTATCTATACAAGTGCTCGTGAATGGAATGAAATGAAACAACCTAATATTCGTTCTATTAATACTTATTGGGAAGAAAATTGGAAGCCAATCGAACATCAAGTGAACACGTATGAACAAGAGCTTGAGGTTATTCAGGGGATAAAAATGGTGCATACAGGTGGTCATAGTGATGGGCACTCGATCATCTTAATTAATCGAGATGGTGAAAATCTTATCCATATGGCAGATCTAATGCCGACACATGCACACCAAAATCCGTTATGGGTTTTAGCATATGACGATTATCCAATGGATTCGATTATGCAAAAAGATCGTTTGTTAAAACAAGCGAAAGAAAGTAATACATGGTTTCTTTTCTATCATGATGCGATTTATCGTGCACTTAAATGGGATGCAAAAGGCAGCATTACACAATCAATAAAAAGAAAATCGTAAGTTCATAAAAATTCCCATTGGAAAAAATACAAATCGCTGATAAAATAATATCTGCGTGACCAAGACAAATAAATATACATTATTTTGTAACAAAATTCTCATAAACTACCATAGAAAAGCTAACAAACTATGGTATGATATTGCTAGATTAAATATAGAGACATCTGGGGAGGAAAAATAGATGAAAAAATTATTAACTGTAATGTTAACAGCTTTATTCACATTCGGAATTTTCTCAACTGCAGTTTTAGCTAACGGTAACCATAACGAACCGGCTGGAATGAAAGATGCTGTTGAAGAAAGATTATCTGGATTATATTATGACTTTAAAGAAGGTTCAGTACATTTAGCAGAAGTAGAAACATTCACGGTGATCAGAACTGTTGAAGAAAAAGTAACAAATGAAAAAACTGCAGCAACACAAACAGTTGTTACAGATAAAGAATTCACGTATGTTGCAGCTGTTGCTCATTATGAAACTGTAAGAGATGATTTTTACATCACTTCTCATTCAAAAATTGTTTATTATGAAGTTGAAACTGGTAAAGCTGTAGGTAAAGAAAGTTTAGCTGATGTTGACGGAATTGCAGATTATCAAGCAAAGCATAAAGATGCATTAAGTACACATATGCATTGGGGCCTTATTTTCTTCGTTAATTTATTAGTAGTAATTATCCCAGTAGTCATTTTAGTGATCTGGTTAAAACGTGCATACTCTACTACGGAGTATCAAATTGCTAATAACATTTTAGGACAAAATCAATCTTTTAACTAAAAGCAAAAGCTCCCTTAATTGGGAGCTTTTTTCGTTGCTAGTTATCCGCTATTCTTCATTTACTTCAATTAATGTTCCAGTTTTTGCACTAATAACAAATTCAAAATGTGAAAGCTTTCCATCCTTTACTTTGGATATGCCACCGCGATAAACGTCGTGAATGATACCATCTGCATCAAATGTTTCTTTTCCAGTATTTATCCACGATCCTTCTATTGGCCCGCTTTTCTTAAAGGCTTCTTTTGCAAGTTTTAGCGCTTTTTCAGCACTAATATGTTCTTTACTTAATTGCGTTTGTAATAAAAGTGCAGTAGCTGCACCAACTCCGACTCCGAGTAAAAATTTTCTCCAACTCAAATGACCACTCCTTTAGTAAAGGCTCTACCTATATTATACATAATCTGAAATAGGATTGGAAAGAACGGAGAAATTTACTTATTTGTGGAAAGTTCATCTTAACTTTTGTAAAATGATGAGAGATACATAATAAGCGTATGAGGATGATTATAAAATGAATAATGAAACGAAGCAGCTCTTTAAGACATTAACTGAGCTTCAAGGTGCTCCTGGTAATGAGCATGCTGTTCGAAAGTTTATGACTGAGCAATTAGAACCATATGCAGATGAAATGATTTATGATAAGCTTGGAAGCGTTTTTGGAGTAAAGCATGGTAAAGAAGGTTCTCCAAGAGTTATGGTTGCTGGTCATATGGATGAAGTTGGCTTTATGGTTACGCAAATCACAGAAAACGGGATGATTCGCTTTCAGACGCTAGGTGGATGGTGGTCACAAGTCATGCTTGCCCAACGCGTCCAAGTAATGACAAATAACGGACCGGTAGTTGGTGTTATCGCATCAATTCCTCCTCACTTACTTGATGAGGCACAGCGTAGTAAACCGATGCAAATTAAAAATATGTTAATTGATATCGGGGCAGATGATCGTGAAGATGCAATCAAAATTGGAATCAAACCAGGACAACAAATCGTTCCAATTTGTCCATTTACACCGATGGCTAATGAGAAGAAAATTTTAGCTAAAGCTTGGGATAACCGATATGGTTGTGGTCTTGCTGCTGAATTATTAAAAGAAGTAAATGGTATTGAGTTACCTAATACATTATACTCTGGGGCAACGGTACAAGAAGAAGTTGGGCTTCGCGGTGCACAAACTGCTGCTAATATGATTAACCCAGATATTTTTTATGCATTAGATGCTAGTCCAGCAAATGATTCTTCTGGAGATAAAAATGCATTTGGTCAATTAGGGAAAGGTGCACTTATCCGAATTTTAGACCGCTCAATGGTCACACATCGCGGGATTAGAGAATTTATTTTAGACACTGCAGAAAGCAATGATATTCCGTATCAATTCTTTGTATCACAAGGTGGAACGGATGCAGGAAGAGTACATATGTCAAATAATGGTGTACCTTCAGCAGTTATAGGTATTTGTTCACGCTATATTCATACAGCTGCTTCTATTATCCACGTTGATGACTATGCTGCTGCAAAAGAACTATTAACAAAGCTTGTTAAAACAACTGATAAAACGACTGTAGATTCAATTAGAGCGAACGGTTAAATTTTAGAAGCCTTCATTGGCTTCTTTTCTTTTGAAAGGGGATCATGATGAGGATTGTAGTTGGTTCATTAAACCCAGCAAAAATTAACGCAGTAAAGCAAGCGCTAATTAATGAGAATGTTGAAGTAGATGGAATAAACGTACCTTCAGATGTTGCAGATCAACCTATCGGTGATGAAGAAACAAAACAAGGTGCAATCAATCGAGCATTGGCTACTGTGAAGGCAAGCGAAGCAGACATTGGAATTGGTTTAGAAGGTGGAGTTGTCGATACTAATGAAGGAATGCTCGTTAACAATTGGGGAGCTTTAGCGACGGCAGACGGGGATGTTTTTGTTGCAAGTGGGATGAGAATTTATTTACAAGAAGAAATCGCTCAAGGGGTCCGTTCTGGAAAAGAACTTGGTGTAGTTATGGCAGAATTTACAAAAAAACATGATGTACGTTCAAAAGAAGGTGCAGTCGGCATCTTTACAAATGGATATGTGACTCGTGTAGAGATGTTTTCCCATGTCGTCCGCATATTATTTGGGCTATACAACTATCACTCGAAGAAAGATTAAGGAGGATGTATGAATAAGCAAAGTTCTATCTTCATATATGAACTTTTATTAGCCGTTCTTGTAATATTTACTTTAATCTATGATGATGAATACCAAGCTGCTTTAGATTTGTTCGTATGGGGTTTATTTGTTGTAGACTATACGGTTAGACTATGGCTAAGTGAAAATAAGTGGACATTTATTAAGAGCAATCCATTAGACTTAATTGCCATTATTCCATTGGATCAATTTTTTAAAGCAGCACGGATTGTTCGACTATTTCGGGTTATTAGATTAATCGCAATTCTTAACCGCCGAAAGTCACTTATTGACGATTTTTTAAGGAATTATAATATTGATAAACTATTTGTATTTATAATCGCTATTATGTTTATTACAGCTATTCCGATGAAATGGATTGAGGACAGCTTTGTAACGTATGGAGACGCTTTTTGGTGGGTAATCGTAACGACAACTACTGTAGGATATGGTGACTTATATCCAGAAACGGTCATTGGTAGAATCATTGCAACATTCTTAATGATTGTAGGAGTTGGTATATTAGGGATAATTACAGGTTCTGTCGCGTCATTTTTAACAAGACGTGGTAATAATCAAGAGCTTCCCGAAGAGTTAACGTATGTTCGAGCTAAAATTGATCAATATCCAAATCTCGACCAAGATGATTATCATTTAATGATTGAACATTTAAAGAAACTATCGAAATAGCTCTTAAAAAAGAGAAAAAATTAATATTTATAGAAAAATCCGAACGCAGCCAGAATGAACTGCACCCCAATTTTTAGACACAATCTAATAATTGGAGGTGCAGTTCAGTCAGAATTACTGGAGGGTTCGGATTTTACTTATTCTAAAGAAAGATAAATGCTCTTCTTTTATTTGAACTCTTTTAGTTTTGTGCCAGCCCTACTTATTTTTAGTTTTCAAATACATAAGATAAAACTTGTAATGCTTGGTCAATCGTTTCCACTGTCACTTGTGCTTTGTTTTCAAGCTCTTTTAATGGATGATGGAGTGATTGCGGGCGAATTAATATTAACGGCTTATTTTTACTGATTGCTGCACTTGCATCCATAGCTGTATTCCACTGCTTATATTTATCGCCGAATAAGGCAATTACAGCATCAGATTTCTCAAGTAAAAGTTGTGTGCGAAAGTTATTAATACTCGCCGAAACGGCATCTCGTTGAAGTGGTGTCGGTTGTTCCCCAATAATTTCCTCCCCTATGTAATCAGAACGGTCGTGTTCTTCCATTGGTGAGAAAAAGTTTACAGAAAGATTCATCGCTTTCGCCTTTTCTTTCAGTTCTTTTCGCCATTCACCATGGATATGTCCTGCTAAGTAAACGTTTAATTCCATTTTATCGCCTCCTATATATGTAGTTTATTTTATCATTCTCATCCTCAAGATGGAAAAAACAAGCCTTGTCAACTATTGACGAAAAGAAGTATCATAATAGAAGAGAGTTTAGGGAGGAAGTATTGTGAATCATTTAGTAGCATTTAGAAGTGTTGTCATTACATCTACGTTATTTATTTTATTATTACTAGTAGCGATTCAACCAGTCCCGGAGTTAAAAGCTGTTACAACTGCACGAGACTATGTGGATGTAATATTTAAAGGGGAACGAAAAGGTGCAAATACTGTAGTTGATGAAATGGAATTTTATTTACCTACAGGGATGGTAATAGAAGGTGAATTAGAATTTAATACAATTCTAGAACAAAATGGACAATGGTTCATATTATTTTATAATCCACAAGAAAAACAATATAGTCGCTCATTATTTAAAGCTGCAATGAGAGATCGTGAGAAATATATTCTAGTTCACTCGTTTAAAACGAATAATAAATTTGGCTATTTACATGTGATGCAATTAAACGAGAATGATTACGAAATTGTCGTTTCTGTTGGAAAAGTTAAAATGACAACTAAAACGACAACTAATGAAATGACAAACAGTGTGAAACAGATGTCAGAAATAGTCCACTCTGTTACGTTTAATAATTAATAATTGGTGAAATGCTATTACTATTAATATAGTAAGGAGCTAACCCTAATGAAAAAAGTAGTAATATCACTGGCAATTTTTACGTTAATTTTCCTTATTACTTTAGCATTTGTTTATATCGACCAATGGCAACCGCGTGTATTAGATGAGCCGGTTGCTTTTTCTATTTCCCATGGTCAATCTCTGTCGGAGATTTCACTCTCTCTTAAAGAAAATGGGCTAATTAAAAGCAGGTCACTTTTCGAGATGTATGGAAAATATAAAGGATATGACCGAAAGATATCAGAAGGCATTCACTATCTTCATAGCACTGGTATAGAGACAATTTATAAGCAAATTATGAGCAGTGGACAAGCAAAAGAACGGATTACTATAACAATTCCTGAAGGGTTTACTGTTGAGAAAATTGCCCAGAAGTTAGGGGAAGCGGGTGTTGTGAATGCTGATGAATTTTTAGCAATAGCTAAAACGGGTGAAGGCATTGATGAAAGTTTATTAAAAAATATTCCAACTGTCGAAGGTACTAAATATCGATTAGAGGGTTATTATTTTCCGGACACCTATTACTTTCAACCTAATATGGATGTCATAACAGTTAGCGAGCGAATGATTGAGCAGTTCTTTTCTGTTATTAATTCTTTCGAAGTGAAACCAGATCTTCCTATTCATGAATGGGTTACACTTGCTTCAATAGTCGAAAGAGAAGCAGTATTACAGGAAGAGCGAGGTTTAATAGCTGGTGTTTTCTTTAATAGATTAAAAGAGAAATGGAAATTACAAGCGTGTGCGACCGTGTTATATGCTATTGGTAAACCAAAGGATCGCCTTTTATATAAAGATTTGGAAATAGAAAGCCCTTATAATACATATTTATCTCCTGGACTTCCAGTAGGTCCAATAGCTAGTCCAGGAAAGGAATCATTGTTAGCGGTCGTCCACCCGATTGACCATAACTTTTTTTACTATGTCGTGAAGGGCGATGGCTCTGGTGGGCATAATTTTTCAGAAACGTACAGTCAACATAACGATTATAAAGCAGAAGCATTGAAGCAACATTAAGGAGAAAATCACTAATGAAAACGTTTTTAATGAAAAAAGGTATTACATTATCACCGAAAGAATATTTTGTAACAGCATTGAGTTATATGGCACTTGGCTTGTTTTCTTCTTTAATTATTGGTGTCATCTTAAAAACGATTGGCGCACAACTAAGTATTCCATTCTTAATGGAGATTGGTAACTTAGCAATTAAGATGATGGGTCCAGCGATTGGAGTAGCGGTAGCTTATGGGTTAAAAGCACCTCCATTAGTATTATTTTCAGCAATGGTCGCCGGTATGGCTGGAGGAAGTCCTGAAGTCTTTAATGGTGGACCAGCTGGTAGTTTTGTTTCAGCATTGATTGCAACGGAGTTTGGTAAATTAGTGTCTAAAGAAACAAAGTTAGATATTATTGTCACACCTTTTGTAACCATCGTAATTGGATTCGTTGTTGCAAAATTTGTTGGCCCAGTAATTAGTAGTTTTATGCTTTCAATTGGCGAAGTTATTGTCTTTGCAACAGAGCAGCGCCCTCTATTGATGGGTATTATTGTAGCGACTGTCATGGGACTTGCTTTAACTGCACCTATTTCGAGTGTAGCAATTGCAATAATGCTACAATTAGATGGTGTTGCAGCAGGCGCGGCTACAGTCGGATGTGCTGCCCAAATGATCGGTTTTGCAACAATAAGTTATAAAGAAAATGGATTCGGTGGATTTATTGCCCAAGGATTAGGAACATCAATGCTTCAAGTAGCAAACATTGTTAAAAATCCTTTAATTTTAATACCACCTACTGTTGCTGGTATATTATTATCTCCAGTAGCGACATTGGGTTTACTTGGTCCACAAATGATTAACAATGCAGCAGGGGCAGGTATGGGAACAAGCGGTTTAGTAGGACAGATTATGACTTTCACGACAATGGGGTTTACTTGGCACATTTTTAGTATTGTGATCGTACTGCATCTTATTGGACCTGCGATTATTAGTTTGATACTATCAAGTTGGATGAGAAAAAGAGGTTTAATTAAACAAGGTGATTTAAAGCTATCACTATAATGGGGGAAAAAAGATGATAACAATTACAAAAGATAACTCATTTGAGGAACAGATTGAAAATAAAGATGCAATTGTCGTTTTTTCTGCAGACTGGTGTCCGGATTGTGTTGTTATTAAGCCAATCTTACCTGAGATTGAACAAAAGTATAGCCAGTTTACTTTTCTTTATGTAGACCGAGATGAGCATTTATCATTATGTGAAGAATATGCAATCTTTGGTATCCCAAGTTTTATTGCTTTTTCAAATGGACAAGAAATTGGTAGATATGTGAACAAAGAACGAAAAACGAAAGAACAAATAGAAGGATTTATTGAGGAAATAATAGGAAAACTAAGCTAAGTACCCCCATTACTGGAGGTACTTCTTTTGTCATTAAGAATATATGCCTTTACAATAGAAGGAAGGTATAGGAGGAGTTAATTTTGGACGAAATAAAAATGAAGAGACTGATCGAAGAAAAGATAGCAAGGGAAAATTTAAATCTTGCATATGATAATGAAAAGAAAGAATTACGTGTTGTTGATAGCAAGCTAGAAAAAGGTATTACACTATCGTTACCTAAAATTGTAGCAAAGTATAAAGATAAGAATGAAGCTGCAGTTGACGAAGTGGTCTATACAGTGGAAGAGACATTTAAAGCAATGAAAATGAACGTTGAATTAACAGGAAAAGAAAAAAATATCTTTCCAGTTATTCGTTCCACATCATTCCCTACGGAGAGTGCAGAAGGCAGAGCATTAGTCTATGAAGAACATACTGCAGAAACGAGAATTTACTTTGCATTAGATTTAGGAAACTCCTATAGGCTTATCGATGAAAAAATGATGATAGAAGAAAAATGGGATGCAAGTAAGCTGAAGCAAATGGCTTCGTTTAACGTTCGTTCATTAAAATCACCAATGAAAAAAGATAGCGTAGCTGGAAATGATTTTTACTTTATCAATACAAAAGATGGATACGACGCTAGTAGAATTTTAAATCGGACATTATTAAATGATTTTCATGAAGAAGTTACGGGCGATATGGCAGTAGCTGTACCACACCAAGATGTATTAATCTTAGCAGACCTTAAAAATGAAAAAGGCTACGATATTTTAGGGCAAATGTGTATGCATTTTTTCACAAATGGAAAAATTCCTATTACAGTTATGCCATTTCTTTATGAAAATGGTGATTTTGAACCGATTTTTGTCTTTGCTTCTAAAAGGTCAAAATAAAGAATTTCTAACAAAAGGTGAATAGCGAAAGTTAATCCGTTTGATACTACATGGTATGAATGTAATCTTTATAAGTAAAGGGGAAATTCACCATGAAATCATTTCATTTATCGGCCGTTTTTTTATTTGCGTGTTGCATCTTTATTTCTGCTTGTGGACTACCTGAAGACGAAGGTGCTAAGGAAGCAAAGAAAAAAGAGTTAAAGGAAGATTTTCGAACGTATCTTCTTTTAGGGACAAGTTCTCCTGGAGGAACGTATTTTCCTTTGGGGCAAGAAATAGCTTCAGTTATTCAAAATAATGCTCCTGTTGAAGGGCTAGATGTTAGTGCTATTGCGACTGCTGCTTCTAAAGAGAACTTAGAACGAATTAGTATTGAAGAACTTCAGCTTGGAATGACAATACATATACATGCGAAAGAGGCAAGTGAAGGTACGGGTGATTACGAGGATGCAAAGGTTGAGAACCTTGGATTTTTTGGACAATTATACCCTGAAATTATGCAAATTGTGACACTAGGAGAAACAGGAATTTTATCCATTAGTGAATTACAAGGGAAAAAAGTAGCTATCGGTCCAAAAAAAAGTGGTTCACACGATGCGGCAAAACAAATTCTAGAAGTTCATGGCGTTCACGATGGGGACTATGAAGCAATCGAAGTGGATATTGAAGAAGCGAAGAAAATGCTTCAAGAGGGACGTATTGATGCTTTATTTAGTTTTTTAGGGTTACCTAATAACGTAATCAATGATTTGCAGACAGCAACAGAAGATGTGAAGTTTTTAGAAATTACAGATGATGGGTTAGAGCAACTTCAGAAAACAACTGGATATGATCCATTTATTATTAATGATACATCCTATGATTGGTTAGAAACAGAAGCATCGACTATTACTGCTTATGCAATCTTAGTTGGCTCTACTTCGCAAATAGACGAAGAAGTTGGATACGAAATAACTAAAGCATTATATGAAAATGCTAGCTATATAACACATCCTCAAGGTAAATTTATTACGAAAAATAATGCGCTTAAAGGGTCTAAAGGAATTAAATTACATCCTGGAGCAAAGAAATACTTTGAAGAGGAAGGACTACTTGAAGAAAAGAAGGAATAACTAAGACCGGACAAATTATTGTCCGGTTTTCTTCATACTACTCAAAACAATGAAGATGCGTATTTGAAAGGTTATATCTTATACAAGATTGGTATGAGTAAGAAATTTCTTGTTTTAAAGTACTTCCTTATATATGATAGAATACGTGGAATTATATTTATCTCCTTTTGCTTACATAAATTACGAATTGGATGAGGAGTTTTTTCAATGAAGGAAATAAAGTTGAAAATAGAAGGAAAAATAAAGCGACTAACAAATAAAACATTTAAATTTGATGAGCGTATTGGAGATGGCTGGTTTTCAGCAGTATATTTTCTTAAAACACGCGATATTATTGAGGAATATAAGCCAAACAATACGATAACAATGCAATTTTTCCAAAAAAAGCATGCTGTACTTTGTGGAACAGATGAAGTAATTGCCCTTTTAAAGACGTTTGCAAAGAATCCAGATGAATTAGAAATTTTTTCATTAAAAGATGGAGATAAAATTGAACCTTTTGAGACAGTATTAACGATCACAGGTCCATATCAGAACTTCGGCTACTTAGAAGGTATTATTGATGGAATTTTAGCTCGCAGAACTTCTGTAGCAACAAATGTTTATGACGTTGTTAAAGCTGCACGTACGTCCGGGCAGCAAAAACCTGTTATCTTTATGGGAGATCGTGATGATGACTTCCGCCAGCAATCAGGAGATGGCTATGCTGCTTATATCGGAGGTTCAACAGCGCAAGCGACACATGCAATGAGTGAATGGTGGGGAAAAAAAGGCATGGGTACGATGCCACATGCCTTAATCCAACTTTTTGAAGGTGATGTTGTTGCAGCAACGAAGGCATATCATGACAAGTTTCCTGAAGATGATCTCGTTGCTTTAGTCGACTATAACAATGACGTCTTAACGGATGCGCTAAAAGTAGCAAGAGAATTTGGCGATAAGCTTCACGGTGTTAGAGTTGACACTTCTAGAACATTAGT
This sequence comes from Lottiidibacillus patelloidae, assembly GCF_002262935.1. Taxonomy (NCBI): domain Bacteria; kingdom Bacillati; phylum Bacillota; class Bacilli; order Caryophanales; family Bacillaceae; genus Lottiidibacillus; species Lottiidibacillus patelloidae. The sequence continues at coordinate 38,285 of NZ_NPIA01000008.1, read as the reverse complement.
CGATCAATACTTTTGGCGTAATCAAGATTGCTTAGGAACATTTGACCCACGTGGAGTAAATCCTGAACTAGTATTTGCACTGCGAAAAGCGCTGGACGATGAGGGATTCCACCATGTCAAAATCATCCTAAGTGGTGGTTTTGATGAAAAGAGAATTCGTGAATTCGAAGAGAAGAATGTTCCAGTTGATATTTATGGTGTAGGTAGTAGTTTACTAAAAATAATAACTGGATTTACAGGTGATAATGTTTTACTAAATGGTAAGCCACAAGCGAAAACAGGGAGAAAATACCGTCCTAACAAACGACTTGAAAAAGTAGACTAAGGTGAGACAAATGAATCATACAATAAAGGATATAGTTCATATTGAATCCTTACGTCATGATAAACAGCAAAAAATTGACCATAGTGTCAAAGAAACGTTTGCCGATCTCTTTTATTTTGTTGAACGAAACGCAAATATTAGGGAAAAAGTGAGAGCAAAGCATATCTTTTGTGAACAAACGGGTCTTTCTTTAGTAGAACTTGAAGATCTTAAGACTAAGGAAATATTTTCATTTTGGTTTTGCTTTGATTATGTAAACATTCAAGGTTTTACGATGTACCAACTTTATTTGAAACAAAATTCCAGAACTATTTCTGAAAGTAGTCTGCGGGTTTCTGCATTTTTATTAGCTTTAACAATCGAGCCGCTACTAGTTGAAAATATCTCTAGTGATAAAAAATGTATCGTAGGGAAAAATGTCTTCACAAAAGAAGTCCAACAAATAAGCAGCTTTGAATTGCCATATAATAATACAAATATAGGCGATATTATAATCGGCTGGACGGTAAAGCTTGGGTACGAAAAAAAGATAATTAGCCCTTTTACTGTTATTAATAGCCAAAAAGCATTATTATATAGTAAAAGAATAAATAAAAGGTATCAAGAAGAATTAAATCGCAAAGAGCTTCCATCCTGGCGAAGTTTTATGAAGTTATTTGGCTTTATTTATCTTTTTCCAAAAAATATCATTACTTATACTTAATGCTTTGCAAATTTATTAAAATGAGCAATCTTAATCATTTTTCATATACTGTTGAAAAGTGTATCAATCGACGTTGTGGAGGTTCAATTCGATGACGATTTATCATTTCGTAGGAATAAAAGGAACAGGAATGAGTGCATTAGCATTAATTCTTAGCAATATGGGCTTTCATGTCCAAGGTTCCGATGTAGAAAAGACGTTTTTTACACAGAAAGAACTTGAAGCAAGAGGTATAACGATTCTTCCTTTCAATAGTTCAAATATACAACAAGGTCAAATAATTATTGCAGGGAATGCGTTTTCAGATGACCATGAAGAAATAGTTGAAGCAAAAAAGTTAGGCTTGCCAGTATATCGTTATCATCATTTTTTAGGTGAGTTTATTAAAAACTTTATAAGCATTGCAGTTATGGGTGCTCACGGGAAAACATCGACGACAGGCTTATTAGCCCATGTTTTAGAAGATGTAAAACCGACATCTTTCTTAATTGGTGACGGTACTGGTAAAGGTGTGAAAGATAGTGATTACTTCGTTTTTGAAGCTTGTGAGTATCGAAGACATTTTTTATCTTATAAGCCTGATTATGGCATAATGACGAATATTGATTTCGACCATCCGGACTATTTTTCAGATGTAAATGATGTATTTAATGCCTTTCAAGAAATGGCGATGCAAGTGAATAAGGGTATTATTGCCTGTGGTGATGATGACTATTTACAAGGCATTCAAGCACAAGTTCCAGTTGTCTTTTACGGTTTTGGCGACCATAATGATTTTCAGGCGCAAAATGTTGTCAGTGCTGAAAATGGAACAACTTTTGATGTTTTTGTTAGGAACACATTTTATGCAAGTTTCACAATTCCAAGTTACGGAAATCACAATGTTTTAAACGCATTAGCTGTTATTGCTTTGTGTCATTATGAAGATGCACCTACAGAAATCATTGCAGAACGGTTAAAATCATTTGCAGGGGTAAAGCGAAGATTCAATGAAAAGGAAGTTGGGACGCAAATCTTAATTGATGACTATGCGCATCATCCGACTGAAGTAAATGCATCAATAGACTCTGCAAAAAAGAAATACCCGAATAAAGAAATAGTTGCAATCTTTCAACCACATACCTATACTCGAACGAAAACTTTTTTAAATGAATTTGCAGACAGCTTAAAGAAAGCTGATACTGTGTATTTATGCGATATTTTTGGATCCGCACGTGAAAACAAAGGTGACCTAACAATAAATGACTTAAAGAATAAAATCCCAAATTCTCACCTTTTAAGTGAACAAAAGCTAGCAGTTCTTAATGAATACAAAGATAGTGTCCTTTTATTCATGGGAGCTGGAGATATTGACAAATATCAAAAAGCTTATGAAGAACTTTTAGAAACAGAGTAAGTAAAACAAAAGATTGACTGAAGAGACCATAACTGGTTTCATAGAAGTCAATCTTTTTTATTATCTGATATGTTTAACTATTTTTTCTATTAGAGAAGTTAGGGTGTTCTTATGAATATGACAAGAAGGATTGTTCTTAGTGGACTCTTAATATTAATGGCCATTATATTAACGAGTTGCATCGAAAAACCTAAAACATTAACAAGTGAAAATGGACAAGTTGATTGGCATTCAAATGATCAATTAGTAATATTAAATGGCGAGTGGAAAGTTTATAAAAACACACTTGTTTCTCCTGACGATCATGAAGGTTTGCAAGATCAACCATTTGCCCTAAGAAAAGTACCAAGTTACTGGAAGAAGGAAAAGTACGGAACATATTCACTTCAAGTTAGGATTCCAGATCATAAAATAGGACAACCTTTAGCGTTAAAACTTCCAAGAATATATACATCATATGAAATTTGGATCGATGGGAACTTAAAAAAAGAGAGCGGAAAAGTAGCTAAATTAAAAGATAGTGCAATTCCGTTAGGAAACCCAGAAACGATTTATTTTACCCCGACTAATAATGACATTGATATTTTAATTCAAGTTTCCAATTTCCATCATAGAAAAACCGGTATTTCTGGCTTAGTAATTGTTGGTGAAATTAATGAAGTACAAAAGATTAATAAACTAGGAATGATTGTCACTTGGTTTACATTAGGTGCCTTAACAGTCTTAGCATTAATTCAACTACTGTTTTATTTTCATCGTAGAAAAAATAAAATTCACTTATATTTAGGGCTTTTTTGTGCACTTATAGGGTTTAGAGCTTTATTAAAAGGAAATTCAGATATTTTCTTTATCATTGAAAAGCTAAGTTGGGTGACAGCAGTTAGACTCGACTATATCATCATTTTTACTAGTATTTCTCTATTTTCGCTTTACATGTCGTTATACTTTCCAAAAAGTTCAAAAGGAAAGTTTAATAGTATTACTTTGTTCGTATCGATCCTTAGTATCGGCGTTATCGTTTTTACAGAACCAATATATTTCACGAATTTAATTTATATCTTTTATGTTCTTCTGTTTATAAACACCCCATATTACTTATACCTTGCTGTTAAGGGAATTCAAGAAAAAACAGAAGGTGCAAAAGTAATTGGAAGTATGTTCTTAGTATTATTAGGTACGGTAATCCTCGATATACTCTATAATAGTATTCTCGTTAATACGACAGTGCAAACAACATCACTTGGATTAATTATCTTCTTTACTGGTCAATCCTATGTGGAAACGAGAAGGTACGTAACTGCACTAGAACAAGAAGAATTTCTTTCCGAAGAAATTGAGAATACTAATCGTGAAGTTATTATGACGTTAGGGGAAATTACAGAAACACGTTCAAAGGAAACTGGTAATCATGTAAGACGAGTAGCGGAATACTCCTATTTATTAGGAATTAAGTATGGGTTAAGTACTGATGAAGCAGAGTTATTAAAAGTAGCTTCACCATTACATGATATTGGAAAAGTTGCAATACCAGATGAAATATTGAATAAGCCCGGAAAATTAACGGACGAAGAATTTGAAATTATGAAAAAACATTCTTTAATAGGATACCAAATGTTAAAGTACTCAGACCGAAAATTAATAAAAGTATCAGCTACAATAGCATATACTCATCATGAAAAATTCAATGGTGAAGGTTATCCAAGAGGACTAAAAGGTGAAGAAATACCGCTTTTCGGAAGAATTACAGCTATTGCCGACGTTTTTGATGCATTAAGCAATGACCGAGTGTATAAAAAAGCTTGGGAAATTGAAGATATAATTACCTATTTTGAACAAGAAAAAGGGAAGCATTTCGATCCAAAACTAGCAACTATCTTTTTAGAAAATATTGAGGAATTTATTAAAATCAATCAAATATACCGAGATAAATAAATTATGAAGAAAAAGAAGCTGAAAAACTAAAGGAATAGTTTCTCAGCTTCTATTTTTATTTTAGATTTTTAGGGTTTAAGCATTCAAGTTCAGGTATTACAAAGCGTCCATCTTTGCGGATTAATACTCCATCAAAGTACATCTCACCGCCACCGTAATCAGAACGTTGGATATTTACCATATCCCAGTGAATAGCTGATTTATTTCCGTTAGCTGCTTCATCATAGCATTGCCCAGGTGTGAAATGGAAGCTACCATCAATCTTTTCATCAAATAAAATATCTTTCATTGGATGCAGGATATAAGGGTTTACACCTATAGCAAATTCCCCAATATAACGAGCACCTTCATCTGTATCAAAAATTCTGTTTATGCGCTCCGTATCGTTTGCAGTTGCTTCAATAATCTTTCCATCCTTAAATGTAAGTTTTACATTTTCAAATGTGTACCCTTGATATGGTGAAGGTGTGTTATACGTAATCGTACCATTCACAGAATGTTTAACTGGAGCTGTAAATACTTCTCCATCAGGAATGTTGTAATTTCCAGCACATTTAATAGCTGGTATGTCTTTAATTGAAAAAGTTAAATCAGTCCCAGGACCTTTAATTTGTACAACATCTGTCTTGTTCATGAGTTCAACTAATGGGTCCATTGCTTTGCTCATTTTCGCATAATCTAAATTACAAACGTCAAAGTAAAAGTCTTCAAAAGCTTCCGTACTCGTATTTGCTAGTTGTGCCATAGATTCATTTGGGTAACGTAATACACACCATTTTGTTTTTGGAACGCGAATTTCACGATGGACCATATTTCCGACTGTCTTTTCGAAAATACCCATCTTTTCGGAAGGAACATCAGCCAGTTCAGAAATGTTATCACCAGATCTTAAACCAATATAAGCATCCATTTCTTTCATAACATTTGCTTCAAACTTTGCAATCATCTGCATTTGCTCTTCTTGCGCTCCCATTAATAAGGCACGGTTAACTTTCATTTCTTTTAATGATACGAAAGGTAATCCGCCAGCTTCGTAAGCAGCTTTTACGATCGCATTGACTAACTCTGTTTGTAGCCCAAAGTTTTCAATTAGTACTTTTTCACCCTTTTTCAATTGAACAGAATGATTTATTAAATTACTTGCTAATAATTCAATTCTTGAATCTTTCATCTAATTTTCCTCCCTATTTCTATGTATCGCGTGACTATAGTTCAATTATCATTTTCCATTTGCGATTCTACAACCTTATTCTATCGATAAAATATGGCATTATGTGCATATTACTACAAATTTGCAGGAATTTCATGTATTTTTAAAGAAGAAGTATTAGTAAGAGGGGAAGCAAGCTATCATTATGCATTGCTTAGAGGGGGAAATACATTTTGGATTGGATCGTACTGGTTTACGTTAGTGCATTGATTATAGCAATTTCTTTTTCAGTTTTAGTGTATTACATTATTCGCACATTAAAGGCGACAGAGCAAACACTCACAAGTGTCTCAACAACTATAAAAGATGTTGAAAATCAATTAGGTGGTGTCACTACAGAATTAACTGCATTGTTGAATAAAACAAATAAAGCAGCTGAGCAAATTCAACAAAAAACAGCTTCCCTTACGAAAGTTACTGATTCACTTTCAGAAGTTGGAAATGAAGTTCTACAAGTACAAACGGAAGTGAAAAATTTTTTACAAAATGTATCAAAAAATATTAATAGGCATAATGATGGTATATCACAAGCAATTAAATTTGGTAGTTCTACTTTAAGCTTGTTGAAAAAATGGCGCGATAAAAAATCTTAAGGAGGTTTTATTTTGTCAAAAGACATGAAAAAAAGTAGCAAAAACTTTATGATGGGTACGGTGATTGGTGGTGTGATTGGTGCTTTTTCAGCTCTATTATTCGCACCTAAATCAGGTAAGGAGCTTCGTCACGATATTGAAACGAAGTCAAACGAAGTAGCCAAAAAGACTACAGAGTTAACAAATGAAGTAGCGAAAAAAGCAACGGACCTTTCAAATGATGTGAGAGAATCGAGTAAAGAACTTGCTAATTATGCAAATGAGAAGAAAGTTCAGCTTACAGAACATTCCAAGCAGGTAATTGAAAAGGTAAAAGATTGGAAAGATACAACAGAAGAAGAAGTAGCAAAAGAAGATACATCAGAAGAAGTAACTGCAGTAGAAAATAAATAAACTAATAAATTTATTATTGATGGTGAAAAATAACAATATTGTTGTTTTTCACCATTTACATATCATAAGGAGGATTTATGTCTAATAAAAAATTAGTTTCCATTGAGGATTTTAATGAAATAAAAGATAAAGATGTCTTCTTTATCTTTAAACATAGTACAACTTGTCCAATTAGTGGTAGTGCTTTTGAAGAGTGGAACAACTTTAATGATGACTTTCCACATGCAAAATATTATTCACTATTTGTACAAGAAGCTAGAGAATTATCAAATTACATTGCTGAGTCATATAATGTGAAACATGAGTCTCCACAAGTACTATTAGTGAAAAATGGAGAAGTGGTTTGGCATACTTCCCATTGGAAGATTACATATTCTAATCTGCAAGACATATGGAACCAACATTTCACAAACTAATTTATTATTATTGACAATTAGTTCTGTACATAATAAATGAATAAGCGTTTAATAAAGATAATGCTCGTCAAAAGGCGAGCTTTTCTTTTGAAATGAAGTAAATATTTTTTTGCTTTCGTTTAAGAAACGATGAGCACGAATAAGTGACTTTATTCAGTAATTTTTATATAATAGTCACACAATAATAGATCTTTCTTTCAACTTAGTAAGGGGATGTACACGTTGAGTAACCAAGAAATAGATGAACTTAGAGCGAAGATAGACAATGTCAATTTACAGCTTTTAAAATTGATAAATGAACGTGGGCAATTAGTCCAAGAAATCGGTGAAATAAAAAAATCTTTAGGTTTAGAGATGTACGATCCAATCCGCGAAAGAGATATGCTTAATTTGATTGCTAATTATAATGAAGGCCCTTTTGAAATTGCTACAATGCAGCATATTTTCAAAGAAATCTTTAAAGCTGGTATCGAATTAATAGAAGATGATCATCGTAAAGCATTGCTTGTATCTCGAAAAAAGAAGCCTGAAAATACAGTTGTCCAGATTGATGGTGAAGCAATTGGGCGCGAGAAGAAAACAATAATTGCAGGCCCTTGTGCAGTCGAAAGCTTTGAACAAGTAGAAGCAGTAGCTATTGCTTTAAAATCTCAAGGTTTATCTATTATGCGCGGTGGTGCTTTTAAACCGAGAACATCACCATATGATTTTCAAGGTCTTGGATTTGAAGGGTTAAAAATCTTACGAGCTGTTGCCGATAAGCATGATATGAAGGTTGTTACAGAAATTGTGAACCCTGCCCATGTGGAAGAAGCACTGAATTACATCGACGTTATTCAAATTGGAGCACGGAATATGCAAAACTTTGAGCTATTAAAAGAAGTGGGTTCTCAAAAGAAGCCAGTCTTATTAAAACGCGGTTTGTCTGCAACAATTCAAGAGTTTATCTATGCTGCTGAATATATTATGTCACAAGGTAATGGGAATATTATTTTATGTGAACGTGGTATTAGAACGTATGAAAAAGCAACGAGGAATACTCTAGATATTACTGCCGTACCGATTCTCAAGAAAGAGACACATTTACCAGTCTTAGTTGATGTGACCCACTCTACTGGGCGAAAGGACTTGCTTTTACCTGCTGCTAAAGCGGCGTTAGCAATTGAAGCGGATGGAATAATGGTAGAGGTACATCCAGATCCTGCAGTAGCTTTGTCAGATGCAATGCAACAGCTTAACATTCCAGAGTTTGAGCATTTTATGAACAGTTTAAAATCTTCACGCTTACTTGCAGCGGATTAGTACTAGATTGTATAAGGGAGAACAAAAAGACAAACCATAAAGAAAAACAACTTTAGAGGTGACTCTTGATGAGAAAATGGTTTTTCCTTAGTCTTATACTAATAATTATGGTCGCATGTAGTGATCAGCCCCGCCAAGTAATTGATAGTCCGTTTGAATTTGTGCGCTACAAAGATGATCGTGCACAAACAATTGAAGCTCAAAACCAAATGGTCGATTTTCTTTTTTTTGCAGAAAAGAAATTAAAAGAACCTTTCGATGATGCAACAACAATAGAGAATGGGAAGAGAATTTTCCCAAGAAAGTTTAAACGAAAAGAACAATTAGTTCAGTATGCTGAAAAATATTTAGAGCGGTCATTAGCACATCGATGGGTGGAGCTAGTAGTAAATGGCACGGAGAGTAAACCTGGGGAATATTTAGCTATTGCTACTGAACATGACGATATTAGTATTCTTGATGCAACACCAGGAACAATAAATGTAATTACAAATTATACATTACTAACGACTGTGGAAATGATGGTCGAAAAAAACGATAAACGCTATCGTTTACAATATGTAATTTCTAAAGACCAGCGAGGAACAGAACCTAGGATATCACAAAAATTATTGCAAGATTAATTAGAGAAAATTTGTTTGATTGGCGGAGGTAAGATGAACGCAACGATTTATGATGTTGCTCGTGAAGCAGGAGTATCAATGGCAACTGTTTCACGAGTAATGAATGGAAACCCAAATGTAAAGCCTGCAACAAGGCAAAAAGTTTTAGATGCAATGGAACGTCTTGAATACCGGCCTAATGCAGTTGCAAGAGGGTTAGCGAGTAAAAAAACGACTACTGTAGGTGTCATTATTCCTGATATTTCAAGAACCTTTTTTGCCGAGTTAGCACGAGGTATAGAGGATATTGCTTCTATGTATAGATATAACATCATATTAAGTAGTTCTGATCAAAATGAACAAAAGGAACTAGACTTATTTGATACCCTTTTAGGTAAACAAGTCGATGGAATTGTCTATATGGGTGGCGAAATTACAGAAAAGCATATTGCTGCATTTAAAGGGTCTGTCCCTGTAGTATTAGCAGCGACAATTGATAAAACTAATATGCTACCATCAGTAAATATTAATTATGAAGAAGCTGTATATGAGGCAATATCATATTTTATTAAAAATGGTCATCAATCGATTGCTTTCGTCAACGGAAGAATTGAAGATCCAATTAATAAAGAGAAGCTATTAGGCTATCGTCGAGCGTTAAATGAAAATGGGATTAGTTTTGATGAAGAAAAAGTTATCGTAGGCGACTATACATACAATTCGGGTATGCAAGCATTGCAAACGCTTATTGATAAAGACAAGGATAACTTCCCTAGCGCTATTTTTGTTAGCACAGACGAAATGGCACTAGGTGTTATACATTGCGCCCAAGACAATAATTACTCAGTTCCAAATGACATTGAGGTAATAGGTTTTGACGATACGCGATTAGCAGAAATGGTTCGCCCGACTTTATCAACTGTTGTTCAGCCTATGTATGATATTGGTGCTGTTTCCATGAGGCTATTAACAAAATTAATGAACAAAGAAAAAGTTGAACAACAGACGGTAGTTTTGCCACATCAAATCAAATATCGTCATTCAACGCATGAAAGATAGAGGGGAATCGTTTTGAAAATTGCAGTTATAGGAGCAATGGAAGAAGAAATAAAATTAATGAGAGAACAACTTGATATTACAAATGAACGGCAACTAGCAAAAATTACATTTTATGAAGGGTCATATGCTGACCATGAAGTGATTTTATGTAAAAGTGGTGTAGGAAAAGTAAATGCAGCAATTACTACGCAATTATTAATTGATCACTACAATGTGGAAGCAATTATTTTTACTGGTGTCGCAGGTGCTTTATCTCCTAATTTAAATATTGGAGATATCGTAATATCAACTAGTTCCATGTATCATGATATAGATGCTTCGGCTTTAGGGTTTGCAAAAGGTACGATCCCAATGTTTGATCACCCTTCCGATTTTCGAGCTGATGAAAAGCTAATCGCTATTGCAGCTGATGCTGCAAGTGAGTTAAATGAGTTAACTGTATCTAAAGGGCGAATTTTAAGTGGTGACCAATTTATTGCTGATGGAGCCTTAGTTAAACAATATGAGCAGCAATTTGCAGGTGCATGCATCGAAATGGAAGGTGCAGCAGTTGCCCATGCAGCATATTTAAATGATGTGCCATTTGTTATCATTCGTTCAATTTCAGATAAAGCAAATGGAGAAGCTAATGTTAACTTTGTCGAGTTTACTAAATTGGCTTCGGAACATTCTTCATATATTGTTCAAAAGATGTTAAAAAAGCTGAAGGAGCTATAAGCTTCCTTCAGCTTTATTTTATGAATGAAATCATTTGCTTTAATGTGTGTTCGTTCTTTTTTTCAATTTCAGCTTTACGAGGTATGGGGTTATAAATTGAACTACTATCTCCCCATGTTGCTGGTAAAGGAACAGGTGCATCATTTTGCCATTCATTAAGCCAAGCTTCAGGTAATTTTTCTTCGTCAGCCACAGAAATACCTTTCATCGTTAGCCAAATATTTGACCATGCTCTAGGTACTACACGCCAAATATCATAGCCACCACCACCTAAGGCAATCCAACGTCCCTCACAATATTCCTCGGCAATCTCTTGTGCAATTTTCGGAATATACTTGTATGTCCTCATTGTTGTCATTAAATGAGTGAGAGGATCATAGCAGTGCGCATCTGCCCCATTTTGAGTAATTATTACATCTGGTTTAAAATATGCAGCAATTTCTCGCAATGCGATCTCATAAGCATGCAAAAAAGAACCATCTTCAGTGAATGCATCAAGTGGAAGATTGAATGAAAAGTTAAAGCCTTTGCCAAATCCTCTTTCTGTAACATTGCCAGTTCCAGGGAATAAATACTTTCCGGTTTCATGAATTGAGAATGTACAAACATCATCAGCTGCATAGAAGCCCATTTGCACCCCGTCACCGTGATGTGCATCCGTATCGACATATAACACTCGTGCACCATATTTCTTTCTTATATGCTCTATAGCGATGGCACAATCGTTATAAATACAAAACCCCGATGCTTTCTCTTTCATACTGTGATGTAATCCACCAGCTAAGTTGACTGCTGCTTTTGTTTTTCTTTCCATCACTAAATCAACAGCTTGCATTGTTGCACCGACAACTTGACTAGCTGCTTCATGCATATTTGGGAAAATAGGCGTGTCCTCCGTACCTATCCCGTATTTTTCAATCGAGGGTACAACATTACCTATGCTAGCTTCTTTTACAGCGGTTATATATGCTTCATTATGAAATAGCGCAATATCATCATCAGATGCTGCACTAGGTGTAATGATATCTTCTGTATGCAGAGCATCAATTTTCGTAAGAAGATCGTACGTTAAGTGAACACGCTTTTGATTAAAAGGATGGTCATCATTGAACTTATAATTTGCAAATTTTTCAGTATACATGAATAGAGCATTTTTCATAGACACGGTCACTTTCTTAATACATAAATCGATTTTTGAAACGTAGATGATCGAATGCCTGGATCGTATGCATATCAACATTTTTTCCAATCCGAGCCATTAAGCAATTTGCAGGATGTGAGCTAATTTCAGGATCATCCGTTGCAAACCATTCTAATCCACCATTTTTCATTACTTTTTCCATTACTTTTCGGTAGTCCCATACAGAAAGGCCTGTCCGATTTAAATCCCAATGCCAATAATATTCAGTCGTAATGACGATATAATTATCCATCGCTTTATCCATCATTGCTACCTTTAATAAGTTTTTCGCTACCTTGTAATGACGATAGGTTGGAATGATTTCTATCGCACCTAACTCTAGTAGGTTTTCTAAATTTCCTTCTGACCATCTTTCTAAAGGATCAGGATATAAAAAAGTAACATAGCCGATAATTTTATTTTGTTCTCGGGCAATAATAATTCTCGCTTCAGGTAACTTCGCAATTTCAATGATTGCTTTATGTTGTTCTTCGGGAGAACGAAAAGCATCAAGGTCACGGTGAAACTCACATCTCTCGAGTGCAGAAGGAGTTATCGGTCCTTCTAATATCAACGTACCCTTTGGTGTTTTCAGTTCAAGTGCATTGTATGTTTTTATATGTTCCATTCTGTCACCACCTAAACTTTGTAAATCATCTATTTTATTATACAACATTGGTGGAGCTAGTTTTAATAATTTTTTAAAAATTGTGAAAAGATATAAAATAATTTATAATAATATTGTGAAAGTTCATGAATGTATACAAAATAAAAGTATAAAGGGGGATTGTCATGAAAGCGGAAATTATTCCAGCACGACAAGGAAATCACACTTTATCGAATTATGATGAGCTGCGTCAATCATTTCGTTGGCAAGACGTAGAAAAAGAATTTTCATGGAGTGAAACAGGCAGAGTTAATATTGCTTATGAAGCAATTGACAGACATGCATTGACAGATAAGAAAAATAAAGTTGCACTTTATTATCGTGATCTCCAAAGAGAAGAAAAGTACACGTTTAAAGAAATGAAGGAAAAATCCAATATGGCTGGCAATCTTTTGAAACATTATGCAGATGTTGAAAAAGGTGACCGAGTATTTATTTTTATGCCAAGAACACCTGAACTTTATTTTACGCTATTAGGTGCGCTGAAATTAGGAGCTATAGTAGGTCCGTTATTCGAGGCTTTTATGGAAGGTGCAGTGCATGATCGCTTACTGGATAGTGAAGCAAAAGTACTAGTGACAACAAAAGAGTTGTTAAATAGAGTACCTGTAAAAAAACTTCCGAATTTAAAGCATATCGTTCTAGTTGATCAAGATGTAGAAGAGAAAGGTATATATATTGATTTTCATAAACATTTCCAAACTTCTAATAAACAGTTAGATATTGAATGGGTTGATCGTGAAGATGGTATGATTTTACATTACACTTCTGGATCGACTGGTAAGCCAAAAGGTGTTTTACATGTTCATAATGCGATGATACAACATTATCAAACTGCCAAATGGGTGTTAGATTTACAAGAAGGTGACACGTATTGGTGTACTGCAGATCCAGGCTGGGTAACAGGTACATCATATGGAATTTTTGGACCTTGGTTAGTCGGAGCGTCAAACGTCATATTAGGAGGAAGATTTTCACCTGATTATTGGTATAAAGTAATTGAAGATTTTGGAGTGTCTGTCTGGTATAGTGCTCCTACAGCTTTTCGTATGTTGATGGGCGCAGGGGACGAACTCGTAAAAAAATATAATATGTCTTCGCTTAGACACGTATTAAGTGTCGGTGAACCGCTAAATCCTGAAGTTATTCGCTGGGGAATGAAGGTGTTCCATTTACGTATTCATGATACATGGTGGATGACGGAGACTGGTGCGCAAATGATTTGTAACTACCCTTCAATGGATTTAAAGCCTGGGTCAATGGGTAAACCACTCCCAGGGATTAAAGCGGCAATTATCGATGACCATGGAAATGAATTGCCACCGTATCGCATGGGTAACTTAGCAATTAAAAAAGGTTGGCCATCGATGATGCGTCAAGTATGGAACAATAAAGCAAAGTATGATTCCTACTTTTTGAACGATGAATGGTACTTCTCTGGTGATTCAGCGTATATGGATGAAGACGGTTACTTCTTTTTCCAAGGGAGAATAGATGATGTTATTTTAACTTCTGGTGAGCGCGTTGGCCCATTTGAAGTTGAAAGTAAATTAGTAGAGCACGCAGCGGTTGCGGAAGCCGGTGTTATTGGCAAGCCTGACCCTGTTCGTGGTGAAGTGATTAAAGCATTTATTTCATTGCGTAAAGGCTATGAACCTAGTGAAGAATTAATAGAAGAAATTCGAACATTTGTAAAGCGTGGTTTAGCAGCACATGCTGCTCCTCGAGAAATAGAATTCCGAGATAAGTTACCGAAAACAAGAAGTGGGAAAATAATGAGACGTGTCCTCAAAGCATGGGAACTCAATTTACCTACTGGAGATCTTTCTACAATGGAAGATTAACATGAATAAGGGCCTAGCGATCTAAATCGCTAGGCCCTTATTATTATTTATCATTTAGATTGTCTAGATAATGTCTCTCATTATCAGTCATTTATTTCCGGTGGATCTACAGGATCAACAGGATCAGTCGGATCTCCTGGATTAGCTGGATCCTCAGGGTCAGTTGGATCTTCTGGGTCAGTTGGGTCACTAGGATTTCCTGGATTTGTCGGATCAGTTGGATTTTCAGGCTCTTCTTCCTCACTCGTATAATTTCCAGTGTTAACTTTATTGGAGAATTCAGATTCATTTCCAACTATATCGACAGCTGTCACAACATAAGAATAATCACCTTCTGCTAAAGTGAAACTTAACTCTTTAGTATTATTTAATACAGAAGCAACAATTTCATATGTTTCACTGTGGTTTTTCGCTCGATATATACGGTATCCAATGACATCTTTTTCAGAATGAATTGCCCAAGTTAACATACCGTCTTGTTTAGAAGCAGCAATGGCACTTGGATTTTTCCCATTATCAGCAAGTATTTCAGTAGATAAAATTTTAACTTTTTTCCACTTTTCTAAAACCTCACCTGAATTTCTATCTCTCGGAAGAATATATGGAATTTCTTCTTCATTGAAGTTTTCCGTATTAAAGTAAATCGTTTCTTCAATCATGTCTGCCGGAGTTAATTCATTAGGTAAATATGCTTTACCATTCGCATAAACAACATTACCTTTAATAAATGAATTATCAGTCTCAGTAGGGACGTGATTAATATTAAAGATATCCGTTTTTACTAATCCTAACTCTTGGCAAAGTGAAGAAGGGAGCAAACCGGAAGCTTCACAATAAGAACGTCTTACGATACCACCAGGCATTTTAAAGTTATCTTCTGGATCCATCAATTCAGGATTAATGCTATAAGCTGCATTTGCTAAATATGACCATAAAATTTGTGAACGTGCAGCTTCTCCTCGATCAAGTTTTTTTGGATTTTCGTATCCAAGTCTAACTCCAAGCGTAACATTCGGGTTTAAACCAACGAACACTGCATTTTCATTATTTTGAGTCGTACCTGACTTCGCACCCCAGTCACTTGTAAAGTCTAAATATCTTAAGATTCTGCTACTTAGACCATCAGTGACAATACTTCTTAGTAAATCTACTGACAAATAAGCAGTCTGAGGAGAGAATACTTCTACTTCTTCTATTTCATGTTCAAATATAACTTCGCCATCTTTCGAGACAATTTTCTCAATAATATAGCCATCAGTAAATTTACCGTTATTACCAAAGGTTGCATAGGCATTAACAACATCTTCCATAGTTACATCTAATGTACCTATTGCCATAGAAGGGAATGTTCCTTCACCATGTTGCCATCCATTTTCATTCTTCTCGCCGTGAACTCCCATTTTTATTAAATAATCTCCAGCATCCCAAGGGTCGACAGTTAAAAATGATTTAATTGCAGGGATGTTCCAAGAGTAATTTAACGATTCACGAACAGATACCAATCCTTGGAACTTTTTATTCCAGTTCAGTGGCTTATAATTTAATGATGGATAACTTAATTCCAAAGGTGCGTCCAAAATTATTGAACCAGGTTGGATATGTCCTTCTTCCATTGCTGGTGCATATGCAAGAATCGGCTTAAATGTTGATCCTGCAGATACAGTACTTAACGTTGCATTGTTATAAGATGAACGAGCGTAATCACGACCACCTACAAAGGAAATAATCGCTCCAGTTTTATTGTTTATTAAGATAGCACCAATATCTTCTGGTTCCATCACAATTACTTCTTCCATTTCGCCCGTTTCGGGATTCTCCACAAATTTTGCTTGTGGCTTATCACTACCGAATAAAGAATCATCTTCGACTACTTTATTCATCGCATCGTAAATTCCTTTATCGATAGTAGTGTAAATATTATAACCAGATCGGCGCATTTCACGATCTGCCTTAATACGATAGCTTTCTAATAATGTTGCATCACTAAAAAGAGTTTCTTCATCAATTCCATCTTTATTTGCTAAATAAATAGCAACTTTTTCTTTTGCACGCTTTTCAATTTCGAACGTTAAATAAGGATAACGCTCAATTGATCCAGGCTGAGGAGGAAGGAAGTTAGCTTTAATATCGTATGCTAAAGCAGCTTCATATTCTTCTTTTGTAATGGACTCGGCTTCCAACATTCTACTTAAAACAGTCTTCATCCTATTTAAAGCAGGTTCTATACTTTCTTTTACAGTCCCATTAGCTGTAAATGGAGTATATCCAAAAGGACTTTGCGGAAGTCCTGCAATAAAAGCAGCTTGTGGTAAGCTTAAGTCTTTTGCATCTACACCAAATATTCCTTTTGCTGCAGCTTGTATTCCAGCAATTTGTCGGCCAGAGGAGTTTCTGCCAAAGTCAACAACATTTAGGTATGCTTCTAAAATTTCATCTTTATCAAAAAATCTCTCAAGTCTCATCGCAAGGACAATTTCTTTCGCTTTTCGATCGAAGGAAACTTCAGTTGTTAAGATTTGATTTTTAATTAATTGCTGCGTTAATGTACTACCACCAGTTTTTACTGTTGCATTTGTTGCTTCTTGGAAAATTGCACGCATAATTGCTTTTGGAACGACACCATTGTGACGCCAAAATTCAGCATCCTCTGTAGCAATTACAGCTTCTATTACATGTTTAGAGACATTATCAATGGTTACTTCTTCACGTTCTTTTACAGATCTTAATTTGTCTAAATAAATATTATTCGCAAAATAAATATTAGAGGTTTCTTCATAATTATATATATCTTTTTTCATACTTTCATAGCTACGGATAGGCTCGTCCTTTACTAAAGAAGCAAAGTATCCAGCGCCGACTCCACCTGCAAAAACAAAACCTAAAATACCCATTACAGAAAAAATTAAAAATAAATTCCAAAGAACATTATAAGAAATTCTAGAAATTTTAACGATTTTCTTTTCAATTAGGAAATCGGTAGTTATCGTCCAGTACTTCTTAATATTTGTTGTTATATTTGCTATTATTTCTTTCATGGTTTACCTCCTAAAGACCTTTGAAGATCAAACTCAATTATAGCATATTAGGTCGATTAGGATAACAAATTCATTTATTTTAAAAATATATATTTGACAGTACATCCTATTCTATGATAAAAAATATTAAACAAATAAAATTTTATTGGCATTGAAAGGTTAAGTAGTGATTTATCTCACTGTATACAGAGAGCTAATGGTTGCTGGAAATTAGCACATAGATAAACGCGAATTACACCCTGGAGCTATTCTTTGTGAACGAAATAGTAGCAAAGAACGGAGATATCCGTTATCAAGTTAGAGTGGGAGCTTTTTTTTAAAAAGCTTCAATTAGGGTGGTACCGCGAGCAAACTCGTCCCTTCTTTTAATTAAGAAGAGACGAGTTTTTTTATTTGGAAAAAGAAAAGGGGAGAAAGTAATGACGATTTTAGAGGATTTAAAATTTAGAGGACTAGTTCATCAAAATACTGATGAAGAAGGTTTAATTAAACATTTAGAAGATGGAATGGTTACGTTATACTGTGGATTTGATCCTACTGCAGATAGTCTACACATTGGTAGTTTACTACCAATTTTATGTTTACGTCGTTTTCAATTGGCTGGACATCGTCCAATTGCCTTAGTTGGAGGCGGTACAGGATTAATCGGCGATCCAAGTGGGAAAAAAGCTGAACGAACACTTAATACATCGGAAACAGTGCAACAATGGAGTGACAGCTTAAAAGCTCAGCTCTCTCGCTTCTTAGATTTTAATGCCAATGGAAATCCAGCAACAGTCGTTAACAATTACGACTGGATAAAGGATATAGATGTGATTACATTTTTAAGAGACATTGGGAAAAGTTTTGGGCTAAATTACATGCTTGCAAAAGAATCAGTAAGCTCTCGTTTAGACGCAGGTATTTCCTTTACTGAGTTTAGCTACATGATTTTACAATCCTACGACTTCCTAAAACTTAATGAAAAAGAAAATTGCACATTGCAAATTGGTGGAAGTGACCAGTGGGGTAATATTACTGCTGGGATGGAGTTAATTCGTAAACAAAATGAAGGGGAGCAAAAAGAAAAAGCTTTCGGACTAACGTTCCCACTCGTTACGAAAAGTGACGGTACAAAGTTCGGTAAAACAGAAGGTGGCACGATTTGGCTCGATGCAGCGAAAACGTCTCCTTACGAGTTCTACCAATTTTGGATTAACACGAATGACCAAGATGTCATTCAGTTCTTAAAGTACTTCACATTCCTAAGTAAAGAAGAGATTGTCGCACTTGAAGAGGAAATGAAAGTAGCTCCAGAAAAAAGAAGCGCGCAAAAAACATTAGCTGAAGAAGTAACGAAATTAGTTCATGGGGAAGAAGCACTTCAGCAAGCAATTAAAATTACAGAAGCATTATTTGCAGGAAACATTGCTGATTTAACAGGTGAAGAAATTAAGCAAGGATTTAAAGATGTTCCTTCTTTTCAAATGGAAAATAAGGATGATATCGCACTTGTTGACTTATTAGTAAATAGTAAAATTTCACCTTCAAAACGACAAGCACGTGAAGATATTAAAAATGGTGCTGTCTACATTAATGGTGTAAGAAGACAAGAAATGGAAACAGTCATTAACGCAGAAGACCGTATTGAAGATGAATTTATCGTTATTCGCCGAGGGAAGAAAAAATACTTCTTAATTAAATACTAAATTTAAAGGGTTGTTAAGAAAGTCAGTAATACTGGCTTCCTAACAGCCCTTTTTCACATTTTAATATCTTATCCTTGAAATCAACTCCCTTTCCGCGGGCGAACCGCAAGCATCCTTGCTCGCTATTCCCGCAGGAGTGTCGAGGATTTCATTGGATTAAAACTATATGTCGCTACCTGCTCTTATTTTTGGTACTTTTCAGGCAACCACTATTTACGAGTGTTTATGAGAAATTTGTTTGGTATTATTATCTGCAACGAGAAACTTAGATCTACCTAAGTATAGAGGAATATTTAACTTTTCAAAGTTTGGTAACCCTTCTTCGGTAAACTTTTCATCATCACGATGAAAGCCTGTTATTTCACCTACGAAAAAGTCGTGATCACCATAAGTATTAACGTCAATTAATTTACATTCATATGCG
The DNA here is from genome assembly GCF_002262935.1 of Lottiidibacillus patelloidae. NCBI lineage: Bacteria > Bacillati > Bacillota > Bacilli > Caryophanales > Bacillaceae > Lottiidibacillus > Lottiidibacillus patelloidae. Next base: position 18,799 of record NZ_NPIA01000008.1, on the reverse strand, counting down.
ACATAGGCGTCTGTTAAAATAGGGCATTTTATCGTCACACCACTGATGAAAGAAATGCCTAATTTTTGAAATTTATCTCCATTAGCACCTGTCTCAGTACCTGCTTTTAAAATAGCGTTGGCATGGTCGGCGGAAACAAATTGAATAGCAAATTCCTTTGACTCTTTTATTAAATGGTGGGTAAATCGTTCCTCACCAATTGCAACACCATAGATCGGGGGTTCGTACGAAATATACGTATGCCATCCTGCAGCCATAATGTTCTTTGTACCATTCCACTGTGCGGTGACAAGTGCTACCATACCAGGATATGAATGCATGACAGTTGTTTTTGTTTGCTTTAACATAATTTCCAACCTTTACTTTAATTTGTATTTTGGTAATAATAGTCTATCATAATAAAGGTAATTACAAAGGAAGGAAGACTTAACTTATGACAGATGGAAGATATAGAAATAATGTATTAGCAGGAAGCGAAGTAGATGTTGTCTTAAAAAAAGATCAACGAAGCGGGACATTAACACGAGGAATTGTGAAAGATTTATTAACGAATTCTTCTTATCACCCTCATGGGATAAAGGTGCGTCTACAAGATGGACAAGTAGGTAGAGTGAGTAATATTATTAAATAACAAAAAAACCTTCTTGGATGAACCAAGAAGGTTTTACTCTTATTAACGAGAGTAGAATTCAACGATAAGTTGTTCGCTGATTTCAGAAGATAATTCAGAACGCTCAGGTAAGCGGTTGAAAGTACCCTCTAATTTGTCAGCATCGAAAGTTAAGTATTCAGGAACGAAATTGTTAACTTCGATAGCTTCTTTAATAATATCTAAGTTACGTGATTTTTCACGTACACCAATTGTTTGTCCAACAGATACGCGGTAAGAAGCGATATCTACGCGGCTTCCATCAACAGTGATGTGACCGTGGTTAACTAATTGACGTGCTTGACGACGTGTACGAGCTAAACCTAAACGGTAAACTAAGTTATCTAAACGTGCTTCTAAAAGGATCATGAAGTTTTCACCTTGAATACCAGGCATTTTCCCAGCATCGTTGAAGATACGTTTGAATTGACGTTCGTTTACACCGTACATGTGACGAAGCTTTTGCTTTTCACGTAATTGTAAACCATATTCAGAGATTTTTTTACGTTGTGTTGGGCCGTGTTGACCAGGAACGTAAGGACGTTTTTCTAATTCTTTCCCCGTACCGCTTAGTGAAATACCAAGACGACGAGATAATTTCCAAGATGGACCAGTATATCGAGCCATAATTGACTCCTCCTCTGTTTTTATTTTTATTGCATAAAATAAAAACTAGCAGGCTGTAATAGAGGACTTCTGTGTATTTTACCTTCATGCACCCTCGCCTCGACAGCAAGAAGTTACAAGATGCACCATCAGTTCAATAAAGAAATGAGGGATAAAATACGGACAAATGCCATTATTACTGCTGTACTTATTTTACACAATGGCAATTATATGATGAATATAAGAAATAGTCAAGAAAAAATCTTTCTATACATTTTTGAGAAAGCGCTTTCAAAACTAACAGTATTAACATAATATAGAAGATATATACAGACATAGATATAATTTGGAGAATGGAGAGACTTTTGATGAAAAAGAAAAAACATCTCGATACTGAAATTATTCATGCAGGGTACGATTCAGGAAAACATTTTGATAGCTTAACACCACCGATATACCAAACTTCAACATTTACTTTTGCAAATGCCGAGCAAGGAGAAAAACGTTTTGCAGGTGAAGATTCTGGTTATATTTATTCGCGACTAGGTAATCCAACTGTCAAAGTTTTAGAAGAGAGAATGGCAGCAATCGAAGGCGGCGAAGCAGCTTTAGCATTCGGATCTGGAATGGCAGCTGTATCTGCAACCTTGATATCACTGACAAAAACAGGCGATCACATTCTTTGCTCAGAAGGGATTTACGGCTGTACTTTTGGTTTACTACAAATAATGAAAGAAAAGTATGCAATTGAACATGATTTTATTGCTATGAAAACGGAAGACAGTATACGAAAGGCAATACGCCCTGAAACGACTGTAATATATGTTGAAACTCCGATAAATCCAACAATGACGTGCATTGATCTTGAGATGGTTGTAAAAATAGCAAAAGAAAAGAATATAACAGTAGTAGTGGATAATACATTTTGTTCTCCTTACTTGCAAAATCCTCTGCAAATTGGTTGTGATGTTGTTATCCATAGTGCAACAAAATATATTTGTGGTCACGGGGACGTAATTGCGGGCATAGTAGTTGGGAAAGAAGATTTTCTAGGAAATATGGCAATGACAACACAAAAAGATATCGGTGGTGTCATATCGCCATTTGATGCCTGGTTATTAATTAGAGGTTTAAAAACGTTACCAGTAAGGATGGATCGTCATTGTCATAATGCAAGTATCCTTGCTGATAAACTAAAGGCTCATCCAAAAGTGGAGCGCATTTATTATCCGGGAGATAAAGATTTTGCTGATTATGAAATTGCTAGCAAACAAATGAAAAAACCTGGTGGATTAATAAGCTTTGAAATTAAAGGTAATAAAGCAACTGCGCAAAAATTTATGAACAGTCTCTCTTTAATTAAAATTGCAGTTAGTTTAGGAGATGCTGAAACGTTAGTGCAACATCCGGCAACGATGACCCACTCGGTAGTTCCAGCAGAAACTCGTGAAAAGATGGGAATTAAAGATACATTATTAAGGTTATCTTTAGGATTAGAATCTTCTGATGATATATGGGAAGATATTGAGCAGGCGTTAAAGCAAATATAAGTAAAGGGGAATACAACAAGAGCTTCACGAATAATCCGACTTGTCCAGAATACTATTCTGAACAAGTCGGACTTTTGCTTTTATTTTTATAAGTTTAGTTCATTTTCTAGCTCTATTTTCGATTGATTTTTGCTAAATAAAAATGGTACATATAATAAAGTAAATAAAATAATAGCTGCAACTTCTAACACTAATATATAGTATGGCCAAGGACCAAAGAAATCGAGAAGAGAATCAGTTTTTGGCTTATGACGAAGTAATAAATAGTTAGCCTCAACTAAAACATCAATGAAATAAACAAATAATGCGTAGAGATTAATAGTAACAAATGCTTTTATTAACGAACGAAAAGTAGGTCGATATTGGTGGATAAAGCACATGAATAACGGTGCGATGATAATAAGACCGTGCCCTATAAAAAATTGATAATATCTAAAATGGTCGTATCCGTAGAAAAGTTCGGGAGTTAAGTATGCTTGAAGTGCCCCTGCTAAAGCCCAAAAGTAAAGGACTTCGAAGAGAGCGTAACTTTTTGTCCATAACATATAGGCAGCTAAAAAAATGGAGATTGCACATAAATTTAGTGGAAGGCTAGTTTGTAACGAAATTTGATTATGGTAGAACTGCCAAAAATAGAAGGAGAACTGAACAAGGATTAAAGTGATTGCTAAACCAAAACGAAAGACCTTATTTAAAACAACTCCACGTAATTTAACCCGGAAAAAGTAAATCATCATTGCTGTAAAAACTAAAGTAGCGATTGTGATGATATGAGCTATCCCAAATACTTCAAAAGATAGTCCCCCCTCTTTGCTAAAAAAGTGATTCATTCGGGTCCCTCCCACAAAAAAAGTATTTTTAATTTTCTAACTGTATACCACTAGTAAATTATACCTTTTTATTCTGCAGAGTTCTACAAAAAAACTTGCCATGATGGCAAGTTTTATAAGTGAGTAATTAATTCATTTACAAATGCTTCTAGGTAATGTTGATCTACTTCATCAAAGCGGTTTAAAGAAGGGCTATCGATATCTAAAACACCTAGTAGTTTTCCATCCTTAATAATTGGTATTACAATTTCAGACCTTGTAGCTGCATCACAAGCAATGTGACCTGGAAATTGGTGTACATCTTCCACTAAGATTGTTCTTTCTTCTTGTGCAGAAGTACCACATACACCTTTACCAATTGGAATACGCACACAAGCCGGAAGACCTTGGAAAGGTCCGAGCACTAGTTGTTGACCTTCGAGCACATAAAAACCTACCCAGTTCACATCATCTAAAAATTGATTTAGCAATGCCGAAGCATTTGCTAAGTTTGCGATTCGGTTCGTTTCTCCATCTAATAATGCATGCAACTGCTTAATAACTAATTTATATTGATCAGTTCTACTGCCTTCGTATTTTTCTGTCTGAAACATTTAATAACCTCCAAGTAAAAGTTTATTTCATCTATAATATCAAAAGAATGAAAAAAATCATATGAAAAAGGATTTTACAAATTTCTATAGAATTATACATAATGTAATGTTATTTGAGGTGGTTCGACAATGAAGGGATTAAAGACAAAACAAAAAGTTATTGAGGCTGCAATATCCTTATTTAATGTGAAAGGGTATGACGGAACATCTGTCAGGGAGATTGCGAAAACTGCTGAAGTTAACATTGCTTTAGTATCCTATTATTTCGGTGGAAAAAAAGGGTTACTAGAACATTTACTAGCAAGTTTTTATGAAGGCTACTTGAAAGAACTTAGCGATGCTTTAAATAATGAAGATACTGATGCGGCAACTTGTTTAAAAGATGCGGTATTTAGATTATTAAAATATCAAGAAAATCATGATTATTTGTCTCGCTTTGTTCATCGCGAAATGACAATTGATACGATGCTAGTTCGTGAAGTAATGACAACATATTTAATGAAAGAGAAATACTTACTAGAGCAACTTCTAGAAATTGGAATAGAAGACGGTATTTTCAAAGAAATGCAGGTTGACTTCGGTGTCATGCATATACGGAATTTAATAATAATGCCATTCTTGCATCCGCAATATATGCGAGAGAACTTTTACATTAATTTAGAAGACGAATCATTCAAAAATGACTATTTTAATTATGTCAGTGATGTCATTGAGACATACTTTTGCAGAAAATAACACTTTTTTTGGAAAAACGTTGAATTATGGTAACAATATGTCGATATATCATGGTATTATTAGGTATTAATAATAAAATCTTTTATTTAATGAAAAATAAACTAATTAGTGATAGGTACATGTTTTAAGGGGGATTTCATCGATGGTATGGCTGATTGTACTAATTATATTAATTTTAGCGATTGGTATAATTAGTTCTTTTTATCGAAAAAGACTGTATAAAGAAGTAGATCGTTTAGAAGCTTGGAAAATTCAATTAATGAATAGACCACTAGTGAATGAAATTGCAAAGTTAAAAGAACTAAGTGCTAGTAAACAAACAGAGATGTCTGTAGAACAATGGAAAAGTCAATGGGAGGACATCGTCAATATTCAATTTCCTGAAGCTGAGGAATTGTTGTTTGATATTGAAGAAGCTATTGATCGTTACCAGTTTAGAAAAGCACAGCAGTTAATTAATAAAAATAATAAAAAATTAGCTTCCATTGAAGAAGTGATGAACGATATAACTACTGAAATTGATACGTTAATTAACAGTGGTGAGCAAAATGTGATTGAAGAGCAAGAAGTGAGTGCCCTCCTTACAGAAGTAAAAAATGAGATAATGACAAACCATGAAACATTCGGTACAGCTATTTTATATTTTGAAACGGAGCTCGCGAACATAAAGGAAAAGTTCCAACAGTTTACTGTCATGAGTGAAGAAGGATTAATCATTGAAGCAAGACAAAAACTAACTGAAGTGAAAACGCAATTATTAAACTTAAAGCGAAAAATGGAACTTGCGCCGAACGTAAATGAGCAAATACAAAAAAATATTCCTAATGAGTTGCGATCTTTAAAAGAAGGCTTTGAACAAATGTTAAAAGAAGGCTTTTATTTACAACATACTTCTGTTGAAAATGATCTAGCTCTATACCATGCAGGTATCAAAAAGATAAAGAAACATTTAGCTAGTGCAGATATTGACCAAGCAATAGAAAGTATTAAGGACTTGCAAGAAAAAATCGATGCTTCGTATGAAGTTTTAGAAGACGAAGCAAAAGCAAAACATTATGTTACGAATGGGCTTAATGATGTAAAGCAATTATTAGCAGACGCTTCAGAAAAATTAAGTGCACTTAAAATGGATACAGAAAGCGTAAAAAGAAGTTATCACATAGACATTGATGATTTACATGCTTCTGTGAAATTAGAAGAAGAATTTACCGAGTTAATGAATCGATTAGAAAAACTTTCTCACCATGTTAATGAAAATGATAAAGGATTTACAGACCTTTATCGAGAAATGCAAGATATTAAAGAAAGAGCATTAGAACTAAATCAATCTCAAAGTGCTTTTCAAGAAATGTTGCATACGTTGAGAAAAGATGAAATTTACGCAAAAGAAACATTAGCTAAAATTAGAAAGAAACTAATAAAATCAAATCGTTTAATAGAACGAAGCAACATACCAGGTATTCCAGAAAGCTATTTAAATGATATGGAGTATACGGAAGAAAAGATAATGGAAGTATACGAACAATTAAATAAATCACCATTGCAAATGAGCGTAATAAATCAACTGTTGGTAGAGGCAGTGACACAAGTTGAAAAAAGCTATGATAAAACAGAACTTTTAATTAAGCATGCACAGTTAACAGAAAAATATATTCAGTATGCTAATCGCTTCCGAAGCAGAAATGAAAAAATTGCTTTAAAACTCGAAGAAGCAGAAAATGAATTCCGTTCTTATAATTATGGTGAGGCGTACCTTATTGCAAAAGAAGTTTTAGAAAACGTGAAACCAGAAATAATTGAGCAAATTGAAAACAATACTATGTTAGCACAAACCCATTAGACTATAATCTAATGGGTTTTTTGCATTAACAGCTGAACCGTCACAAGTATGCATAGCACGTAATAACTTAATAAATAGAAGTGTAAAAAATTAGCGTACTTTTGGAGGGGAAAATGAATTTGCAGATACAGCTAGTTACATCTATGAAACAGTTGGAAATATATCGAGAAGCTTGGGATGAGATACTCAAGAAAAATAATAATAATAACCCTTTCTTAACGTTCGATTGGATAAAAACATGGTGGGACTATTTCGGAGAAGACAAAAAGTTGCACGTTAAAGTGTTGCGGGACGAAAATGAAATAATTGCTTTTTTACCTTTAATGAAACGAAAGAAAAAGTATATTGAAGAGATTTTTTTTATTGGCTTTGGTCAATCAAACTATATGGATATAGTGGTTACAGATGAATGTAGAGAAAATGCGCTTAAGATTTTTTTAGATTCAATTTTTTCTTCAAAACTTAAAGCAATATATAATTTACACGGTTTATTGAATAGTAAGCAAACACCTGATATTTTACAACGAGAATTAAATCGACGAAATATCCCCTTTTTTCAAGGAGAAATAATTGCGCCATTTCTCAATTATAACGCTATTAACTTTAAGGAATATTTAAAGCCAAGACAAAAAAAACATGGTTTAAATCGAAGGGAAAATAAACTTCACCATGTTGGGGATGTATCATTTCAACCGCTAGCTACAAAAAAAATAGATACTATTTTTGCATTACACGCAAAGAGATGGAGAAACAAGATGGATACAAGTGGCTTTTCAGTAGGTAAAACAAAACAATTTTTTAAACACTTACTAGAAAATTCTAATTCATCATTTCAAACGGTTGTTAACACGTTAACGGTAGATCGTGAAATTATTGGCTTTATGTATGGTTTTATTTGTGCGGATAGATATGTTTTTTATATATCGGCACATGACGATGACTTTGGAATTTTTAGCCCTGGGAGAATTGTTTTGAAAGAAGAAATTAAAAAATGTGAAGAAATGCAATTAAGGTTATTTGATTTAAGTATTGGATATGAACCATACAAGTTTGATTGGAACAATGGTGAAGACTTTGCCGCGAAATTTGTCTTCCCTTCTAATAGTGCTAAGGCGAAATTTTACTATTACTTAACGTCAATGAAAGAATCAATCATATATAAATTAAAGAAAAATAGAATGGTTGTTCTTTTTAAGCGAAATACGTTAGGAAAAATACGAACAACAATCCGCGAATTAAATAATCAATTCAAAAGTATCGGAATAAAAAATTCAATGAGGAAATTATTTCGTAATCCTTTAACGAAGAGTATGCGTAAGAAAGATTATTTTTTGTACAATTTAATGGCAGTTAACTATCCAGAAAGTAAAACATTAAGGATAAAAAAGGCAAAGATTAATGACTTAGAAACATTATGTTCCCTCTATAAAATGGAAAAAACCGATATCGTTTCAAGATGGTATAAGAAGCAATATTGCTTTCTAGTAGAGAAGGATAATATTAATATCGCCTCGTATTGGTTAAATGAACAATTCATTGAAATTGACGATATTTCACATAAAGAAAATTTATCTAATAATAGGAAGTTTATTTATGATTTAAAAGTGATTAATGAGACAAAAGAGGAAGATCATTACTCCTTATTACTGGATGCTATCCAAACTAACGAGCAGTGTGAGCAGATAATAATCAGTGTGACTAGCCAACAACAGAAGTTAATTAATGAATTAGCTACACGAAAAAGCCCTCTTTGGAAAGTAATTAATAGAAAATCAAAGAAGAATGGTAAATAACCCGGGGTGCAAGTAAACCATTTATTTCACATGCTTAAAGGTGGTGAAGAAAAATTAATAAAAATGGTAAATTCATTATTTCTCTAGATTTCGAACTTTACTGGGGCATTCGAGATATTTGGACATTGGAACAGTATTATAATAATTTAATTGGAGTTCAACAAGCAGTCCCAAAAATGTTAGCTTTATTTAATAAATATGAGATCCACTCCACATGGGCCACCGTTGGTTTTCTTTTTTTCAAAAATGGAGAACAACTTCTGAAACAAATCCCCTTAGTACTACCCAATTATCAAGATAAAAACTTATCCCCATACGAAGATTTGAAGGTTTTAGCAAAGCAAGGAAAGCATGGAGACACTACGCTTTTTGCCTACCCACTAATTCAATTAATAAAAAACACTCCAAATCAAGAAATCGCTACCCACACTTTTTCCCATTACTATTGCTTAGAACCTGGTCAAACGAAGGCAAGTTTTAAGGAAGATTTAAAAGCTGCCTTTAAGGTTGCCAATGATGAAGGAATTAAAATGAGTTCCTTAATTTTCCCTCGGAACCAAGTTAATTCTAGTTATTTAGAAATATGTAAAGATTTTGGTATTACATGTTATCGTGGAAATGAAAATTCCTTGATTTACCGAGCAAGTAACAAACTAGAAAATAAGCTTTGGAAACGGGGTGTTCGTTTTCTTGATGCCTATTTTAACTTAACAGGACATCACACTTATAAGGTAAGTGACATTAGCAGAGAACCTCTTATTAACCTTCCTGCAAGTCGGTTTTTACGTCCATATAGTAAAAGCCTCAGCTTCCTTGAAAAACTACGCCTTTATCGCATAAAAAAGAATATAACGTATGCAGCAAAACATAAAGAAATATATCACTTATGGTGGCACCCTCATAACTTTGGAACAAATTTAGAATATAATATAAAGTTTTTGGAAGAAGTTCTATTGCATTATAAAAAGATGCAGAAAAAATATGGAATGGAAAGTATAAACATGGGTGAGTTAGCTAATTACCTAAAATAAATGATTGATAAGACAATGTGTATGTAATTGTACTTCTATTTGTGAGTATGCTATACATTTAGCATACTCACAAACATTGTCTTTCTTGAGCTTTAAAATGTCCAAGCCCAATTAATTATGCTCTAGTAGTGTTTCTTTGAGTTATCATTCACTAGATGTGTCATACTATGAAAAGGTGTTTCTTGTTTTCGGAAAACTATACTTATGGTAATATGTTTACTTGCAAGAGGAGTATTTAAAGGAGTATTAAAATCTTATGATATATTTCGATAATAGTGCGACGACAAAGCCATATGAAGAAGTAGTTGATGTATTTGTTAAAGTGACAAATAATTATTTCGGAAATCCTTCTTCTATTCATAAATTAGGTGGAGAAAGTGAAAAACTTCTTTTCCAAGCGAGAAAAGTTATTGCTTCGATTTTACAAGTGAAAGACCAAGAAATAATTTTTACAGGAAGCGGTACGGAAGGGAATAACTTAGCCATTAAAGGTATTGCGATGGAGCATAAAAATCGTGGTAAGCATTTAATCACGACAATGATTGAACATGCGTCAACGATAAATACATTTAAGCAATTAGAAAAGCTAGGGTTTGACGTTACATATTTACCGGTAAATCAACAGGGGATTATATCTCTAACTGATTTAGAAAGAGCTATTCGTGAAGATACAATATTAGTCTCTGTGATTCATGTTAATAATGAGCTAGGTTCCATTCAACCGATTGCTGAAATAGGAACATTGTTAAAAAAGTATCCAAAGCTTCATTTTCATGTCGATCATGTTCAAGGTATTGCTAAAGTACCATTAGCAATTGAAAAATGTAATATTGATTTATTAACGTGTTCAGGGCATAAATTTCACGGTCTAAGAGGAACAGGTTTTTTATATAAGAGAAGTGGTGTAAAACTATCACCATTGTTTACTGGCGGATCGCAAGAAATGAAGTTAAGAGCCGGTACAGAAAATGTTGCTGGTATTGTATCAATGGCAAAAGCATTACGAATTTCGATTGAAAAATATAAAGAAAAACATCAAGAAATTGTACAAATTAAAAACTGGCTTATGGAGCAACTTGCCGAAGTAGATGGGGTAGAGTTAAATACGCCAATGGAGCAAAGTGCACCGCACATCATTAATATATCTATCTTAGGAATCAAGCCAGAAGTGTTCATTCACGCTTTAGAAAAGCATGACATTTACGTTTCTACTAAGTCTGCTTGTTCTTCAAAACAATCAGAAGTTTCCCATGTGTTATTAGCAACAGGCATGGATGAAAATAGAGCAAAAAGTGCAATAAGAATTAGTTTTTCCTATCAAAATAACTTAGAAGAAGCAAAAGTGTTTATGGAAGTAATGAAAAAAGAATTAAGACAACTAAAAAAAATAATGGGGTCATGAGATGGAATATAATCACATTTTAATTCGTTATGGAGAAATAGGACTTAAAGGGAAAAACCGTAAAATGTTTATTGAGCGCCTTTTCAAAAATATTAAAGTAGCAGTAAAGGCGTTCCCAAACGTTAAACCTACAATGACAAGAGATCGCCTCTTTATTGAACTTAATGGAGAAGATCACGAAGCGATTGCTACTAAACTTGAAAAAGTTTTTGGTATTCATTCTTTTAGTTTAGCTGTTAAAGTTGAAAGTGATATTGAAGAAATTAAAAAAGCTGCGTTGAGTGCATTGCTAAACGTAGGTAAGCCAGTTAACACGTTTAAGGTTTCTGCAAAACGCCCAAATAAAACATTTCCTGTTCGTTCACAAGAAATGAACTATGAAGTCGGTAGTTATATACTTCGAAACACGGAAAACATTACAGTAGATGTTCATAATCCTGATATTGACATGAAAGTAGAAGTGAGAGATGCATTTACTTATATTACATGTGGTGATTATAAGGGTGCTGGCGGGCTTCCAGTAGGTGTTGGAGGCAAAGTAATGGTAATGCTATCAGGAGGTATTGATAGTCCTGTAGCTGCATATTTAGCGATGAAGCGCGGAGTAAGAATAGAGGCTATTCATTTTCATAGCCCACCATTTACGAGCGAACGCGCAAAGCAAAAGGTAGAAGACTTAACAAGTGTTTTAACAGAGTATGGCGGAAAAATTAAACTACACGTTGTTCATTTTACAGAAATTCAAAAGATGATCCATCAAACAATGCCTGCCAACTACAGCATGACAATTATGCGAAGAATGATGCTTCGTATTGCTGAAGAAATTGCTAATGTAAACAATGCAAAGGCAATCACAACTGGTGAAAGTTTAGGACAAGTAGCTAGTCAAACATTAGACAGTATGTATACGATAAATGAAGTAACTAACATGCCAATTATCCGTCCGTTAATTACGATGGACAAGATTGAAATCATGGACATTTCTCGCAAAATTGGCACATATGATATTTCTATCCGTCCGTATGAAGACTGTTGTACAGTATTTTTGCCTTCTGCTCCTAAAACGAAGCCGAAGCGGGAAAACGCGAATAGATATGAACAAAATGCTGAATTTGAAGCATTACTTAAAGAAGCGGTTAACAATGTAGAAACAATCGAAATTACTAATGAAACGAAAGTAGAAGATCAGCAATTTGAAGATTTATTTTAATTGAATTAAAGACCTACGAAAAGAATTTTATATCTTTTCGTAGGTCTTTTTTAGTTTTTAAAGTTATGAAAAAATTACCACTACTTTAAATGAATGTTTACATCGTTTTTACACAATCTATAAGTACACAAGGAGGTGATACACCATGGCAAGCAACACTTCAAATCAATTAGTAGTACCAGGAGTACAACAAGCTTTAGATCAAATGAAGTATGAAATTGCAACAGAATTTGGCGTTCAACTTGGACCAGATACAACGGCACGTTCTAACGGTTCAGTTGGTGGTGAAATTACAAAACGTCTTGTGCAAATGGCTGAGCAACAATTAGGTGGAACTCCTCAAGCTTAAGAAACAAATACAGTTGAATATAAAATGGAATAAAGGGGTGGTCTTCCACCCCTTTTTATGTTTATTACTACATTTCCCTTTCTATAATCCTCTATAATGCTTCCAACCTTAATAAAATAAATGGCTATGATATAATGAAAAAAATTATGATATGAATTGGGGAATATAGCATGGGGACATTATGGTATGGTGGAAAAATATATACGATGGAGCAAGAAGGACATACGGTTGAGGCAGTATTCGTTAAAGATGGTTATATTAGAGCTGTTGGTCAATTAGATGAAATAAAAGAGACTTATAAGGATGATATTAAAGAAAAACAAAATCTACATGGTGCAACAATGTACCCTGGTTTTGTAGATAGCCATGGCCATATGATTGGACATGGGGAAAAGTTACTTAGATTAGATCTTTCAACAGCTAATTCAGCAGAAGAAATGAAAGTGATGCTAAAAGATGCTGTAGCCAATACACCAGATGGCGAATGGGTATATGGGGAAGGTTGGAATGAGAATAATTTTCCTGACCGAAAAATATTTCACCGCGACGAGCTAGACGAAATAGCACCTAATCACCCTGTTATGTTAACACGAGTATGTAGACACGCAATTCTAGTCAATACGAAAGCGTTAACAATTGCAGGCATTACAAATGAAACGGAAAATCCGCAAGGTGGAGTAATAGTTCGTGATGATGAAGGAGTAGCAACTGGTTTTTTACTTGATCAAGCACAAGATTTAGTAAAAAAGGCTGCACCCGAAGCTAGCGAAAATTATTTGAACAGAGCACTAGAAACTGCCTATGAAGATTTAGTTTCTTTAGGATTAGTTGGTTTACATACGGAAGATTTAAATTATTACAGTGGTTTTCATAATACGTATCAAGCAATCATACATGCCATTAATGGAGAAGATAAAAAGTTTCGAGCAAACTTACTTGTTCATCATGAAGTGGTAGATGATATGCACAAAGAAGGTCATCAATTCGAAAGCGGAACACCGTATGTAACGTTTGGAGCTATGAAAATTTTTGCTGATGGAGCTATTGGCGGGAGGACTGCTTTATTAAGTCATCCATATAATGATTCACCAGAAACATCAGGTGTTGCCATACATGAAAAAGAAGAACTGTTCCAACTAATAAAAAAAGCAAGAAATTATAAAATGCCAGTGGCTATTCATACAATTGGGGATTTAGCAGCTGAATATGCGATTGAAGCTTTCGAACTTTACCCTCCAATAGCAGGTCAGCGAGACAGATTAATTCATGGTCAATTCCTTAATAAAGATCTAATGGACAGACTAGAAAAATTAGCGATTGTTATTGATATTCAACCACAATTTGTTGCATCTGATTTTCCGTGGGTTATTGAAAGAATTGGCGAAGAGCGTCTCCCTTATGCATATGCTTGGAAAATGTTACTTAATCGAGGGATTCATTGTGCTGGAGGTTCTGACACTCCAATTGAATCGGCTAATCCTTTATTAGGAATTCATGCAGCCGTAGCAAGAAGAAGTGTAAATGAAACGCACGAAGGGTATAACCCTGAAGAAAAACTCTCAATATTTGAAGCCATCTCGTTATACACGATTGGGAGTGCTTATGCAATTGGAAAAGAAGATAGCCGTGGAAAAATAGCAGAGGGACATGTAGCGGATTTCACTGTATATGCCAACGATTTATTTGAGACAGCAATAGATGAAATTCCAAATTCCACGGTTCAAATGACGGTAGTTGATAATACAATCGTCTATAAAAGGTAACGGGGATAATAATCCTCGTTATTTTCTTTTGCTTAACGTAGTGTAATGTTTGCTTTTATATAGAGAAATCTATAAAATTTTATACTTGAGAGCTATTATATATCATTGATAACTTTGACAAGACCTAACAAAGTGAGTGAGGCTAAAATATGCAAATAAATAATAAACCGAAAAATATAGTCGTTATTTTTGGTGCAACTGGAGATTTAGCTAAAAGAAAGTTATATCCCTCGATATACAATCTTTTCAAGAAAAATAAAATTGGCGAAGAATTTGCAGTTGTCGGCGTTGCTAGAAGTGAATTAACAAACGAAGCTTTTAGAGAGAATGTCATTTCTTCCGTTACAAAAAATGTAGCATTAGAAGATCGAAAAAATGTTGAGAAGTTTAGTGAGCACTTTTTCTATTTGCCATTTGACGTAACTAAACCGACATCTTATGAACAATTAAATCATTTACTTACAGATCTTGAAGGTCGATTTGAGATACCAGGGAACAGGTTGTTTTATTTAGCAATGGCTCCTGAGTTTTTCGGAACGATTGCTCAAAACTTAAAAGCAGAAGGTGTAACAAATACGGATGGTTGGACACGACTTGTCATTGAAAAACCATTTGGTCACGATCTACCATCAGCACAAAAATTAAATGATGAAATTCGTGAGGCCTTTGCTGAAGAAGATATTTATCGAATAGATCATTACTTAGGAAAATCAATGGTGCAAAACATTGAAGTCATCCGTTTTGCCAACGCAATTTTTGAGCCATTATGGAATAGCCGTTATATTTCCAACATCCAAGTAACTTCTAGTGAAACGTTAGGTGTAGAAGATCGCGGGAAATATTACGAAAAATCAGGTGCATTGCGTGACATGGTCCAAAACCACATGTTACAAATGGTAGCCTTATTAGCGATGGAACCGCCAATTAGTTTAACAGACGAAGAGATTAGAAGTGAAAAAATAAAAGTTCTTCGTGCCATGCGTCCATTAACAGAAGAAGACGTTAATAATACATTTGTCCGGGGACAATATGGTCCTGGTGTTGTTAAAGAAAGCGAAGTAAAAGGATATCGCGAAGAAAATAATGTAGACGAAAATTCAAATACGGAAACATTTGTATCAGGAAAGATATTTATTGATAACTTCCGCTGGGCAGGTGTCCCATTCTTTATTAGAACAGGAAAACGAATGGCACTTAAGTCAACGAAAATAGTTGTTCAATTCAAAGATTTACCAATGAATTTATATGCGAAAAAAGGACAAAAAAATTATCCGAACCTACTCGTTATTAATATCCAACCAGATGAAGGGATTACTTTAATAATGAATGGTAAGAAGATTGGACCGACAAGTGAAACAACGCGTGTTAGTTTAGATTATAGCAACGACCATGTCAATGATGTCAATACACCGGAAGCGTATGAGCGTCTTGTATTTGATTGTATGCTAGGAGATGCAACGAACTTTACTCATTGGGACGAAGTGAGCTTATCTTGGAGTTATGTTGATGCAATATCTAAAGTTTGGGAAAGCAATAAAGAAAAGAACTTTCCTAACTATGAAGCAGGATCAATGGGACCAAAAGATTCCGACCGAATTCTTGATGAAGAAGGTTTCCATTGGTGGCCAATCGTAAAGAATGAATATTAAAACAAGTAGCATGGAGGTAATAATTTGAAAATTTATGATATCACTGCCCCTATTTTTGAAGGGATGCCAGTTTATAAAAATAAACCGGAAAAACAGCCGAAAATTAATACGGTAACAAATGCCCATGTAACGGAATCTCGAATTGATATCGATTTACATACTGGAACACATATCGATGCACCTCTACACATGATTAATGATGGTGAAACTTTTGAGACGATTGATATTGAAAATTTAGTTGGTAATTGTAAGGTGTTTGATTTAACTTCTGTTGAAGATAAAATTACTGCTGATGATATAAAGGACCTCAATATTCAATCAGGGGATTTTATTTTATTTAAAACAAATAACTCTTATGAAGATGAGTTCAACTTTGAATTTATCTATATTGCTGAATGTGCAGCAAACTTCTTAGCTGATAAGGGAATTAAAGGTGTTGGAATTGATGCATTAGGTGTTGAACGTAGCCAACCAGGCCACCCAACACATAAAGCTTTATTTGGCAGTAATATTATCGTTATTGAAGGGCTTCGATTAAAGGAAGTGGAAAAAGGTGAGTATTTCATGGTTGCCGCCCCATTAAAAATGGTCGGGACAGATGCTGCACCTGCAAGAGTGTTACTAATTGAAGATATTAACAAATAGACTGGGACAAAAAGTTTATAAGATAGAAAAAACCGAACTATTCAGATTTATGAACTGCCCCCTGTCAAGTAGACAGTGGAATAATAAAAAGTGACTTAAGCGGCTTTAACTCTATATTCCATTGGGCTGAAGCCGTTTAGTCGTTTTTGATATCTTTCATAATTATAAAAATGCATGTATTCATCTATCGCAGTAGTAAGTTCCTCATATGTATTATATTTGTTTAAATAATACTTCTCACATTTCAGTGTTCCCCAAAAAGATTCCATTGGGCCATTGTCAATACAACGACCAACTCTTGACATACTTTGTGTCATGTTCACCGCATCTATCTTACTTTTAAATTCCTTAGAAGTGTATTGGTAACCACGATCACTATGAATAAGTGGATGTTCCTGATTTAATTGTTCAGTAGCTTGATCAAGTGTCTTGAATACAAGTTGATTATTATTGGAGTGCCCTAGTACATAACTTATAATGGATCCGTCATACAGATCACGTATCGCACTTAAATATGCCTTTTTTGATTGACCATACTTAAATTCGGTAACGTCAGTTACCCATTTTTCATTTGGCTTTTCAGCCTTGAAATCCCTATTTAATACATTGGCTGCTACATGTTGGGGTGTTGAGTATTTATAACGTTTTGTCTTTCTTCGGATGACAGACTGTAGACCTGCAACTTTCATTAACCGATAGATCCTTTTATGATTAAGTTTCCTCTTGAACTTTCTTTCCATATGAAGTTTCATTTGGCGGTAACCAAATATGCCATCAACACTTTCATGGAGAATTTTCATCTCTTTAATGATTTCTTCATTTAGAGTTTCTTGGGAGGAAGGAATACGTTTAAGCCACTTATAGTATGCACCTCTTGTAACACCAGCGATATCACACAGTAGTAGAATACTTAGCTTCTCCTGCTCATGAAGTTCCTTAATAGCGATGTACCTAACTTTATATCGTATTTGATTTATTTTCGCCCCCTCTCGATCTCCTCTAACTTTTTTAAGTATAAATTCTCCGCACGCAATCGCTCATTTTCTCTTTCTAACTTTTTCATTTGTAGTTTAATTTTTTCAGCTGGAGTTAGACTAACTTCTTCTTTCTTGTGACCACGTTTATCTTTCAGTGCGTCAGCTCCGCCAGCTTCATACTTTCTAACCCATAGATAGACTTGTTGATAAGAAACATTATTATTATTAGCTGTTTCTTGATAATTTTTTCCGTTACCTAGACAATCAATTACTATTTGTATTCGCTCTTCCCATGTGGTTTTTCTTATAGTCATAGTAGTCGTCCTCCCCGTAAACGTACCTTTTAAGTCTCTATGACTATTATACTTCTTAATCCAATTTCTGAGGACAGACTCATTTGATATTTCATGTTTTTTTGCGACTTCCTCCAAAGAATATTTACCAGAAAGAAAGTCATTAATGGCTAACTGTTTTAATTCATTAGAGTACTTTTTCCAAGAGGAAGATTCTTTAAGACCCTCAAAACCAAATTTATCGAATTTATACTTCCAATCACGAATTGCGCTTTTACTAACCTTATACTTCTTAACTATTTCACTTAGCGTTAAAACATCATCTTTTAATGCATTTAATACTTCTATCCTAACCTCAAGTGAGTGTGCTCTTTTAGGCATAAAATTACTCCCCTTTTAGTAGTCAGATTTTTATTTTTTAATCTGTCTACCTAAAGGGGAGCATATCATTACATCTGGATGTTCGGTTTTTCTTTTTTCATAAGAAATAATTATAATGCTCCGTCAAAACTCTTCGGACACTGGCTTTGAGGAAACTGAAAAAGTCTCCTTTAACAGGAAGTAGTAATTTGGATTATTGATATAAGTATCAGGCACTCGCTTTCCGCGGGCAACGCTTCAGCCTCCTCTGAAAATGTACTTCCTGTGGGGTCTTCAGCTGTTGCTTTCCCGCAGGAGTCTCGTGCCGTTGACTCCATCAAAAAAATATTTTATAAATTCGCTTCAGCTTTTCTATTGTCCAGCTTCAGCAATCAACGTCTATAAAACTTCACGCTCTTCATTTTGATAAGTCTACATCGATCAGTGAAGTGGTGTCTAGAAAAGGCTCCTATCAACTTGAGAACTTCATACTACTCACTTACGATAAGTCAACATCAAAACGC
>NZ_NPIA01000007.1 GCF_002262935.1 Lottiidibacillus patelloidae | reverse complement strand
CTTTTTGTGTTTCCTTTATCTCATTCGTAGTATTCCAGTTCCATCGTTGATGAACAGTCGCCTTTCCTTTTCGATGTTTCCTTTATCTCAAACAAAGTGCTCCAGAATTTATGGCGCTAAACGGTCGCTTCAGCTTTTCTATACTTCAATTGTGTTCGGACTCATAATTTGCGTTAATAATTTAATGTTATTCGATACATCGCCAACAATCGTTAGATCATTCTTAGGTAATGATTCGTTTTTCTCTGTTTGTAAAAAAACAGTTTTACCATTCGTATACCCTAACAGCTTATTGGAAGGGTTCATTTGTAATGATGTATCTAAAACAATTACAAGGTCAGCTTTTCGTAATTCAATTGCTGCCTTTTTCCATGTTTCAATAGGTAACTTTTCGCTCAATAACACTACAGAAGGTCGAACGTTTCCGCCACAATCGGGGCAGTTACGATTATCTAAAAACACGCGTTGATGCACTGTTCGACCGCAAAAGTGACAGTGACACTTTTTAAGTGAGCCATGCAATTCATAGACATTCTTACTTCCCGAATCTTGGTGAAAGCCATTTGTATACTCTGTAATGATCGACTGAATATGTCCTTCTTTTTCTAAAACACTAATGTCATCAAGGATACTAGCATATCTTTCTCTATTTAATTCCTTAATTTTTTTACTGTAATAATTGTGAAATTCTTTATTTTTATTATTAAAAGCATCAACAGATAATATCTTCTCTTCAGTAGATTTCTTTTGGTTTGTCGACGGACCTGTAATTATTACGGTATGCTTGGAGCTTCGTAACCAAGAGGCTAAAATTGCTAGTTGAGGACCATCAGGAAAGCAAATCTGTTGCCAGTTAAGTTTTAATGACTCTTTCGCTTGACCTGACATAATCTGCCAAATCTTTAGGCGGAAAGATGAGTGTACACTTACAGGTTCAGCTTCTAGGAAACTTGCCTCTAAAAACGCTAAAGCTTTTTCCCAATCATTGACTATTCCTGTTTGGCGAGTTGTCATTTGGTGAAATGTAGCATTTGTCCCTGTTTTTTCAATTGTTATTTCTTGATCGGCCTTTACTTTCAACTTTTCCTGCATTTTATAACGCCAATTTCCATCATCACTTTGTTTACCTAGCAAGACACTTTCCTTGTCGACGGCCTTAACTTTGACGATTTCCTCCCAGCTTTTAGTCACGTTTATCCCCCCAGACAAATTTTTACCATTATACTTTAATATCATTATATTAAATGAGTAGACAAGACATGCCTAAAGTAGGAAAATACTAAGCCATTTGTATAAAATAAATCGATCTGACACAAAATAAGGTGGATGTATTATTACTTTTTTTGGAGGTGCGCTATGGGAAAAAAACAACGAAATCGTTTAACACAAAAGATGAATAATAATATTCCTAATGATGTAGTTGAAGCTTCAGAAGCAGCACATGGTAAAGAAAATTCTCCTCAAATGAGAAAGCCTATTCAAAATCAAGGGAAACATGAATAGATAAGTTACGTAAAAAACTCGCCAAGTGGCGAGTTTTTTTGGTAAATTAAATTTTAAGTAGGAATTTAATAAATTCTTACCCAATGTTACATATATTTAAGTACACTTCTGTATATTTAATCAAGAGTAAATCTATTTGTAGATTAGGGGGAAGAATAATGTCATTTATGAAAAAAATGCTCTCTAGTATAGGCATTGGTTCAGCAAAAGTAGATACGCAATTGCATCAAGCTGAGATGAGAGCAGGGGAAACTATTACAGGTGATGTAGTAATAACAGGAGGAAATGTAGAACAAGAAGTTAGTTCCATTTATTTAGCGGTGATGACAACTTATGAAAAAGAAGTAGATGATAATAAAGTAACAAATCATGCTACAGTAGATAAATTTAAAGTAAGTGAAGAATTCATCATCCAAGCCAATGAAACGAAGACAATACCGTTTGAAATTACACTACCTTCGGATACTCCTATTACTATAGGGAACTGTAAAGTTTGGCTGCAAACTGGATTAGATATTAAAAATGCGGTTGACCCTTCAGACCGTGATTACGTAAGAGTACTTCCGAACATTATGGCAGAAAAGGTATTAGATGCAATTGAAAGCTTAGGCTTTACAATTAGGAAAGTAAAAAACGAGGAAGCGCCATATAAACTTCGCAAGCGGTTACCGTTTGTACAAGAATTTGAATTTTATCCTACATCCGGTTCATTCCGCGGTAAGCTAGACGAACTTGAGGCGATATTCTTTTTCTCAAATACTAATTGTGAATTACTTCTTGAAATTGATCGTAAAGCAAAGGGAATTGGTGGTTTTTTATCTGAAATGTTAGATACAGATGAAACAATTGTAAAATTATCCTTTACTAACGAAGATGTAAATGAAGTGAAGAATATCATTGAAACAACAATTAACCGCCATTGTTAAAAGAAAATAGGCTAGGACACAAGTGCCTGTCACCTCATCGATTGTTTAAGGTGACTAGTTCCTTGTATTGTCCCAGCCTATTTTTCTACTTTAATTACTCTTTTCTAACTTTCGCGTATTCTTCGTTTTTCCAATAAGTAATACACTTGCTACAATGACAATGGTAAAGATCCATTTTATTGCCAAGTTATTTTCAAAGAAGTTTTTTACTAGCGGCTCGTCCACAATCATTTTAGAAGCTGTCCAAGCAAGAACTCCAGAACCTATATAAATAATCGAAGGGTACTTCTCAATCCATTTTAAAATTAAAGTACTTCCCCAAATCACAATCGGAATACTAATTAATAATCCTAATATAACTAAAAGAAAATTCCCATGTGCTGCTCCTGCAACAGCTAATACGTTATCTAGCCCCATAACAGTATCAGCAATAATAATTGTTTTAATGGCAGCCCATAAACTTTGTTCAGCTTTCATATTATCATGATTCTTTCCTTCAACTAAGAGTTTATAGGCAATCCATATTAGTAATAACCCACCAATTAATAATAGGCCAGGAATTTTTAATAACCAAACGACAAATACCGTTAAAATTGAACGTATTGCGATTGCACCGAAAGCTCCCCAAAATATAACTGTTTTTTGTTTATCTTTAGGTAAATTGCGGGCTGCTAAACCAATTACTATCGCATTATCACCAGCTAAAACTAAGTCAATAATAACAATTGCTAAAAGTGCTGAAAAAAATTCTGTAGATAAAATCTCCATGTGTTTCTCACTCCCATTATGTAAATGTACATCGTTACTTAATTTATAGTACCATAATAAAAAAAAATAAAATATTTTTTACTATAGTAACTTTTTTTTATATTATTGTATAATACAATTTCAAACAACTAAGCACAGTAGCTTACAAATTAATCATTTAATGGTATTGTATGTATGTACATATTGTAACTTATACTAGTAATAACAAAATGGATGATGGAATTCCAAATTGTTACTATTGTTTAACCAAGGGAATGGAACCTCTTAAAGCAACTAGAAATAACAATTCATATAGAAGAAACTACTTGGGAGATGATGATGATGGAACATGTTTCTTTATTTTCACTAATGTTCGTTGTAGGGATAGCTTTCTTTGTTCCTATATTATTACATAAATTTAATCTTAATATGATTCCAGTTGTTGTAGCTGAAATTATAGCCGGATTAATTATTGGTAAAAGTGGATTAAATATTATTTCAGAAGACGTTTGGCTAAGTTTAATCTCAACTTTAGGGTTCATCTTTTTAATGTTTTTAAGTGGACTTGAAATAGACTTCTCCATGTTAGAGTCTAAAAATAAAAAACAGAAATTTAATCCATTATTAATTGCAACAATCATTTTTTCATTAATGTTTGGTCTTTCTTACGGGTTAAGTGTTGTCTTAGAAAACATGGGATTAATCGAAGACGCATTTTTCATGACTTTAATTATTTCAACTATTTCTTTAGGAGTAGTAGTCCCGGTATTAAAAGAAAAAGGGATTATGGATAGTTTATATGGGCAAACACTTTTGCTGATTGCTACTGTCTCTGATTTCTTAACGATGATTTTACTAGCAGTATATGTGATGGTTAAACATGCAAGTGGATTTAAATCTTTATCAATTCTACTTTTATTCGTCGTCATGTTTGTTACGTATCGTTCAGTAAAGAAGTACTTCAAATTGAAGTTTTTTGATCACTTAATGAGTGGAACGATTCAATTGGGAACAAGAGGAGTTTTTGCCTTAATCCTAATTTTTGTATCCTTATCAGAAACATTAGGTGCCGAAAGTATCTTAGGGGCATTTTTAGCAGGGATGATTGTATCATTAATTAATCCGAAGAAGACTTTCATAAAACAACTAGACTCGTTTGGTTACGGTTTCTTTATTCCTATTTTCTTCGTTATGGTAGGGGTAAATATGGATTTAAAAGCATTATTAAGCGATAAAAAAAGTTTAATCATTATCCCGATTTTACTAATCGTCTTATATATTTCTAAAATATTACCTTCACTTTTATTAAAAAAGTGGTTTCCTTGGAAAAAAACTTTATCATCTGGGATTTTATTAACATCAACGTTAAGTCTAGTTATTGCAGCTGTTGAAATTGGGAAAGAAATGGATGTAGTAAGTGAACAGATGGGGAACTCGGCAATATTAGTAGCAATTATCACTTGTATTATTTCGCCAATATTATTTAATAAACTAACTGTGGCGAACAAAAGAGATAAGAAAAAGGTAACCATTATTGGAGCGAATCGAATTACCTTACCGGTTTCCTTAGATTTACAAAAACATGATGGTTATGAAGTTCGTATGTTTGGGTCAGAACAAAGTAAAGTTGAACCAGAAATGGTTTCGAAAAAAACACAGTTCCCATTAATTGAAGTTCCTAAACTTACTTGTGAAGCGCTTAATATGCATAATGCATTTGACGCAGATATGTTAATTGTTGCTACTGGAAATGATGACGACAACATTACAATTGCCCATTATGCCAAAGAGATTGGCCTTGAAAATGTCATTATTCGAGTAGAAGATGCACAAAAACATAAAGAGCAAATTAATGAAGGTATGAATGTGTTTTCAACGTTGTTTGCTGCTAGAACTTTACTTAAGGCTTTAACTTTGCGACCAAGTATCTTAAAGCTATTCACTTATCAGAATGATTTGCTTCGTGAAATTTCTGTTGGGAATTCGAAATACGATGATTTGCAATTAAGACAAATTCCATTCTTAGGAGATGCGTTAGTCATTCAAATTTTCCGAGATGAAGAACCAATTGTTCCACATGGAGATACGAGACTGAAGCTTGGTGATAAATTATTAGCAAGTGGAAGTAAAGAAAATCTTGATGACTTGGCAAAAGAATTACAATAAAAGATAAAATGAATTTTAAAAATAGCCAGTAGGTCCGGGAATAGTCGAACTTGCTGGCTTATTTTATAGAATAGAACGTTGGAGTTGAAACTATTGAGTATTCCTATAGAAAATTCGTTATATGATCAGCTGGGAAAGTTATTTGGTAGAGAAAACATTACTCTTTCTGAAGAGAAAGATAAGAGTTCAAGAAATATAAATGCTTTCCCAATAAAAAAAGAAAATGAAATAATTGGCTGGCTAGAATTAAATGATAAACTTTCTTTGGATGATTACCATACAAAGCTTATTGAACTACTAATAGAAAAGCATGAGGTTTTAAATACTGACTTCAGTAATGATACTGAGCAGTTGATGTGGAGAGAAGCAATTGAACAAGATGTTGCTATTTGGAGAGATAAATGGGAGGCACTTCACTCGAGTGTTGAAAAAACTTTTGTAAATGTTTATTTTCAGCTTCCTTACGCCAAGACAGATGAAAATGAACTAATTTCTTCAGTAAAAGAATTGCTTCTTGCAGCTACTGAAAATAAATCCTACTTTTTACAACTTGAAAATGGTCTTTATGTTTGGATTATACGGCTAACTTCAGACGAAAAGAAAGATATGGTGAAAATAGTCGAGGAAGTGTTACATACATTAACAGCAGAACTATTGTTAGAATTAAAAGTATTTTTAGGAGAGTTGTATGAAATGCCCATGCAACTAAAGGAAATAATAAAAGATGAAGGTGAATACTATATCTTAGCTCAACAATATTCTTTGAGTAGAGAAGTAGTAACATTTAACGATATAATTCCTTATCTTTTTGTAAATTCTGTAAGAAATGATGAAATTAATCATATAACTGAGAAATTGCTTGGTACGATAAAAGAGGATGAAGAGTTGCTACATACATTAAAAGTTTATATGAAAGAGAACTTGAATGTATCTGAAGCAGCAAAAAAACTTTATATCCACCGAAATAGTCTTCAATATCGACTAGATAAATTTTCAGAAAAAACAGGAATAGATATACGTGACTTTGAAAATGCAGTTAATGTTTATTTACTTATCCTTGCTTTAGGCAAGTTAAACAACAATTAACATTATATTTCGTCACTATGCCCAATAGTGATTTATATGTAAAACGGGTAAAATAAGAAATAGTAAAAATATTATTTCGGGGGTTTTAAAAATGGCTTCAATTAAACTACAAAACATTTACAAAAGATATAGTGATACAGTAACAGCGGTAAAAGATTTTTCATTAGACATTAAAGATAAGGAATTTATTGTATTTGTAGGACCATCAGGTTGTGGTAAATCTACAACATTACGTATGGTTGCTGGATTAGAAGAAATTTCTGAAGGTGATTTAATCATCGGGGATCGTCGTGTTAACGATGTTGCACCAAAAGATAGAGATATCGCAATGGTATTCCAAAACTATGCACTATATCCACATATGAATGTTTACGATAACATGGCATTCGGGTTAAAGTTACGAAAATTTGATAAAGCAGAAATTAAAAAACGTGTGCATGAAGCTGCGAAAATTTTAGACATCGAACATTTACTAGATCGTAAACCAAAAGCTTTATCAGGTGGTCAAAGACAGCGTGTTGCGTTAGGACGAGCAATCGTTCGTGAACCACAAGCATTCTTAATGGATGAGCCGTTATCAAACTTAGACGCTAAACTTCGAGTACAAATGCGTGCGGAAATTACAAAATTACACCAACGTTTACAAACAACGATGATCTACGTAACTCATGACCAAACAGAAGCGATGACGATGGCAGATCGTATTGTTATTATGAAAGATGGAGTTGTACAACAAGTTGGAAGTCCTAAAGAAGTATACAGTAATCCTGACAATATCTTTGTAGGTGGATTTATTGGTTCTCCAGCAATGAACTTCATTGAAGGAAAATTAGAAAATGGAACTTTCATTATCAATGAAAATGCTAAATTAACAATTCCTGAAGGGAAAATGAAAAAATTAAAAGATTATGTTGGCAAAAAAGTTGTTCTAGGTGTTCGTCCAGAAGACATCCATGATGAGCTAGTATTCATTGAATCTTCACCTGGTAGTACATTAAATGTTGATATTGAAGTTGCTGAATTAATGGGTGCTGAAACTTACTTACACTCAAAAGTTGCCGATTATAGCTTTATTGCTCGAATTGATTCACGTACAGATGTGAAAAATGGTCAAAAACTGCAACTTGCATTTGATATGAATAAAGTACACTTCTTCGATGTAGAAACAGAACAAGCAATTCGCTAAAGTAAATTAAAAGGGACTGACGTCTTTCTATGAGTAATCAATATATCATCGGTGTAGACTTAGGTGGTACGTCTATTAAAATGGCTATTGTAAATGGTCAAGGTGAAATAAAATTCCAAACAAGTGAACCAACGAAAATTGAAGCTGGAGCAACGGGTATATTTCATCAAATCAATAATATGATTGATTTTTGTTGCAAGAACTTAAAGATTGAACGCTTTAATCTAATAGGTATGGGGATTGGTGCTCCAGCGTTTTTAGATATTAAAAAGGGATTTGTAAAAGAAGCCGTTAATTTACAGTGGAAAAACATCCCTTTAAAAGAGCAATTAGAAAATATAACAAAGTTACCTGTTTTTATTGACAATGATGCCAACGTTGCTGCGCTTGGAGAAATGTGGCGTGGTGCAGGGGAAGGTAGTACTGATCTACTTTGTATCACTCTTGGAACTGGTGTTGGCTCAGGTGTGATCATAAATGGACAAATATATCATGGAGCTCATGACACTTCAGGGGAATTCGGTCATACGACTGTAATTGCTGAAGGTGGAAGTCCTTGTAATTGCGGGAAAACTGGCTGTTTAGAAACAGTCTCCTCAGCGACTGGTTTAATCCGTTTAGTAACGGAGGCAATTAATGAGGGGCACCCTTCATCGTTAGCACATATCCTAGCTTCGCGTGGCAGGCTAACAGCAAAGTATATTGCTGAAGCTGCTTATGAAGGAGACGAGCTAGCAATAAAAATGATTAACAAAGCATCGTTTTATTTAGGCCTAGCATTAGGAAATTACGCAGTTGCACTTAACCCAAGTAAAATTGTTGTTGGTGGTGGACTTTCTCATGCAGGAAGCATCTTATTTGAGCCAATACGAGAATATTATAAAAAGTTTGCTTTACCACACTTAACTGGAAATATTGATATAGTTCCAGCTAAATTAGGTAATGACGCAGGTGTTATCGGTGCAGCGTGGCTTGTAGTTAATAATAAATAAACTTATAAAAAACAGATTGATACTAGGTATCAATCTGTTTTTTTATGTTGTAATTTCATAAATTGCTTAGGTGAAATACTAGTATATTTCTTGAAAAGTGAAGAATAATAACTTTGGTTGCAATATGTAAATAAATGGGCAATTTCTGATATCGCAAGTTCACTGTGAAGTAAGAAGTATTTTGACTCTTCAATTCTTTTTCGATTAATGAATTCAGTAATTGTCATTCCAATTTCATCTTTGAAAAGTTTTGATAAATAATTTGGATGAACTTTAACATTTTTTGAAATAATCTCTAGTGATAAAGGCTGCATAATTTGATCATTAATATAATTAATAGCCTTGTTAACTACAAGTTGATATGTTCGATTGCTATTACTTTTCACTTTTTTTATGAACTCTAAAAGCATATCGTACTCTAACTTACTAAGTGATTCAATTGTGTTGGTCTTCTCAATTTGTTGAATAAACACATCACTTAGATCAAAAGCAGTTTCAGGGTCAACGCCACCTCTAATAATAGATCTGGTAAAAATTGTGCAGGAACATATTAATGAATTCTTTAAGGATCGAACAGAATCCTTAGCTAGTTTTGCTCTCTCTAAGCTATTAATTTCATCCAAATAATACTTTGCCTCTTCATAATGACCTTTCGTAACCCAACTAATTAAATGCTGCTCTAAATCAAAAGGGGGATGAATAAATAGATTTTTTTTATTATTAATTTTTGCCTCAAAAAACTTTTTTTCTATTTCTGTTTTATTCAATAACATAATATTCTCAACCTTACCTTAAAAATTTATTAAAAATATTAAATATTTAATATAAGGATAAGCTATTCCAATATAAACTTCAATTATTAAAGGGAGGAAATTAAATATGAAAAAATTATATATGCTTATGCTAGCTCTTTCATTAACTTTAGCACTTTTCGGATGTGGCACAGGTGATGAAGAAGGTACAAATGAAGCAAAAACAATTATAAAATTCGCAGCACAAAATGACAATACACCAGCAACAAATAATCTAATTGACGCTTTTAATAAAAGTCAAGATGAGTACAAAGTTGAATGGGTGCAAATGACAAATGACTCTGCACAAATGCATGATCAGTTATTAAATTCTTTATCGAGCGGTTCTTCTGAATACGACGTTTTATCTTTAGATGTTGTATGGGCTGGCGAATTTGCTGGTGCTGGTTACTTAGAGCCACTTGATGTAAGAATGAAAAAAGATGATTTAAATAAAGAAAATTATAATGCAGGTTCTATGGCATCAGGAAATTATAAAGGTAAGCAGTTTACCCTACCTTTCTTCCCTGACTTAGGATTACTATATTTTAGATCTGATATAGTCAGTGAAAGTGATGCTGCAACATTAGTATCTGGTGATTACACGTATGATGAACTTTATAATATGGCGGAAAAGTATACTGGCGAAGGGAACACAGACTATGGCTTTGTATACCAATCAAAACAATATGAAGGATTAACAGTTAATGTAACAGAGTATACAAGTTCTTATGAAAATATTGAAAGTGGTTTAGAAACAATGTATAAGTTTACTACTGCTCCTTTCTCGCCGAAGGATATATTGAACTTTACTGAAGGTGAAACACATACAACATTTGAACAAGGGAAAGCAGTGTTTGCAAGAAACTGGCCATATATGTATGGACGTATTAAAGGACAAGATGAAGGGGTTACAGTATCAGTAGACAATGTAGGTGTTGCTCCTCTACCAAATGGCGGCTCTGTAGGTGGTTGGTTACTTGGACTTAACAAACATTCAGAAAATATAGATGGTGCTTGGGAGTTTATTAAATTCGCAGCTAGTGAAGAAGGACAAAAGATTATGTCTACGGAAGGCGGATACTTACCTGGATTTAATACATTGTTAACAGATGAAGATGTTCAAGCAAAAAATGAAATGCTTACATTCGAAGGTTTTCAAAATGCGTTAAAATCCACAATTGCTCGACCAGTATCACCAGAATACTCAAAAGTATCTGATACAATCCAAATCTCAGCACATAAATATTTAAGCTCTGGTCAAGGATTAGAAGAGGCAGCAAATGCAATAAATAAAGCTGTAAATGAAGAGTAAAATTTTGTTAGCTAGGTAAAATATTAAATGTAATGAAAAGGCTCTAATGCTTTCATTAGAGCCTTTTTCTTTTTGTTAGGGCAACATTATAGGAGGGTTAATCATGAAGAAGATGGGCATTAAAGAATACCTTTTTATAATTCCAACGCTTATTTTGTTAGGGGTATTCTCTCTCGGACCAGTCATTCAATCATTATCATATACGTTTTTTGATTATCGACTTAATGATCAACAAAAGGCAGGTTTATATTTAAGCGAACGATTCAATACGGAACTTTTTAACGAGACACTACTATATGTATCTTTATTTTTAGAAGAGGATTTAGATAATGTTTCAGATGAAGACGATAAAACCGATATCAAGGACACACTACATACACTTGATACATTTAGTGATACTTATGGAGAAAAAAAAGGTGTCATAAAAATTAGTGATGATGAAAGGGTAGATATCGTAAAACTTCATGAAGAAACGTCGATATTAGTTCAAAAGTTAATATCAAAATACGAACTTACAAATGAAGAAAATTTACCAGCACTGGTAGAAGATTTTCAAAATAGTATAATACCGTCAAACTTTATTGGCTTAAAAGGATATATGAAGGCCTTTACAGATGGCCGTATTGGTATCGCTTTATGGAACACAACATTGTTCACAGCGGTCTCAGTAGCACTAGAGCTAGCTTTAGGTCTAGGACTAGCATTAATTTTAAACAAGGCTATCTTTGGACAAGGTTTAATTCGTACTACATCATTAATTCCTTGGGCAATACCTACTGCAGTTGCAGCATTAATGTGGGGTTATTTATATGATGGAACAAGTGGTGTTGTAGCGAACTTTTTCGAAAATATTGGCTTAATTGAAGATTCTAGAGATTTATTATTAACAAGTGGCGGAGCAATGTTTTCTACCATATTAGCTGATGTTTGGAAAACTACTCCTTATATGGCTTTGCTTCTATTAGCAGGTCTACAAAATATTCCTAAATCATCATATGAAGCAGCTGCAATTGATGGGGCAAGTAAAATACAAACCTTCTTTAATGTAACGTTGCCTTTATTAAAACCAGCTATTTTAGTTGCATTATTATTTAGAACGCTAGATGCATTCCGAGTATTTGACTTAATTTTCGTTTTAACTGGAGGAGGTCCTGGAGGATCTACTGAAACGTTATCTATCTATGCTTATAAAGTCATGTTTGGGCAAACGAATTTTGGCTATGGGTCAGTTATTGTCATGCTCATGTTTGTCTGTGTTGCACTAATCGCAATTCTCTTTGTGAGAGTACTGGGTGCAGACTTAATGGAAAAGAAATAGAGAGGAGGAGTTAGTATGGAAAATGCAAAAAGAAAACTACTTATTACATTTATCTCAGTAGTAGTATTGTACTTATTTATTATGATGTTTCCATTTTTCTGGATCTTTATTACGTCATTTAAAACGTCAGGGGAGATCTTTGGTGCAGGGGCTTTTAATGTCATTCCCCAAGATCCAACGTTAAAAAACTATATAACAGTTTTATTTGAGAAAGGTATATTTGGAGCGATTATTAATAGCTTTATCGTTTCTATAGTAACTACTGTTTATGTCATTATAGTGGCAACCTTTACCGCTTATGCAATTTCACGTTTCCATTTTAGATGGAAAAACATTTTATTAGGTCTAATTTTAGCGGTATCTATGTTTCCGCAAATGATCGTAACAGGACCTATTTACAATTTATTTTTAGATTTAGAGTTACTAAACAGTTATGCTATCGTACTTCCTTATTCAACAATTACGTTACCGATTGCTGTTTGGATTCTCGTTACACATTTTAATCATATTCCTTTAGCTCTTGAGGAATCGGCGAAAATTGATGGAGCTACACCACTTCAAACACTTGTGAAAATTGTTTTTCCATTAGCTGCGCCAGGTGTTTTTACAACAGCAATCATCGTTTTTATTGGAGTTTGGAATGAATTTTTATTAACGATTACGTTAAATTCCAGTCCAGAATACCATACAGTGCCTGTAGCAATTTCATTTTTAAGAACTCAATTTGAAATTTTATGGGGAGAAGTTGCAGCGGCAACTGCAATAGTGACGATTCCAACACTTATTATCGTTTTATTTTTCCAAAAACAAATTGTGTCAGGCTTAACTTCAGGTGGAGTGAAGGAATAGCAATTCATCTCAAAGTGCAATTGGAGGAACAACAATGAAAAAAATTTGGTGGAAAGAAGCTGTCGTTTATCAAGTATATTGGCGAAGCTTTTATGATACAGATGGCGATGGTTATGGAGATTTGCAAGGTGTTATTGAGAAGTTAGATTATATTAAAGACTTAGGGATCGATGTAATCTGGTTAAACCCTTGTTACGAGTCTCCTGATAAAGATAATGGATACGATATCTCAGATTACCAAAAGATTATGAGGAAAGCTGGTAATGTGGGAACTTGGGAGACATTATTAAAGGAAGTTCATAAACGAGGCATGAAATTAATAATGGATTTGGTAGTTAACCATACGTCAAATCAACACCCGTGGTTTCTTGAATCACGTTCTTCAAAAGATAACCCAAAGAGAGATTGGTATATATGGAAGGATCCTGTTGAAGGAAAAGAACCGAGTAACTGGCGTTCTTATTTCACGCCATCGACATGGGAGTTTGATGAGAAAACAGAGCAGTATTACTTCCATTCCTTTGCGATTGAACAACCTGATTTGAATTGGGAAAATGAAGAAGTGAGAGAAGCAATCTATGATATGATGCGTTTTTGGTTAGACAAAGGTATAGATGGTTTCCGCATGGATGTTATCAATCTCCTTGCTAAAATTCCAGGGTTCCCTAATGTCGATACTCCTGAAAATATTAATTATTTAGGCAATAATCCAGGTATCCATACTTACTTAAAGGAAATGAACGAACAGGTATTAAGACATTACGATGTAATGACCGTTGGTGAGATTCCATTCGTAACCCCTGAAGACGGATTAAAATATGTTGGCGAAAATCGAAATGAATTGCATACGCTTTTCCATTTTGAAGTAGCAGACGATATGCCGACTTGGGACATGCTAAAATTTAAGGAAATCCAAACAAGATGGTATGAAGGGTTATTTCCTAAAGGATGGAACTCACAATTTTTGAATAATCATGACCATACTCGCCAAGTTACTAGGTATGGTAACGATGGAGAATATCGAGTGCAGTCTGCAAAATTACTGGCAACTATGATTCATACGCTACCAGGTACTCCATATGTTTTTCAAGGTGAAGAGATAGGCATGACAGGAGTCCGTTTTGACTCGATTGATGATTACAATGACATTGCGATGAAAAATAAATATCACGAAGAAATTAGTAAAGGTAGAGACCCACAAGAGGTTTTCGAAAGCTTGCTTGCCCTAAGTCGAGATAATTCAAGAACACCTGTGCAGTGGAATGCAAAAGAGAATGCTGGTTTTACAACAGGAGAGCCGTGGATTAAAATTAATCCAAATTATAAATCGATTAATGTGGAGCAAGCACTAGAGGATCCTGACTCTGTTTATTACTATTACAAAAAGCTAATTGGATTAAGAAAAGAGCATGAAGTCATGGTATATGGGACATTTGAAGATTTATCAGGGAATGATGAATCGTTATACGTTTATACACGTAGCTTAAATAATGTCACGTGGTTAGTAATTTTAAATCATTCTAATATAGAAAATGTCTGCACGGTGCCGGATAAATTTGCGAACAATGACAAACGATTGATAATTGCTAATTATCCAGATGTAGAAAATAACATTGCTAATTCATTTACATTAAAGCCACATGAAGCAAGAATATACGAAATAAAACATAATTAATGTCTATTTATAAGATGTAAAGCCAAAGGGCCTTACATCTTTTTTATGTTTTTATAGAGGAATTTCTAAGGTAATGTTGAAAAGTTTATAAAGTCATTTAATTGAAATAAGTCATAAGGAGCTAATATCATTCATGAAAAAGCGAGAAATTTACTGTGAACAGTGCGTCGGTCTAATTAAAATTAGAGAAGATTTAGTAGTAGCGTCTTTTTTATATTATGTATTACCTTATCATGAGCATTGCTATGCTAAAGCTTTAAAAGGATTTAAAACACCTTTTTTAAGTAATCAACCTATAAATGGAAAAATGGCAAATCTAGTATCTGTTTTAGTCTTTTTTACATCATTATTTATTATTTTGTTCATGAGCGATATTATTTTAAAAATTACCGCTGCAATTATGGGGGTATATACGATTGGGTTTAGGTTAATCTCTTGGTTCTTATACGAAAGACATTTAGAAAAGTAATTTTCATTGAATTTGTAGGGAAAGCTAACTGCAGAAGTATTTTGCTGTTAGTTTTTTTAAGAAGTAAAGGTATTAAAATAGCACAGCAATAAAAAATTGCTGTGCTAAATGTCTTAAGTTATTTAGTAACTCGGTAAACTCGTGCCTCATAAGGCATTAAGTTAATTTCTGTAATAGCTTCATGCTCAGAAACATGATAGTTATTTAATAATAGGTTTTCAGATGATAACTGTAGTTCACTAAAGCTATAATTTGCTTCCTTATCTGTAAGGTTAGCAATTACTACTACTTTATCTTCAGCATTCAAAGTTCTAGTATAAGCGTAAATTTGTTTATCGTCTTCAAGGATTAAATCATATATTCCGTAAGTAAATACGTCATTTTCTTTCTTAAGTGAAATCATTTTTTTATAGAAAGAAAGTATAGAATCGTCTTGTTTTTCTTGTACTTCAACATTAATTTCTTTGTAGTTAGGATTTACTTTCATCCACGGGTTACCAGTTGTGAAACCAGCGTTTTCTTGACTAGACCATTGCATCGGAGTACGACTATTATCACGAGAAGATGCCCAAATGATTTCCATGATTTTCTCATGTGAAACGCCTTCTTCACGCTTTATACGATAAAGGTTCTTCACTGCAACATCATCATAGTCTTCAATCGATTCAAATTGCACATTTGTCATTCCGATTTCTTGACCTTGATAAATAAATGGAGTTCCTTGCATTAAGAAATACATAACTGCCATTGATGTAGCACTTTCACGCAAGTACTGATCATCATTACCCCAAGTAGACACGACACGTGGCTTATCATGGTTTTCGATAAATAATGCATTCCACCCGCGGTTTTCTAAGCCTTTTTGCCATCTTGTTAGAACTTTCTTAAGACCAACAATATCTAATACTGGGTTAGTTTCAGCATCCCATAATCCTAAGTGTTCAAATTGGAAAATCATATCCATTTTTCCTTTTTCTTCACTCACCCAAAGGTCGGCTTCTTCGATACTTACTCCATTAGCTTCACCGACAGTCATTACATCATAGTTCGCATACGTTTTGTCTTTAAATTCTTGTAAGAAAGGTTGAATACCCTCTTGGTTCATATGCATATCGAAGGAAGAAACATATTTTTTTCCTTCAGGATTTGGCATCTCTGGGAAACCAGGTCGCTTTTTAATGTGACTAATTGCATCGATTCGGAATCCGTCAATTCCTTTATCTAACCACCAGTTAACCGTATCATAAAGTGCATCGCGTACCTCTTTATTTTCCCAGTTTAAATCTGGCTGTTTCGTTGAGAAAACATGGAGATAATATTGATCTGTTTTTTCATCATATTCCCAAGCAGAACCACCAAAAATACTTTCCCAGTTATTCGGCTCCTGACCGTTTTTACCGTCTCTCCAAATATACCAGTCACGTTTCGGGTTCTCTTTTGAAGAACGAGACTCGATAAACCATTCGTGTTCATCACTTGAGTGGTTTAAGACGAGGTCAAGAATTAATTTCATACCACGTTTATGTACTTCTTCTAAAAGAAGATTGAAATCTTCCATCGTACCGAAGTCTTCCATTATTGCTTTATAGTCGGAAATGTCATAACCGTTATCGTCATTTGGTGATTTATACATTGGGCATATCCATATGACGTCAATTCCTAAATCTTTAATATAATCTAAACGTTGAACAATTCCTTTTAGGTCACCGATTCCATCTCCATTTGAATCTTGAAAACTGCGTGGATATATTTGATAACCGATTGCTTCTTTCCACCAAATCTTTTTCATTACTACACCTCATTAAAAGAATATTATTTTTTTTCGTTTATTTGTAAGATGGCAAAACTATAACTATCTAGTGCAAAAGCTATTTTATTATTCTTAACTTCAATTGAATCAGCATTCCAAAAATTTTCACTTGATTGGATAGTTCCATTGAATGCAAATTCACCATCAATTGACTTTGCACTGTTATTAAGAATGAAAAGTAATGTTTCATTCGCGTTTGATTTTTTGTAAACAACATAATTTTTTTCGTTATTTGTTTCAATAAAAGAAAAGTCACCTGAATTTCCGAAAGCATTATTATGTTTTCGATATGTAATTAGCTGTTGAACGAAGCTGTACATGTCTTTATCTTGCTTGCTTTCATCCCATTCCATACACTTACGACAACCTGGATCTGCCCCACCAGACATAGAAATTTCATTACCGTAATAAATACAAGGTGTCCCAGTGAAAGACATTTGAAATAGTAATAGTAACTTAACTCTATCTTTATTCCCGTTACAAAGTGTTAATATTCTTGGAGTATCGTGACTATCAAGCAAGTTAAATTGGACAGCGTTTACATGTTCAGGATAAGCGTGAATTACTCTATTAATTATGTTGGAGAAATGCTCAGCATTTATTGTACCTTTCGCAAAGTAATCAATGGTAGCTGAAGTGAATGGGTAATTCATCACTGCATCAAATTGATCACCTTGTAACCAAGGCATAGAGTCATGCCAAATTTCCCCTAAAATATATACGTCTGGATTAGCAGCTTTTACTGTTTTTCGGAACTCACGCCAAAAACTATGATCTATTTCATTTGCCACGTCCAAACGCCAACCATCAATATTAAATTCCTCTATCCAATAGCTTGCAACTTTTAATAGATAGCCTTTCACTTCTTCATTTTCTGTATTTAATTTTGGCATTGTTGGTACAAAAGCAAACGTATCATAATTTGGCTTTGGCTCGGTTTCTATAGGGAACTCATTTATATGAAACCAATCTTTATATTTAGAATCTTTTCCATTTTCTAATACATCTTGAAATTGTGGTAAGTAGTAACCGCTATGATTAAACACAGCATCCAACATCACTTTAATCCCTTTTGCATGACACGTTTCCACTAACCGTTTAAATGCAGCCTTGTCACCAAACTGAGGGTCGATTTCCATATAATCAATCGTGTCGTACTTATGATTCGAATAAGCTTTAAAAATAGGAGTGAAGTAAATGCCAGTAATTCCTAAATCTTTCAAATAATCAATCCGATCAATAATTCCTTGAAAATCGCCACCGAAGAAATTAGTAGGCGTTGGCTCAGCGCTCCCCCATGGTAAAGTACCTTTAGGGTTGATAGATTCATCACCATTAGCAAACCTTTCAGGGAAGATTTGATACCATATTGTATCCTTAACCCATGCTGGTGCATTGAAAATATCGGCTTTATTTAAAAAAGGAATGCAAAAGTAAAATGCAATATCATCTTCTGGTTGAGATGAAAGGAACCCTTTTTCACCAAAGAACATTGTCTCATCCTTAGCTTTAAGTTCAAATCCATATCTTAAACGTCGATATGGCGGTTGCACTGCTATAAACCAATAATCAAAAAGCTCATCAGATCCACTTTTCATCATTATATTGCGTTCATGGCTCCATTTACTACCATTCCAGTCGTAGGGGTCACCATGGATTAGTTTAACTTCATCAATATCATTCTTCTTTGTTCGCAGCCTAATATGTATCGTTTTTTCATCGTAGCCGTAGGCAAAATTGTTTTTAGGTCTATGATAAATAGCCTCTTTGATCACCAGATTTCATCCTCTCTATAGTTAAATAAGCAAACGGTTGCATATAAAATATATGTATAAATATTGGGTAACATAAGAATACGAACTTGTAAAAACTAATGAAACAATACTAACAAAGATTATAACAGTTATATAAGAAAAGTAAAAAAATAAATAAATAAAAAAGAAATGGTTGTCAAAAAAGAAAATGTAGGTATAATTGAATTTAGGTAATGTGTGCAAACGCTTTCACAAAATATTCCTTGATATTTTATAAGTGGCTTGTGCATAATAAATTTATCTCATTTATATTAGGGGGAACACAAAAGATGAAAAAACTACTCGCAATCTTTATGACGATGGTTATGTCTCTTAGTGTCTTAGCTGCATGCGGACCTGGAGAATCAACTAACACAACAGACGACAATAACAATAAACAAGGTGAAGAACCAGCAAAACCTGAAAAGTTAGTTATTTGGGAAGACACGGACAAGTCTGTTGGTCTTGTAGACGCAATCGCAAGCTTTGAAGAAGAGTATGGAATTACTGTAGAATTCAAAGAATTAAACATGGCTGACGAAATTCGTGATACTTTACGTTTAGACGGTCCTGCAGGAAATGGTGCTGACGTAATCACACTTCCACATGATCAAATTGGTGGAGTAGTAACTGAAGGATTAATCAAGCCACTAACAGTAAGTGATGACGTGTTATCAATTTTCACAGATTCTTCAATTTTAGCTCAAACATATGATGGTCAACTATACGGTTTACCTAAAGCAACTGAAACTCCAGTATTTATTTACAATAAAGACTTATTACCAGAAGTTCCTGCAACTTTAGAAGAACTTTATGAGTTTTCTAAAAACTATGGTGGAGACAAAGAATATGGTTTCTTAGCATTATGGGATAACTTCTATTTCGCTCATGGCGTAATCGGTGGTATGGGTGGTTACGTATTTAATACAGATGCAGAAGGAAACGTTAATGCTTCTGAATTAGGATTAGCAAACGATGGCGCTGTTGATGGTGCTGAATATATCCAAAAATGGTACAAAAACGTATTCCCTAAAGGATTAATCGGTGATAACGGTTACTCTGTAATGGACGGATTATTCTTAGATGGAAAAGTAGCATCAATCATGAATGGTCCTTGGTCATTCTCAGCTTATAAAGATGCTGGAATTAACTTAGGAATCGCTCCATTCCCAGTATTACCAAACGGTGAACATCCACAAACATTCATGGGTGTTAAAGGATGGCACGTAACTTCATTCACTAAGAATGAATATTGGGCAACTAAATTAGTTGAGTGGATCACAAACGAAGAAAACGCAAAAATTCGTTATGAAAAGACTTCTGAAATCCCACCTGTAAAATCTTTAGTTGATACAGTATTAGCTGATGATCAAGGTGCAAAAGCAGTAGCAGTTCAATCTCAATATGCTGTACCAATGCCAAACGTACCAGAAATGGGAGAAGTTTGGGGACCAATGGCAACAGCTTTACAATTAATTGCTAACCAAAAAGCAGCTCCAAAGAGTGCTCTTGAAGAAGCAGTTGATACAATCTTAGAAAACATCGAAGCAAAACACTCAAATAACTAAGATATAGTACTTTATAAGCGGTATCTCTTAATGGGATACTGCTTATGTTATTCTTAGAAATGAAATTTTGTAAAAATCTAAATAATACATACAGATAATTACTTATACATACTTTAATTTACTGTATTTATTATTTAGATTTCTAGAAAGGGGATAGGCAACATTATGGGAGAAAAACAAACGGAAGAGAATAAACAACATAGAAATAGAGCCTTAGCCCTATCAATCATTCCTGGTGTTGGTCAATTTTACAATCGTCAATATGTGAAAGGTTCGATCTTTTTCATTTTGGCAGTTTCGTTTTTTGTAGCTTTTTTTGATTTGCTTAATATGGGCTTTTGGGGTCTGTTTACATTAGGTACTGACTTATCACGTGGGGATCACTCCATTTTCTTATTAGTACAAGGGATCATAGCTGTCATTATTACAGCTTTAGGGCTTGGAATCTATGCATTGAACCTTTATGATGCGTATCAAAATGGGAAGAAACGTGATTTAGGGGAAAAATTAAATACATTAAAAGGGCAATATCAAAACTTAATTGATAGTGGTTTTCCTTATTTAATGATTACACCTGGTTTTGTATTGTTAGTGTTTGTTGTAATTTTACCTATTATTTTCGTGGTATTACTAGCATTTACAAACTATGATTTATACCATTCACCACCGGCTAAACTGGTTGATTGGGTTTCATTTAAGAACTTTGTTGATATTTTCACTTTATCAATTTGGAGAGAAACATTCTTCCATGTATTTGCATGGACGATTGTATGGACGTTTTCTGCTACAACAATACAAGTAGCATTAGGTATTTTCCTTGCTGTTGTCATTAATCAAAAAGATCTAAAGTTTAAAGGTATTATACGTACAGTACTAATTCTTCCATGGGCAGTACCAGCATTCGTTTCTACTCTAGTTTTTGCTGGAATGTTTAATGAAACATTTGGTGCAATCAATGTGCAAGTTTTAGAATTTTTCGGAATTAATCCTATACCGTGGATGACAGAAGCAATGTGGACGAAGATTGCATTAATTTCTATTCAAGCATGGCTTGGTTTCCCATTCGTCTTCGTTATGACTACTGGTGTTTTACAATCAATCCCAGATGAATTATACGAAGCTGCAACTGTAGATGGAGCATCAGCATTGCAAAAGTTTAAAAATATTACACTTCCGCTCGTATTGTTTGCAACTGCACCAATTTTAATAACGCAGTATACATTTAACTTTAATAACTTTAATATTATTTTCTTATTCAATGGAGGAGGACCTGCTGTCTCTGGTCAAAATGCCGGAGGTACAGATATCCTGATTTCGTGGATTTACAATTTAACAATGACTTCTGCTGAATATAGTAAAGCAGCAGCAATCACTTTAATCTTATCATTAATTGTAATAGCTGTAGCATTGTGGCAATTCAAGAGAACGAAGTCATTCCAAGAAGAGGACATGATGTAATATGGAAATGAAAAGAAATAAAATCATTCGTTTAACGTTATCGTACTTAGTAATTTTATTTATGTTTGTCGTAATTCTTTACCCATTGATTTGGATCGTAGGGTCATCCTTTAATCCTGGAAATAGTTTAATGTCATCTAGTATCATTCCTAAGGATGCGACATTGAAGCATTACAAGGAGTTATTTGATCTAGAGAAAAGTGATTACTTACTTTGGTATTGGAATACGCTTAAAATTTGTTTCTTAACAATGGTATTTTCGGTAATTTTAGTTAGTTTAACTGCTTACTCTTTCTCAAGATACCGTTTTATTGGACGCAAAAATGGATTAGTTACATTCTTAATCTTGCAAATGGTACCTAACTTTGCAGCTTTAATTGCTATCTTCGTTTTAGCATTAGTAACAGGATTATTAGATACCCATTTAGGATTGATTCTCATTTATGTTGGTGGAGCAATTCCTATGAATACGTGGCTTATGAAAGGTTACCTAGATACAATTCCAAAAGAATTAGATGAAGCTGCAAGAATGGACGGAGCAGGACACTTCCGTATTTTCTGGCAAATTATTATGCCACTTGCAAAACCGATTATTGCGGTAGTTTCACTATTCACTTTCATTATGCCATTTACAGACTTCATTTTAGCGAGAGTGCTGTTGCGAAGTGAAGAGAACTTTACATTAGCTGTCGGACTATATGATATGGTAGCAAAACAGTTCGGAAACGAATTTACGAAATTTGCTGCTGGAGCAGTATTAATTGCATTACCAATCTCAATATTATTCTTATCATTACAAAAATACTTTATCTCTGGTTTAACAGCTGGAGGAACAAAAGGATAAGTAAATATCAATACACATAGAGGAGGAAACGAGGATGCGCAAAAAATTGGTTCAACTTTTGCTAATCCCGTTTCTTCTTTTTTATGCCTTTCCTGTGGAGGCCGCTGAAAAAGAAGTAAAATGGGAAGAAGAAGTTATATATTTTATTATGGTCGATCGCTTTAATAATGGCGACACGTCTAATGACTTTACGGTGAATACGAATGATCCTTATGCATATCACGGTGGAGACATTAAAGGAATTACAGAGAAATTAGATTACATAAAAGATTTAGGTGCAACAACAATCTGGTTAACACCTATTTTTGCGAATGAAAAGAAAGGCTACCACGGATACTGGACGGAAGATTTTTACGAGGTGGAAGAGCATTTCGGGACACTTGAGGACTTCAAAACGTTAGTAAAAAAAGCTCATGAAAAAGATATGAAAGTTATTTTAGACTTAGTTGTTAATCATACTGGTTATAAGCACCCATGGTTAATTGATTTAGATAAAGAAGACTGGTTTCATGAGAAAGAGGACATCTTTAATTGGGATAGTCAAAAGGAAGTTGAAAATGGCTGGCTTTTTGGGCTGCCAGATTTAAATCATGAGAATGATGAAGTGAAAAATTACTTATTAGATATGGCAACATGGTGGATTGAAGAAACAGATATTGACGGCTATCGTCTAGATACAGTTAAACATGTTCCAAAATGGTTTTGGGAAGAATTTTCAGCGGCAGTTAAATCTGTGAAAGAAGACTTTTTCTTGCTTGGAGAAGTATGGCATGATGATCCAACGTATGTAGCAGATTATAATAAAACGGGTATTCAGTCATTTGTCGACTATCCATATTACAACGAAATTTCAACTATTTTTGCAGAACCTAATAAGTCACTTGATGGACTATTTCGTGTTTGGAAACGGAACGAATATTATTATGACAATCCATACATTTTAGGAAACTTTGTCGATAATCATGACAATGTAAGGTTTGTTCGAAAAGCAATTCAAAAAGGAGAAGATCCTGAAACTAGATTAAAGTTAGCTATGACATACCTATATACGTCTCCTGGTATTCCTGTCATCTATCAAGGTACTGAAATCGCGATGGATGGGGGAGAGGATCCAGATAATCGTCGCATGATGGACTTTAGCGTCCAATCGCCTATTAAAGAACATATTGCGAAACTAGCAGAGATTAGAAGAAGTTATCCATCATTAACGAAAGGTGATTTTCAATTAGTTTA
The DNA here is from genome assembly GCF_002262935.1 of Lottiidibacillus patelloidae. Classification (NCBI taxonomy): domain Bacteria; kingdom Bacillati; phylum Bacillota; class Bacilli; order Caryophanales; family Bacillaceae; genus Lottiidibacillus; species Lottiidibacillus patelloidae. The sequence continues at coordinate 146,074 of NZ_NPIA01000007.1, read as the reverse complement.
TGAAGAAGCTGGAATGGCAGTATTTAAGCGCACAATCGATGATGAAACTACTATTATCGCAATTAACAACACGACAGATCCACAAAGGGTAGAGGTAACTGAGGAGCATCTTCAAGGTGATATGCAACTTACTGGCTTGTTACTAGGTGATACTGTTCGTTCTAAAAATAATAAATATGAAATAGAGCTTGATGCAGAAACAGCTGAGATTTTTGTGTTAGAAGAAAAGACAAGTAATTATAACCTATATCTCTATATATTAATTCCTATTTTAGGATTAATTGGGTTTACTATGTTGATACGACATAAGCGTAAATCTAACTAATAGTTATTGATGATTTTAATGGATTAAATAGAAATTACAGCGACAACAATTTAAATTGTTGTATAATGGAATTTGATGTAAATATTAATACTTTTTGGTTTGAAAGTAGTAGGGGGATCACACTAATGGCTGTTACAATTAAAGATGTTTCGAAATTAGCAAATGTCGCACCTTCGACTGTTTCGAGAGTAATTGCTGATAGCCCTCGTATTAGTGAAGATACAAAAAGACGAGTGCGCGATGCAATGAAAGAATTAGGATACCATCCAAACCTAAATGCTCGTAGCTTAGCAAATAAGTCATCACAAGCTTTTGGAGTTATTATTCCTAGGTCAACGGATAAAGCGTTCCAAAATCCTTTCTTTCCTGAAGTAGTTCGAGGTATAAGTAAAGTTGCGCATGAAAAAGAATTTGCACTTTATATATCAACGGGAGCAACAGAACGAGATATATATGAAGAAGTCGTCAGAATGGTTCAAGGTCGACGAGTAGATGGGATAATTCTATTATATTCTAGCATTGACAATAAAATTATGTCCTATTTACATAAACAGAAATTTCCGTTTACGATTATTGGAAAGCCAGCGAAAAACATGGATAATATTACCCATGTTGATAATGACAATATTATGGCTAGTAAAGATGTTACCAATCACTTAATTCAATTAGGTCATGAAAGAATTGCGTTTGTTGGTGGAAACATTAACTTGGTCGTAACAATTGACCGATTGTTAGGGTATAAAGAAGCTTTGCAAAATGCTGGTCTCACATATCGTGACGAGTATATAGTCCACGAAGAATTCTTACAAGAAGGTGGACAGGAAGCAATTTCAAAATTACTAAGTTTAAAAGAACCGCCAACTGCAATCATAGCAGCAGATGATATTATGGCGTTTGGGATGCTTAAGACGCTTGATGAAATAGGTATATCAGTTCCTGATGACTTATCAATCGTAAGCTTTAATAATATTATGCTTTCGGAAGTTTCCAGACCTCCGCTGTCAACAGTAGATATTAATATATATCAACTTGGTTACCAGGCAGCCAAGTGCTTAATTGAAAAAATTGAAAATCCTGAAGAACCTGCAAAACGAATTATTTTACCTTATAAGATTATTAAGCGAGAGTCATGTAAGGAGTACAAATAAAGAAAAAAGAAATTTATCCTCAAAAGTGGAGGTACAGATACTACATTTAGTATCCATACGCCCTACTATTGGGGATTTTTTTATTTAACTGGATAATAGGTAATGTGTGGATAGACTTAAAAATATGTGAATATAAATTAACTGTATATCTAATGAAAGATAGGTGGTTAATATGAAAAGCTTAAATGCTTATGTTATGCTAGTTTGCTTTTTATTAATCTTGTCTGCGTGTTCTGAAAACGTTCAAGTACAAGAGGGTGCAAAGGAAGCAGGAGAAGAAGAGGGACAAAAGCAATCTACTTTTTCAGGAACACTATATTTTATGAAAGATAACTTCATATTTTCTGCAAACCCAGATGGATCAAATTTACAACAATTATCAACGACTGGAGTAGATGGAAAGCCTGATTCAAACCCAGATGTTTCAAATGACGGATTAAGTATTGTTTACAGTTTTGAAAAAACAAAGATATTTATGATTCCTGCAAGCGGCGGACAAGAAAAACTAGTTGCTAGTCAGTGGTTGTCAGATAATCCAGTTTTTTCACCGGATAAATCAAAAGTAGCTTTTGACATGAGTTATAATTTGATGCTAATTGCTACAGCTTTTACTGAAAGTGGAGAATTTGAAAGAACGTATAGTGGTTTCTCTCCAAGAGGTTGGCCTGATTGGTCACCAGATGGAAGTTCAATAATTGCAACACAATTAAGTGATGATGGAACATACTTTAAGCTTGTCTTGATTGATGTTAACTCAAACAAAGCAAAGGATTTATTAAATGATGCAAACCATGATTATTTTCAAGCTTCATATAATCATGACGGAAGCAAAATTGCAGTCGTTAAGGCTCCTGTTGATACGGAAGAATATCAGTTGTGGGTCATGAATGCTGACGGTTCTGGTGGAGTTAATCTTATTTCAGGAATTGTGATGGCGCGTCCTGCGTGGTCAACCGATGGAAAGCACATTGCTTTTGAAAAGAACAATTCCATCTATATTGTACCTGTTTCTGGTGGTAAACCTAAGTTAGTTATTGAAGGAGCCAAAGCTCCTGCTTGGGGAAAATAAAGCATTAAAGAACCTCAGAGTTTTACAACTCTGAGGTATTAACTTTTATAAAAAAATAAAGAAGGAAAGAGAATATCCAATACCGGTGGCAAAGCAGCTTATAAGTTTCTAAAAAAATATTAATGGAAGGAAGCAGAAATCTACAAGACTTCCGTTAATAAATTTCCCAGGCAAGCGCAACATATGACAAATTAATAGAAAATTTTCATTAAAAAGCCTAAGTACAACATACTTATTTGGTAATTATTAATAGTAATTGTCGGAAAATAGTAACTCACTTACTCAACTAACCGATCTAATAAAACCCGCATTAAATTCCTATTCTTGTAATAACAATAAAAAGAATTTCACAGAAAATATACTCTGTTTTTCATTCAATAAAGAAAGGGTGAAATCTTGTGAAAAATAATTGGCAAAAGATTTTAGAGTTAGGTGCTGAGGGCGGCTCCATTACTCTTATTGGAAAGCAGCAAGAAGACGAATCTTGGGTCTTCAGTAGGAGAGTAAATGAAATATTCTCTCTTGAGGATGATGAAGTAGTACCCGGTAGAGTCCAAAGAGAAAGAAGGAACATCAGTGCTACAACTAATAATATGAGTAACCAACAATTTAAAGGCTTTGAAGGAGCACTTAAAATTTTAGAAAGATATCCTTGGATGCAATTATTTCCGAAGTATATTCACCCTGAATTTCGCTTGAAGTTTCTAAAAGAAATTACAGATAGTAAACCTAGTTTAAGTACTGTTCGAAGGTGGGAAAAAGCAACAGGGATAAAGGTTACGGAGCTGGAAGTGGATATATTCGAGCAGTTTAAACAGATGATGAAATCTTCTCGTCATACAGTTATCTTCACAGGTGCTGGTATGGCTACCGAAAGTGGAGTGCCAGACTTCCGTTCTGCTCAAAATGGAATGTGGAACGGAATTGATCCTTTATCTCTTGCTAGCGTTGATGCAATGAAACATAACCGTACATCTTTCATGAAATTTTATAGAAAGAGAATCCTTGATTTGCAAGATGTACAATTTAACAAAGGGCATGAGATTTTAGCACAATGGGAGAAAGTAGGATTAATTAAATCGATTATTACACAGAATGTGGACGGACTGCACGCTGCTGCAGGTAGTCAAAACGTATTCGAATTACATGGTTCATTGAGTAGAGCACATTGTAATGACTGTTTAACAGAATATGAAATTGAAAAATTCCTTAATGAAGAAACATGTAGGTGCGGAGGAATAATACGTCCAGGTGTTGTATTGTTTGGAGAAAACCTACCTGAAAAGACACTGAAATTCGCTTCAATAGAGTCTGAAAAAGCTGATTTGTTTATTGTCTTAGGATCATCTCTTTCTGTATCTCCTGCCAACTGGTTTCCTGTCGATGCAAAGGAGAATGGGGCAAAGCTAGTAATAGTCAATAATGACCCAACAGACCTTGATGATGTAGCTGATTTAGTAATTAATGATTATGGTATAGGAGAAGTATTAGCGAGAGTTAAAAGGCTTCTTGAAGTTAAATAATTTATGAGTGATACTAATACTCTTAATTAAATGGGGTCTTAATGAGTGGTAAGTATTCTCTAAAATAGTTAGACGAGTAACAGTGTTTATAAAATCTAGTTAATTCTTTATTTGGCAACTAAAAAGTACACTAGTATAATATTATTATTTATTACAAAAAGAGAAATAAAGAGAGAAATTTGAATATTTGAATGGATTCCATTAAATGGAACTCTGCTTATATTGCTTCAAGAAAGTAAGAACACATAATAAATATGATAAGAACTAACTTCAAAAAACATGAACCTATTATGGTTCATGTTTTTATATGAGTGTATTTAGATCCTAACCCAGTGCAGTTAAAACGGGATGAGATGAAGAACAATATATTAAAAAAGTACGATATTCCAATAATTAGACTGAAAACTACTGGAAGCCAGGAAGAAATAGTATTAAGAGATAAGCTTAAAGAGTTAGTAGAACATGTTGGCTAAGTAATAATAGGAGGTAGTGAGAGAATGGAGAAACTAGATGAATTCAAAAGTACGATAAATTGTTTAGGAAATTCCTATCTAGATAAATTAAAAGATGATAATTACTCCATAAAGAGTAAAAACTTTACCATTTTTGGGACTAAAACGAATAAATGGGGAAAAGTGTTTCTAAAGTCTACCAGATTTGAGATTGTAATTGATTTACCAAGAGCAACATACACAGAAGATTATATTGCCGACAGAATGGGGTTAGAAAAAGTGCTAGTCAATGATAAAAAGACAGGTATTCGCATAAAACAACAAGAGGATAGAGATCAACTATTTATAAATATATATAAGAAAGATTATCAATATATATCACTTAAGGATGATAGAGTTGTTGAATTCCTTAGGGAGAACAGTAAGTTAGTATCTCGATAAAAATAATCTAGCAAAAAAATATTAATTATCAATGATTAATTGAATGAATAATTAGGATAATATAAATATTAAATTTATGCATCCTTATGTCATGGAAAGGCTATCCTTTTTAGGATAGCTTTTGTCTATTTCTAGAAAGGTCATATCATCATAAAAAAAATAATTCATTCTTTTTATTGGTTTTCTTAAATAGGATAAAAATTGTTAAATTATGTTAAAGTATATAATGACATTACTAATATAATAAAGATGTTCAATAAGAGGAGGAAACACATTGTCTCAATGGATTTTCCAAGGTAATCCAAAACGTTTTACTATAGATAAAGAAAAGTATCCTGATCTACATGATATTAATAGCTATGTAAAAAATGGGGAGATAATTGACTGGAGCATAAGACAGGCACATCATCTAAAAGATATTAAAATAGGTGATCAAGTATTTATTTGGCGTTCTGATGGTGAAGAGAAGAACAGTGGAGGAATTATTGCTATCTCTGAGATTATAACAGAGCCCTTTATCAATGGTGATGGACTATCAACTGTTGAATTAAAAGTAAAAGAAGTTCGATTAACCGAATCTGATGGAATGTTACTTAGACATCTATTAAAAGAAATGCCAGAAACAAAGAACTTACTAGTTATAAGAGCTCCACAAATGACCAATTATAAATTAAGTGAAAAAGAGTTTTCTTATTTAATAGATTATTGGAATCACCCAAACCTTTTAACAAACAACTCTGATTTATCTATTATAGAGAAATACCTTAATTATTATAAAAATGAAACACAAGGAAAACTCCCTGAACTTAATTACATAGAGCAAAGCTATCAATACTTCATTCAATTTAGAAATCCTGATTTCATAAAAAATATGGAGTGGGAAGACTTTCAAAAAATAGGTAATCATGTAAATGCTTATCGAATGGCGATCGCTAGAAGCCGAGCATTTGGGAAAATGAATGCACCATTAGAAAAATATCGAGAAAGTTTTCTTTATCTTGTTCATGGAGATGATTCAATAGAAATACGAATGGATCAGTTTTTAAATAATCCAGATTATAAATTATTCGGAATTGGAGCAAATGCACTAAGTGAAATGATTGGTAATATCTTTCCAGAACAATATTGTTTTTATAACCAAAGAGATCGTGTTGCCGTAGAGAACGAGTTGGAAATTGATCCGAATTATAGTCGGGGTGATACTTTTTCTCAAAAGTTTGTTAAGTTTCAAAATATTATAAGGCAATATAATATTGCAGATAAATACGAATCAATTGTTGGGCGCTATACTAATCTCCCAGTTTATTATGAAGTCGATCAGTTCTTTAGTTTTGTATTTGAAAAAAGTAAACAGACATTACAAGATGATGAAATTTTTCATAATCCTAGGTATTGGCTGTTAGCTGCTGGAGAAGGAGGCAATCAGTGGGATTCTTTCAAGCAAAAAAATCAAATTTCAATCGGTTGGAAAAAACTTGGGGATTTACGCAACTATAAGAATAAGAAGGATATTGCAGAGAAACTGAAAGAGTTAGATGGATTGGATCACACACCAACTAATGATGCTCTTGCGAATGAACAATTTGTTCGTGATATGAAAGAAGGAGATTTTGTCCTAATTAAACGTGGAAAGTCAAAAGTAATAGCTTTAGCTGAAATCATTTCACAGTACAAATTTGATACCGAAAATGGTGATCACCATTCGTATAGAGAAGTTCATTATTTAAATGAGGGAGAATGGGATGTATCAGACTTACCGATAAATACAAAAACGTTGACAGATATCACTCCTTATAATGATTTTTTAGAAAGTCTATTGAAACGCATAGAGATATTAGAAACTTCGCCACCATATGAAACTGAAAATCCAAATGCAGTAAAATCTATTCCATATACAATTGATTATTTGTCAAAAGAAGTTTTTATGGATTTAGAAAAAATTGAAGATGCTATTGAGTCTTTAGAATATAAGAAGAATATTATATTGCAAGGACCCCCAGGTGTTGGAAAAACGTTTGTTGCCAAACGGTTAGCATATTTACATATGGAAAAGAAACAAATTGAGAATATAGAAATGGTTCAATTTCATCAATCCTATTCATATGAAGAATTCATTCGTGGTTTTAAACCAAATGATGAAGGACATTTTGAATTGCAGGATGGTATTTTTTACTCGCTATGTAAACAGGCGCAAAAACAACCTGATGAAAACTTTTATTTTATTATTGATGAGATCAATCGCGGAAACCTCTCAAAAATATTTGGTGAAGTCATGATGCTAATGGAAGCTGACAAAAGGGGAAATGAATTCGCAATAAAATTGGCATACGGTAAAGGGGAAACATTTTATATTCCTGAAAATGTATATCTGATAGCTACTATGAATACCGCGGACCGCTCCTTAGCAATGGTAGATTATGCCCTTCGTAGGCGATTTGCTTTTATTGATTTAGTACCTGGTTTTCATACTGATACTTTTGCTGATCACCTAAAATCGAAAGGAATCAGCCAAGGTTTTGTTGATAAGATACGAGCATTTATGGACGATGTGAATATTGAAATTATTAATGACAAAGTTAACTTAGGAAAAGGATTTGAAATAGGTCATAGCTATTTTTGTCCAGATGGGGCAGTGCAAGATGAGCAATCATGGTATGAACGAGTAGTACGTTTGGAAATCAAACCATTATTACAAGAATATTGGTTTGACCAGGAGGATAAGGTTGATGACCTCATCAAACGATCCTAGTAGAGTACCTATTAAGAACATTTATTATATGTTAGCTTATGCTTGGGACCATCCGCATGAGAAAAATTTTATAACTGTTTATGAAGATGACGAAAAAGATCTAATAAATCTATTAAGTAAAGTGCTCTTAATGAAGATTAAGGCACTCATCAAAAAAGGTTTTTATAAAAAATATATAGAATATCAAGAAGAGTCAGGAATTATTAGAGGAAAGATACTTTTCAAAGAATCAATCCAAACCTTTTCACACAAGCGAGCTAAAATGTTCATTCAACAAGAGAATATGACATATGATATTCTGCATAATCAATTAATTAAATCAACATTCTACTTTTTAACTAAGCATAAAGAGTTAGAAAAGAAGTACCAAGATGAAATTAAGAGTGTGCTATCATATTTTCATGGTATCTCATTAATTAAAGTTAATATAAGAATGTTTAAAGAGATTAACTTGCATCGCAACAATCAACATTACCAATTTTTATTAAACATTTGCCAGTTTATTTGGGAGAATAGTTTACTTAATGAAGGTGAGAGTCAAAAGATATTTCTAGATTTTAATCGTGAACATCATCTTATGGCAAGGTTGTTCGAAAATTTCGTTAAAAATTTTTACAGAAAAGAAATTAATGGATCGAAAGTTAAAAGTGAATCAATTAATTGGCCTGCCGAAGGGAATAAAACAAATTATCTTCCCAATATGAAAACCGATATTTCATTAGAAATATCAAATCAAAAGATAATTATGGATACAAAATTTTATAAAAAAACTCTTGGTGAATACTGGGATAAAGAAACGGTACATAGCGCACATCTATACCAACTGTTTTCCTATATTAAAAATGATGAGTTTTATTCTGGTCGTAAATCAAAGGGCATTCTTTTGTATCCAAGGGTGGACAAATCAATTAACTTGAACTATAAGATACATGGGTTTGATATTAAGATATGTACTCTAGACTTAACAAGAAATTGGGCGAAAATTCATGAGCAATTATTAGAAATAGTCAGTGATAAAAGCCTGTAAAATACTTTAACATCTTTTGTATTTAGTTAAACATCAAGAACGATATATGAAATATGCGGAAGTCTTATTTGACTTCCGTTTTATACTTTCTGAATATAATATCCAAGGAAAACTATCATTTAACAAACCCTTTATTCCAGTTAGTAACGTAAGTGTTTAGTAGTATTTGTAGAGTATCTGAATTAACTTGCTATGATTACCTAGTAAGTTAAATCTATGAGGTAAATATGTATCCGAGATTTCAAAACTATTAACCAACGCATTCTATAAAGCTTCCAATTTTTAGAAATAGTGGTAAACTATATGGAGTATTAAGATAGAAGGAAGTGTAATAAGAATGAAATCAAGTATATTTAATTTCATCGGGGAATTTTCTAGTACCTTAGAAGAGTTAGCAATTCGAGTAGAAACGCTATTATGGGATCAACCGCAACCAGCTATGACACAGGCGCGCTTGTTTGGAGAAATGTTAGTATCGATGATCTTTGAGCAAGAAAACATGAATGAAGTTTATCCACTGAAACAGGTGGAAAAGATAAATAGATTGTATAGACAAGACATTATTCAAGACGATATTTATAAAAAATTGGAATACATAAGGAAAAAGGGAAATATTGCGTCGCATCAAGTTTTAGAGATGGATCAAGAAGTAGCGAAACAAGCTCATCAGGCACTGTTCGACTTAAGTATATGGTATATGGAAGTTTATGTTAGTCATACATTTAGAGCTCCCACGTATGAATTGCCGAGCACCCAAAAACAAGACCATCATGATATGAAAAAGTGGATGGATACATATATTCAAGAAACTACAAAGAGGCTTACAGAAATAGAAGAACATTTGGAACAACTGAAACAAGAAAAACAACAAGAATCGTTGGTTATTGATAAGGAGAAATCTAAAGTCAATAAATCCCCTAGCTCAGTTAAATCAAATGAACGAATTGTCCCTTTAGAAAGGTTTGAATCAGCATTTAAGAAAGTAAATTTTAACATGACAAACCTAACTAAAAAAGCAGCTGAATTTGAACATGAGGCCAATGTAGGATCTTTCGTTTATCTATTAGATAATGTATCACCAACTATTGCTATTCACCCTTCGCTCGTCGAGCAAGACAAAATGTTGATGGATGTGCCAAACAAACAAATTAAAAACACAGCGTTAAGACGATTCCCTAAAAAGGAAGAAGGCGGTAAACTGATGTCTAATTTTGGTTATACGTATACGTTCCAAACAAAAAAGGAATTAGAAGAGTTATTGCAACGAATTGTAAAAGCTTTGGGTTCTTAGGTTAATAACGAATAAAACTAGTTAATTATTATATCCTTGAACAAATCTATATCATACGTATGTATGTGTTAATAGTCTACTAATCCCATACATATCAATGAATAAATACATGAACTTCAAACGTTAACAAACAATATCTTAAACTATGTATTTACCTCTGTAATTTAACCCACAGATAAAGATAGATGAATCGCTTAACCTCAGTGACGTGATTTATTTAAATTTAATGGTATTAAGAAAATAAAATAATGGGAGTTGAGTAGATTTGTTATCGAGTAAAAAGTGGTTTACATTGTTAATGCTTATGATAGCAACACCTTATGGCATTTATCTATTAATTAAAAACTATAAGGATTATCCTAAATACATATCTTTCATAGTTGGAGGTATATTGAGTTTACCTTTTATTTTTATACTCTTTTTAGAAGATGGGGTAGCAACATTATTTCTGTACTTATTTTTTCTATTAATCTTTGCTAGTATTACTGCATTAATAAAAGGGAAAGTCTCTAGTTTATATATAAAATCTAGGGAAATTGCGGGTATTGCCCTTGTATTATCAATTATTGGTACAGGTGTTTGTGCTGCATTCCTTCCCGATGTAGAAGGTGCTCCACAAGGCAAAGCTTCAATAGAAGCCGCTTCTGAATTCAAGAAAAATGAAAAACAGAAATTAGATAGTAAAAGTGATGAGGATAAAGAATTAAATAAAGAACAAGAATCACTTAGCGAAGAAAAGTCTAAAAACGAATCTAAAAAAGAAGAGGAACAAGAGAAAAAAGACGAACAAAAGAAAGAAGAAATAGTTTCTAAAAATCAAGGAGTGCTGACAGTTCATTTTGTAAATGTCGGGCAAGGATCTGCACAAGTAATTATTGCTCCAAGCGGAAAAGTAATGCTTATAGATGCAGGGAACAATGATGATGAAGACGACATTGTAGCATATCTTAACAAGATAGGAATCTCCCGCGTAGATTATGTTATTGGTACACACCCCGACGCTGATCATGTGGGAGGATTAGATGCTGTAATTGATTCTTTTAATATTGGCGAAATTTACATGCCAAAAATCTCAGCTAATACCATAACCTATGAAGATGTATTACAGTCAATTCGTAATAAAGGGTTAAAAGTTAAAACCGGTAAGGAAGGCGTTACAATAGACCTGGGCGATGGTATTAAAACAGAATTTCTTGCACCAATAGGTACCTCTTCAGACCGAAATGAAATGAGCATTGTTGTAAAATTAACTTATGGGCAAAAATCATTCTTATTTACTGGTGATGCAGATAAACAATCAGAAGAAGAAATGATTTTAAAGTTTGGAAACAAATTGAATGTAGATGTGTTGTCTGTAGGGCACCACGGTTCCAATACAAGTACATCTCAGAGCTTTTTAAATATAGTTACACCAGATTATGCAGTAATTCAGGTTGGAAAAAATTCCTACGGTCATCCTACAGATAAAGTATTAAAAAGATTAGATGATTCGGGTGCGAAGATATATCGTAATGATAAGCAGGGCACAATTATTTTTACAACAAATGGACATTCGTTAGATATAAATACAAGTTCATGGGTATATAAACCTAATACTACAACTAAGACAGAATCAACTACTAAAGCTGAGGATGACTCTGAAAATAAGAATGAGAATGAAGATGATGTAGAAGAGGAAGCGAACGCACCTGTGGGAGTCAAGAGTATCTCAGCTTCATCAATAATTAGCAATCCAAATCCCAAGCAAAACGCAACAATTACAGTAACCGTATCAGTCAATGATCAAGTTGGTAATCCTGTAGCAGATGCAGCAGTAAATTTATTATTACACTTTAAATCAACAGAAACGGAATACACAGGTAAAACCGATTCTAATGGTAAGGTCCTATTGACGTTCAAGATTGGGCGAGCTTCCAAAGGTTTTACCGTTAATGGCGATATTACTGTGAACGCAAATGGAGTGACAACACACACTTCTACAGCTTTTACTCCACAATAAGGAGGGTTTAGAATGAGAGGGATTATTGATCGATTCGAGGGAAACATTGTAATAATTGAGATAGAAGGGAAAACAAAGGATTATTCTCGAAATAATGTAGACTCTTCTGTAAAACAAAATGATGTTGTTGTTTACCGTGATGGTCGTTGGATACCTGACGGTGAGGAAACGAAAAAACGTAGCGAAAAAATAAAAAAACTGATGACTGATGTATGGGAAGATTGACTGATTGACTATGTGTTGGTACATTTTCCTAACAAACATTTGATTTAAAATGGCGCAGTCCAATTTTTAAGTATGGAATTGTTATTGCTATGGAGGAATTAGTTTTGATAAAACACTTTTTTAACCTGGCAACATTTTTAGCATTATTCATGATACTAATTGGATGTACAGAAAATAATATAAATAATATCGAAAGTATGAATATATATAAAATGAAAAGCTTTTCTGTAACGTCAAAAAATTCGCTAAGAGAAATAAATGATACTAAAATTATTAATATTTTCTATGAGGCTATTAATAATGCATCAATAATTTCAGATTCAACAGACATGGTTGATCCTCAATATAAAATTGAAATTGGTAATGATACATATTTTTTATGGTTATACGAGAATAGTGGAATACTAATGAATGATAAAGATTCTCATACAACTTTTTCAATTTCAGAGAAATCAGTAAAAGAAATTAATAGTGTTCTAGCAAATATATATTAGATTGATATTTATCATCAATGTTATTACATCAATATTATTAGAATAGATGTTTCTAAAGAATGCGTGTCTAGTAAGTCTTTATAAACGAAACTAGTAGAGAAAAACCTAATTAATTTTATTTTACAAAACAAAGTGTGGGGGAAGAAATGAAAATATTTAAAGCTTTGGTTGTTATTATTCTTATAATTAGCATAGTTTCTAACATTTATTTATTGTTAGAGAGAAAAGAACGAAACATCGAGTATGTAAAATCATTTACAAGTTCGATAGTGTTTGCTGAGGGTGTATTAGACTATATGCTAGATAATGAAGATTATAGTAACTACAAGATTTTACAAGCATATAATGCATTTATACAACTTGACGTTAAAATAAGTCATAATCCACAGGATTACAATAATATTTTCTTTTTAAATAATCGTTTGTTTTTTAAAGATATTTTAGTGAGTAACCAGGAAATAAAGGCAGATTCAAAAGATAAAATATTGCAATTAGACGGAATATTGAAAGAATTAAAAGTGAAACTAACTACTACAGAGCATCAACCTAAGAAAATGTCTATAAATGAGTTAAACAAAATAATAGAAGCTACCCTCAAAAAGTATAAAAATTAGGTTTTAGTCAAACACAATACTATATTTAGAAGGTATTTTTATGAAAATTGGTATTACTTTAGATTTGTTTAGTCATGTGATTCCTTCTCTTCAGGAACAGGCTGTTGAAGTTTTTGACGAGGATGATGGCAACGAATACTAGTGAAAGACAATTGGCACCCAAATGGCACCCGGAGTGTCGGGAGGGAAAAAAATGAGGCTTACTTATTAATGAGCAATAAGTCTTATACCATTGATATGTAAGGATTGGCGGGACTGTGTGGGAATCGAACCCACCAGAGATGGCACGCACCTCCCAAAAGGTTTTGAAGACCTAGGCAAGCACCAGCTACGCAACCAGCCCCATGAATACTAGACAAGATGTAATTATATAGGGGTATTTCAAATAAATCAAGTATTATAGCCTAGTCGTTACTTATGATAAAAACCGCTCCTTCAACTCCGGCGAAGGAAGCATACAACTATCTTTTTTCCCAAACATTTTATAACGGTTCTTTGCAATTTTTCCGTAAAAGAAATCACGAATTGGAGTTGGTATAATTAAAAGAATAAATAATAGTTTCCATGCCCCTCTTAAATGTTTACATACTTTTAATGCAGCAGTGGATTTTTTGTAACTATTCTTACCCTCAATGTAAACAAAACTATCCAACTCAACTTTCCCATAATGTTTTATCATCAACTTCTCACCGATTTCACTCTGGATTGAAGCGAACTTAAACTGTTTTTTGGGATCTCGTTTAATTACAAATTGCACTCCGAAGTTACAGAGGTTACAAACCCCATCAAATAAAATTATTTTCTCCATAATAACACCCCATTTATAAAAGCTATATTGCTTTCATTGCTATTATACAATATAGCATGAAAAATCTACTTTAATAAACCATTTTGACATGATACATTTACATAAATAAAAGTATCTAAAGGGAGTGTTCATTTTGAAATGGCAAACTAAAGAGCAATTAATTCAACTGCTTTCTTCATTAGTTGCAGTTCCAAGTATTTCTGAAACAGCAGGTGAGATTGCCGTAGCTGAAAATATACACAATCAACTAAGTTCACTTGATTATTTCAAACGAAATAAAGAATTTTTAACACTCCACCCTACACATGATGGCAGAAAGTTTTTAACAGCTTTCGTCAAGAAAAAGAATGCAACCAAAACTGTTATATTACTAAGCCACTTTGATGTTGTTGATATTGAAGATTACGGTAATTTTAAACATTTAGCTTTCCAAATGGAAGAGTTAACAAATGCTATGAAAGAAAAGAAACATAATTTTGATAATGTTGTTCAAGAAGATATAGAAAATAGTGAAGAAGAATGGTTATTTGGGCGCGGTTCCATGGATATGAAAGCCGGCGTTGCATTGCAAATGGCGATGATTGAACGAGCGGCAGCTGGGGAATTTGAAGGGAACTTATTAATGGTTTCCGTACCAGACGAAGAGGTAAACTCTGTAGGTATGTTATCGGCTGTTCCAGTATTAAAACAAATGAAGGAGCAATACAATTTAGAATTTGTTGCTTGCTTAAATTCAGAACCAATGTTTAAAAACCACCCAAAAGATACAAATAAGTATATTTATACAGGTTCTGTTGGCAAGCTTTTGCCGAGCTTCTTTTGCCTCGGAGCAGAAACGCATGTTGGTGAGCCTTACTCAGGGCTTAACTCAAATTTCATGGTTTCAAAGATCACAAACTTCTTTGAGTTAAATACAGATTTTTGTGAGTTCGTTGACGGAGAAATGACACCACCACCAACGAATTTAATCCAAAAAGATTTTAAAGAGAAATACTCTGTCCAAACGCCGCACTCTTCTGTTACGATGATCAACCTTATCTATATGAAGCGGAAATTAAAAGAAATTACGGAAAAACTCCTTTCTTCAGTAAAAGAGGTTGCAACATCGATTGAGGAGCACTACACGAAAAGTGCTGAAAGTGTTTTAACTAATCCGAAAAAAGTTTCTGTAAATGTGTTTACGTATGATGAGTTGTTACAATATGCGATTAGCCTACACGGTAAAGAAGAAATTGAAAGAAGACAAAATTATTTAATTACGAACAGAGGAAATGATGGGGATAGAGACTTTTCTGCAAAGCTAGTCCAAGACTTAGCGTTTTTATGTAAAGATAAAGCACCAATGATTGTCATGTTTTATTCACCACCATTTTATCCAGCTGTATCATCTATGGAAAATGAATTTATACAATCTGTTGCCAATAAAACAGTTACTAATTTCAAGGAAAAGTTTGGAGTCAATGTTGTAAAACAAAACTATTTTGCAGGATTATCAGACTTAAGCTTCGTGCAATTGAAAGAGACGGATGAAGACATCTTGCAAGTAACGAATAATACACCTTTATTTAATAAAGGTTACTCATTACCTGTGAAAGAGATTCAAGAGTTAAACATTCCAGTCATTAACATTGGTCCGTTTGGTCGTGATCCACACCAACGAACAGAGAGACTTGAAACGAATTACTCGTTTGAAAAATTGCCTATAGTCTTAAAGGATTCAATTAAAGATTTACTTTCTAAATTAAAATAAGATCTTTGAACTTGTTATGAGTAAACCATCATAAGTTGAACAAGAGGGTGCTTTCCGGCAAGAAGAAGGAAAAGCACCTTTTTTAATTGAATTACTAATGGAAGAAGTTTAGTAGATTTAGAAAAAATTGCCGTTTACAGGAGGTAAGGTATTTAATGAGTTTAATAGGAGTTTTAAATATCATATTACAATTTCTAATTGTTATTATACTAGCCTTTGGACTCATTCAATGTAAAAACTCTTCATTTAAAGAAGGCATCTATTTTTTTCTCATCCTTTTATTTCACCAGTTAAATAGTTTCTTTGCACCGTTGTATATTGATTTTGTTTATTTGAACTTCATGAAATTGTCAACAGGAATAACTTATGGTGAATTTACAAGGCTATCGTTTTTCATTAACCAAGTAATTTTGTGCGTAGCACTTGTTTACTTGGTAATTGGAATAAGAAGACAATGGTGCAAATACAAGGTGAGTAATTAATATATTAGAGGAAATTGCATCGGAAAGATGTCCAAATAGATATTTGGCAAGTAAGGCGCTAGAAGGTTGTACAATAGTAGAAAAATATGAAATGAAAATTTTTTATATTTGTGAGGGATAAATGAAATACTTGTTGAATGAAATTCAAAAATTAAATATATCTCTATCAAGAAAATTTTTATATTCGACATTATTATTTATCTCAGGAGTTACTTTAGGCATAATTTCCAAGGTGCTTGATGAAACTGCCAGTAATTTATTACCATATTTTCTTGAAGTGTTGGATTTAAGGAACTTTTTTTCTCGTATGGGAGTTTGGATTTTCCTTGCAGTACTAATTTCTGTGTATAGTAAATCGCCTGTAAGGTCTGCCATAAATGTCTTTTTGTTTTTTGTAGGAATGGTAGGTAGTTATTATTTTTATACTATTATGATAGCTGGTTTTTTCCCTAACACATAAATGATGATTTGGATTATCATGATTGTTTTTTCACCATTTATGGCTTTTGCTTGTTGGTATGCTAAAAGTAAAGGTATAATTGCTATTTTTATTTCATCTATAATATTTATGTTTATTTCAAGACAAGCTTTTGCATTTGGATTTTGGTATTTTGATATTATGAATATATTGGAATTTCTACTTTGGATAGCCATGATTTTTGTCTTATATCAGTCGCCCAAACAAATAATCATAGTGGTCCCCATAGGGTTACTACTTTACTTCCTTACAACTCAATTAAATTTATTCTGGGGAATGTTTTAAGTTTCTATCTACCAGATTGTGATAGGTTGTACTTAAAGTAACGGGTGCGATGTACAAACAGAGCATCGCTTCTTCCGATAACGAGTGCAGTAGAGTTTAATTAGGTGTTCGTTAATTAGGTTGTCTTAAAACAACAGTATTTCAATAATACTTTTCAAACATCACATTAGTATTCAAATAATAGTATTTATGCTAACGTAGTAAGCATCGTTAAGATTATTACACATAATTAGGAGTCTTGTATGATAAAAAACTTAAAGGATTGGAAAGAGCCCACGCTGTTACTATCTTCTATGGGGATATCTAGTATCGGAGACTTTATCTATTTAGTTGCAATAAATATTATTGTATATCAATTAACGGGGTCGGCAACTGCTGTTGCAGGACTGTGGATAGTTGGACCACTAACAAACATTATTACTAAGTTCTGGACTGGTAGTTTTATTGATTACCGTAGTAAGAGAAAAGTAATGATTGTAACATACATAATTAGAGCGACTTTCATCTGCTTAATCCCACTTGCACCAAATATAGCAGTTATATATGGGATCTTGGTTATCCTGAGTGTAGCAAAAGCATTCTTCCATCCATCATCAATGACATACGTTGCTATACTTGTTCCTAAAGAAAAAAGAAAGCAATTTAACTCTATTAGCTCTTTTACAAGTTCTGGGGCATTTATTATTGGACCAGCTATAGGCGGCTCTCTTATTTTATTGACTACAGTTGAAGCGACATTGTGGCTAAATGCATTGTTCTTTCTGTTTTCAGCAATTTTATTATTTTTTCTACCGGATAAAGAAAATATTAATAAAGATACAATCCCGACATTGACTTTTTCCCAAGTGGTACAGGATTTTTCAGTAGTTCAGAAGTTCATGTCACAAAATAAATATCTAACTTTTACCTACCTTGGCTTTATTATTGTTATGCTTTTTACCTTTGCAATGGATGCGCAAGAAGTTGTATTTACACAACAAGTTATAGGGCTTTCTGAGATGGAGTATAGTCTCTTGATAAGTATTACTGGGATTGGTTCTGTTATTGGTGCTATGTTACTTTCAATTTTTTCAAATTTCTTCTCGCTTAGATATATGATTGTCACCGGTATTGTCATGATGACAATAGGTTATGTAACTTATGCATTTTCATGGTCATTTCTATCAATTGTGGTTGGATTTGTAATCTTAGGTTTCTTTAATGTGTTCTTAAATGCAGGAATAACGACTTTTTACCAAAATAATGTTCCAGTAGAAATTATGGGCAGAGTGACAAGTATTTATCAGTTGATACAAAGTGCTGCTCAAGTAGTATTTATTCTTGTAACAGGGTTTGTAGCAGATTTAATTTCTTTAAGACTAACAATTATTACGATGGCACTTGTGATGCTTTTCTTATCTATAATCTTTTCTTTATCAGTATTGAAGCCAAGCAAAGCATTTTATTATCGAGAAGACTACAGTGAAAAAGACAAACTAAGTGTTTAAGAAAAAAATAACCCAATTAAAGCGTAGGTTGCTTATTGTATTAACGGGTGCTTCATCAAGGATATAAAAATTTTTGCATACTCTAAAAGAAATTTAATAATTCGAACTGCACCCCAAAAATTTGGAGGTGCTTTTTTTATAGCTAAATTTTTAATTGAATAGATCCTAGATATCGTTATCCTTTAACTACAGCTGATTCTCTGGAATGTGTTTTTGAAATTACTTGTCTTAAAAGTTACACCCGTAAATATAATGGTAGAAACCTTACAAAAAAGGAGCGAAATTTATGCATCATATATTTCATGAATGGAGCACCGTTCTTTCTAATCCAATTGCTAACTTAACATATAGTATGGAGAGTGTACCTATCATGTTTGCGCTTCTGTTAGGTATGGTGGCGATTTTAGCGCCATGTCAAATAACGGGAAACCTCGGAGCTATTATGCTTTATGGTAATAAATCACTTCAAGAAAAAGTCGCCTGGAAAGAGGCAATTGCATTCATTATCGGGAAAATTACAGTCTATTCTTTTCTTGGTGTAATCGTATTAGTAGTAGGAAAAGAGATCATGGAGAGTTTCCAAAGTATAGCACCTTACATTCGAAAATTATTAGGTCCAATGCTTGTCTTTATAGGATTAGTATTAATGGGATTAATCAATTTTAAGTTTTCTTTTTCATTCACTAGAGGCGATTTTACTAAAAGTAAAAAAGGAGTTTATAGTGCCTTTCTATTCGGTGTATTTATTTCACTAGGATTCTGCCCAACAATGTTTCTGTTGTTTTTCTTAACATTAATGCCAATCGTGTTAACTTCAAGTGTTGGCGTATTGTTACCGAGTGTTTTTGCAGTAGGAACGTCATTACCTTTACTCTTATTTCTTGGGTTAATCGCTTTTACGGGATATCAAGGGACAACTTTAAAGCAAAGTAAAAAAATTGGTAGTCTAGTGCAAATATTAACCGGGTTACTTCTTTTCACCATTGGAGCTTTAGACACATTAACATTTTGGTTCGCATAAAAATGCCACGCAAGGTTTCTTGCATGGCATTTTTTTATACGTTTTTTTCTGTAGATGAAGTGTTTGGTGGGTTACTTGAACGAGATTTTGGATTTGACTCATTTGCATGCTGCACAGCTTGACTTAATTTCTTACTCATTCCACCTTGTTTTTGCTTTGCCATTAGTAATTCAACTCCTTTTATGTAAAAACTTCTCAACATTATAATGTCCCGAACTGCAATTAATTATTGCTGAAATGCTTATAACTTGAAATAGATAGTAATCTTTGCGTAAAGTAAGGGATAATAGGGAAAAGTTGAAGAAGGTGAAGAAATGAGCCAACGTTTTTATACAGTTGGAATGGCCGGTCATATTGATCATGGTAAAACGTCATTAACTAAAGCATTAACAAATGTAGATACCGATCGTTTAAAAGAGGAAAAAGAGCGAAAAATTACAATTGAGCTCGGATATGCACCTTTTGATTTAGGAGAACTGAAAGCATCTATAATAGATGTTCCTGGTCATGAAAGATTCATTAGGCAAATGATTGCTGGTGTAGCTGGAATAGATTTAGTTCTTCTTGTTATTGCTGCAGATGAAGGTGTCATGCCGCAAACGAGGGAACATTTACAAATCCTCACCTATTTAGGTATTAAAGAAGGGATTATTGTTGTAACAAAAGCAGACAAAGTCGAGGAAGATTTTTTACCTCTAGTAAAAGATGATATTGCAAGTGTTGTAAGAAACACTATTTTTGAAAAAAGCGATGTCGTTTTCGTAGATAGCATTTCTCATAAAGGTATTGATGTTTTAAAGAGTAAAATTAAAGCAAAGCTAGAGGACATTCCTGTAAGATCGTCAATTGGAGATTTCCGTTTCCCTATTGACCAAGTTTTCACACTTCAAGGTAAAGGGACCATTGTTCGGGGGACGGTTTATGAAGGATCTGTTTCTGTTGGGCAGCAACTTCAAGTATTACCTAGTGAAAAAGCTGTGAAAGTGAAAAATATTCACGTACATAATCAAGAAGTTGAAAAAGCGTTTGCAGGGCAACGGGCTGCGATAAACGTAAGCATTGCTAGAGAAGAGATAGAGCGCGGTGATGTGCTCGCTTCAAGCTTAGCTATCCCACATACTAATACGCTTGATATCGTGCTTACATCTTCAGATGAGTTAGAGCTTCCTTTAAAACAACGTACACCAATTAAGTTCCATTCAGGAACAGCAGAAGTTATGGGTAAAATTGTTTTCTTTGATAGAAATGAACTAAAAGCTACTGAGGAAGAGGTTCTGTGCCAAGTCCGCCTTGACGAACCTATTGTTATTAAACGTGGCGACCGTTTCGTTTTAAGAAGACCTTCTCCAACTGAGACAATTGGTGGTGGATGGGTAATTGACCCATACGGAGATAAATATCGATTTGGGCAAGATACAGTCAAAATGTTAAAGCAAAATATGGAAGGTACACCAAAGGAACGTGTATTATCTGTCTTGAATGAAGAAATAGTAAGCATAAAAGAAACGTTAACCCAACTAACATCTATTGCTGGAGAAGAGCTTGATCAGCTGTTAACTACATTATTAAAAGAAAAGGATGTAATTTGTTATGATGATAAATTCTTTACGTCAAAGCAAATATACAATCAATTAGTAGAAGATATAAATAAAGTGTTAGCAATTTATCATGAAAATCATCCGATGAGATATGGGATGAATAAAGCGGAGATTATTAGTACGCTCCATTATCCGAAAAGGCTGATTGAAGTTATCATTGAAGAATTAATAGATAATGGTGAGTTGCAAAAAACGCATCAATATATCAGCACCACATCTCATCTCCCAAAAGTTCCAAAACAGTGGGATACTAGAGTTGCTAATGTCGTTACGACAATAAAAGAAGCTGGCATACAAGTAGAGAAATGGGACTCTTATTTATCAAATCAGCAAATACCTGTA
The DNA here is from genome assembly GCF_002262935.1 of Lottiidibacillus patelloidae. NCBI lineage: Bacteria > Bacillati > Bacillota > Bacilli > Caryophanales > Bacillaceae > Lottiidibacillus > Lottiidibacillus patelloidae. The sequence goes on along the minus strand of NZ_NPIA01000007.1, from coordinate 124,466 downwards.
TCCATGCACCAAGAGCTAAAACGCTATGTATTAGAGACTAGTCAGCTAATAGAGTTAGAAGAGAATATGCTTGTTCATAGAAGTTCTTATAATCTAGCTGTACAAACACTCTTTGAAAGTACTAGTGGAAACCCTTTTACAGTGCAAGACGCAAAGTCAGTTTTAAACCTTTCCCGAAAAGGAATTATCCCACTTCTAGAATCGTTAGATAAATTAGCGATTACGAAAAGGATCGACAACGAACGTCATTGGATCAAAAGGCCGGTGAAAAATGAACAACAAAGAGCGACTTAAAGTAGGATTTTTAACGCCATATTTTCATAATGTTAGGGGCAATGCTACGACTGCCAAGCGAATAGTATCAGGTTTAGAAAGTGTAGGGGTAGAGGTTGTTGTTTTTGCTTATGAAGAAGAAGAGTTTACATCAGATATTGAAACGAGACTTAAGTCATGTGATGTTCTACATATTTTACACTTTTATCGTTTTGCAAATTGGCAAATGAAGCACCATTTTCAGTTAGAAAAGCCTTATGTTATGACGAGTGGTGGAACTGATATTAATCACGACTTGTTTGACAATTCGAAAAGGCTTATGATGGAAAGCATCATTAATAATGCTAGTGCAATTACAGTGTTTACAGATGATGGACTACAAAAAGTTGAGAAAGCTTTTCCTACCACAATGGGAAAAATTTCAGTAGTACCACAAAGTGTTTGGTTTCCACCTTCTACTAATGAAGATCACTTAGATCTACCAGATGGGTTTCCGAAGCTTCTTTTGCCTGCGGGATTACGTCCAGTAAAAGATGTTTTATTTTTAATGGATATTTTAGTAGAATTAAAAAAGGGTTTTCCAAAACTGCAATTTATTCTTGTAGGCACTATACTTGATGATAAAGTCTATGAACAAGTTAAGGCTGTTGAAAAGCGTTATCGATGGGTGAAATTTTTGCGAGATGTTCCACTGGAAATGATGCCGGCTTTTTACAAATGGTCAGATGCAGTTTTAAATACATCAATATCTGAAGGGCAGTCCTCAGCAATTTTAGAAGGCATGTACTTTAATAAGCTAATTTTTGCTAGAAAAAATGCTGGAAATGTAAGCGTAATTACAGACAATGAAAATGGTTTTCTGTATGATAGTTCTGTAGACTTTTACCATCGCATACAAAAAGTACTATTATCAGTGAATAAAGAAAAACAAATTGCTTTAAATGGGAAGTTCTATGTAGAAAAGAATCACAACCATAAAGTAGAGATAGAAAAATATACTCAGCTTTATAACAAAATTACTTGAGGTGAAAACAATCATGAGAAAAAGTTTATTAGCATTATTAGTATTATTATTTACGGTTGCATTAACTGCTTGTGGAGGAGAAGACGAAAAAGTATTTAAAATCGGCGTTATTCCTGCTCAAACGGAAGGTGAAATGGAAGAAGCAATGAATAAGCTAAAAGCGGAATTAACAGCTAAATTAGATAATTATGACACTGTCGAATTAACTGTTTATCCTGACTATAATGGTGTAGTGGAAGCAATGAACTACGATAAAATAGATATGGCATTTTTCGGTCCATTAACTTATGTTATTGCTAATCATCAAAGTAACGCAAAGGCAATCGTTACGCAATTAATTAATGATCAGCCTTTCTATCATTCTTACATGATTACACATGTTGATAACAAATGGAACTCTATTGAAGACATGATTGCAGATGTCGAAAATGTTCGCTTTGCTTTTGGTGATATTAGTTCAACGTCGGGTTCATTAATACCTTCAATTGAATTAAAGGATCGTGAAGTATTTGTATCTGAAGATGAGTACAGCTTTAAATCAGTTCAATATACAGGTTCACATGACGCAACAGCGTTAACGGTTCAAAATAAAGGTGTCGATGTTGGAGCAATCGATAGTGCGATTTACGATGCATTAATTGCTTCTGGTGCAATCGATGGCGATCAGTTTAAAATCATTTGGAAATCTGCTCCGCTTTTCCAATACCCATGGGCAGTTCATGAAAATACGGATGAAGACACAATTAAACGTTTACAAGAAGCGTTTGTAAATATTAAAGATCCAGTAATATTAAAAGCTTTTGGTGCTAGTGGGTTCACTACAGCTACTGACGCTGATTATGAAGCAATTCGTAAAGCTGCGATTGATCAAGGAGTAATTGAAGGGGAGTAACAACCCATGACTTGGTTTACAAAAAAACATATGTATCAACTAATTGTGCTGATTGTCTTTACGGCAATCGGCCTTTATTATACAGAATTTGATATAAGAAAATTTAAAGATTTTCATAATATGATTGATTTTTTAGAACGTTGGATATGGCCGAAATGGGAACTTTTCCCGAAACTTGCGAAAGAAAGTATTGTGACTCTTTCCATAGCTTTTATTGGTAGTTTTTTTGGGTTGTTAATCGCCTTGCCACTTAGCTTTATTGCAGCAAAGAATACAAGCCGATTCAAGTTTGTTTACCAATGGATGCGCATTTTCTTAAGTTTTTTGAGGTCTATACCCGAGATTGTTATTGGACTTGTCTTGTTGACTGTTTTAGGATTAGGTCCTTTCCCCGCGGTTCTGGCAATTGTTATACATAATATCGGGGTGCTAGGAAAACTTATTTCTGAATTAATTGAGGCATCAGACGAAGGGCCTCATGAAGCAATGAAGGCAGTAGGAGCTGAAAAATCTATTGCAGACGTCTTTGCAATTTTACCTCAAATTTGGCCAAACGTTCTATCCCATTACTTTTATCGCTTTGAAGTAGCGATTAGAACGTCGCTAATCCTAGGTTTTATTGGAGCTGGGGGAATTGGTCAGCAATTATTCAATCATTTTAAAACATTTCAATATAAAGCGGTCTCGATGGATGTGTTATTAATTATGTTATTAGTAATTGCAGTTGATTTTTATGGTAGTCGTATGCGAGAAAAGGTGATTTAATGGAACATCCAACAATAAAAATTGATAATCTCTCCGTTTCCTATTTTAATAATGACGATTATGCATTGGACAATATTAATTTGGAAGCAAACGACGGTGAATTCATTTGCATTCTCGGAAAAAGTGGATCAGGAAAATCAACGCTTATTCGTTGTTTGAATGGTCTTATTCAACCTACAAAAGGGGCGGTTTGTTACAAAGGTAAAAACCTCCTTTGGTTAAAAGATGAACAATTACGTAAAGTTCGCCGTGAAATGGGTATGATTTTTCAGCAATTTAATTTAATTCCCCGCTTAACGGTTTCCCAAAATGTATTAACAGGTATGTTTGGTTATCGAAGTAAGTGGAAAAACTTTTTAGGTGTTTTTTCTGAAGAGGAAAAGCAGCAAATGGAAAATGCTCTTAAGCTAGTGGAATTAGAGTCGTTTAAAAATAAACGTGTAGAAAAGCTAAGTGGTGGACAAAAGCAACGTGTTGGCATTGCTCGTGCATTAGTGCAACGCCCAGAAGTTTTTTTAGGCGATGAGCCGGTGGCTAGTCTAGACCCTGGAATTTCTGAAAAAATATTTCAACTAATCAAAAGAGTCCATGATGAACATAAATTGTTAACAATCATAAATGTCCATGACGTTACACTAGCGAAACGCTTTGCTACTCGCATTATTGCTCTGAAAGATGGAAAAGTAATATTTGATGACAAGCCACATTTGTTAACAAATGAAGTTATTGGCGAATTATATGATATGCAGGACACAAAAATAGAATCTCAAGATTTAAACATTATTCAAAATGCTAAGGACTAGTCCTTAGCATTTTTTAGATTTTGTTAATATGTGTATCTTTAAAATCAGTTGTGTATTTTAGCCCATATCCAATTGCTCGATCTATACCAATATGAGCAGTCCAAATGATTGATATTGAGAGAAGAAAATCGTTATTCAGTAGAAAACCAATGAACAGTAAAAATAATGGAAGCGAATAAGTGTGAAAAGTGTTATAAATCATTGCGCCTATCTTTTTTGAGTGAATATAACCAAGCATACCAATGTCAGGAACAAATAGTAAAAGAAAGAACAGGGTCCAGTTGAAGTCAAGTTCATAATAAATTCCAAAAGATATTAAAAATACTACCAACCCTTCTAATTTAATGAAATTTTTTACCATTTTATTAACCTCCTTTTATTTAAATAATTGGCTCTATTAGCTATGATTGTTGATATTTAAAAATAGGGCGGCGACTCCAGCGGAAAAAGCAACAGCTGAAGACCCTGCAGAGCGAGGAACGAGGTCGAAGAGGCTGAAGCGTTGCCCGCGGAAAGCGTCCGCCTGAAGCTATTCGAAATCAACAAAATCTTTAACAGAGCCACATAATTAAAAAATAATGCTAAAAAATCAATTGAAAGCATAAATCTAATTAACAAAGTGGAGAGGAGCATGGATGTGGATTATGTATGTGCGTTAAAAAAGATTTACGACTCATTTAGTGTATTAAATTTCGATGCAGTAACGGAATTGCTTCATGAAGATATATACTGGCGTGAAGCAATTGGCACAGACCAAGAAGCATCCATTCTAGGGCTCAACGAAGTAAAGAAACATGTGTTAAGTCAACTTCCAATCTTTTGGGAGAGGTTTGATATTATTCCAATAGAGTTCATTCAAGCTAATGAGATTGTCGTAGTTACAACAATTTATGATATAAAAGAAAAACTATCACAAAAAAGATTTTCGACAGGTGCAGCTCATATTTGGAAGTTTAAAGATAACAAGGCTATTGAACTTCAAACTTTTATTAACACTGTAAGTGAAAAAATTAATACTTGAGATAATAAAAAGAACATTTCATAATTGCGAAATGTTCTTTTTTCTAGACAGACTAAGGTTGAATTTAAAAAACAATCTTTTGGAAAACAGCATTCAAATAAATAAAGAAAGCTAAAAAGTTTTTACCCTTTTACCCAAATGTCCTCTACTCCGAGCGCCCTCTTAATAGCAATAATCGTTCCACGGTGTGTCCCTTCGTGCCAAAGCGCAAAGTTTAAGACTTCAGCTAACGAATCAAGTTGGACAACCCCTAAATTAAAAGGTTTTTCCCCTTGTTCATTTAGTCGCCCTGTAAAAGTTTCTTTTATTCTTTTCTCTTGTGATACTAACTTCTCTTTCAGCTCTTCTAAAGTGGGCGGCTTATCTTTCCAATCAGCAGGTGATGTGTTGAAATGAAACATGTTAAAATAATCATCAGAGATTTCTGGCTCTTCCCCAAGGTGCGAGTATAATAGATTATCAAGTGAAACATAAATATGCCCAAGGTTCCAGCGGATATTATTATTAAATCCAGTTGGTATTTGGTCTGCCAGTTCCTCAGTCGTAGATTCTAGTAACTTAATTGTTTGGAAACGGACGAACTCTAGTTGTTTATATAATTGTTTTTCCATCTTTAATACCTCCAGACTATACTATCCTAACAATATATTATTTTGCATGGACAAGTGAAATACCTTTATTAAATAAAAATAAAACTAAAAAAATGAAAAATAATTAAAACCAAAATCGATAGAGCACTGTCTAATGGTTAGAAAGCGAACGAAGGGAGAGAGAAAATTGGAAAATGAAATACTACTAGTAAAAGCACAACGGGGTGATGATGAAGCGTTTTTTCTATTAATCTCTTCGAATAAAGAGCAACTTTATCGAATTGCTTTTTCTTATTTAAAAAATGAAACTGAAGCACTTGAAGCAATACAAGAAGTGACATTTCGTGCATATAAGGGAATAAAAAAATTGAAAGAAGCGAGTTACTTCAAAACGTGGCTCATTAGAATAATGATAAATTATTGTATTGATGAACAAAGAAAAAGAAAAAGATTAGTTTTTACGGAGAAGGAAGTAGCCACTAAAAATGAAGATAATGCGACGAATATTGCCATGCAGGATGCAATATACAAGCTAAAAGCAAACTACCAAAAAGTGATTGTTTTAAAATATTATGAGGATTTAACTGTGCAACAAATTGCGAGTGTGCTAGAAAAACCTGAAGGTACGATTAAAACGTGGTTACATAAAGCATTAAAACAGTTAAGAGCTATACTTGAAAAGGATGGTGAGAAGTTTTATGTATAATCACGAAGATGAAAAATTAAAAGAAATTAAACGAGAAAACGATAACATTAAAATTCCTGATGACATTGATTCATACATCCGAATGGGAATAGACAATGCAAAGAAAAAGAAGAAGATATCAAGTAATTTACGAATCGCTACACTTGCTGCGAGTATTCTTTTAGCCACACTTATAACAAGTGCAAGTCTTTCACCGGCGTTTGCTAACTATTTAAAAACTGTACCAGGTATAAGTGCTTTCTTTGAACTATTAGGAGGGGCAGATAAGGGGATAAGAGAAGCTGTCACAAATGACTATATACAAGAAATTGGCGTTTCCAACACAGTAGATGACCAAACATTTACGGTCGATCACATTATTTTTGATCGTTCACGAATGATTATTTTTTACACCTTTGATTTTGGCCAAGACTATATACCAAATGAAAATTACTTCCTCCGCCCTAAGATCTTAAACGAAAATGGAGAAGGATTAAGTGCAGGGATATCATGGGGAGGTATGTCAGGGGAAAAAAATATTAAAAAAGGCCGGATAGAAGTTTCAAAATACAATTCAGATTTGTTCCCAGATACATTAACAATTCAAGTGCAAATCGAAAAATATTTTGAAGAAAGCAAAGAGTACGGCTTGGTAAATGACCGAACTTTTTCCGTATCATTTTTTCCTAACAAGGAAAAGTACTTTTCGATGGAAGAAGAAGTTCTCTTAAACGAAAAAGTTTCGATTGAAGGTTTTACATTTAACGTTGACCGTGCAGTTATTTATCCAACGCAAATTGCAGTTTTTTTCTCAGGACTAGATCAAAATTCGCTCGAACTATTATCGTTTCATGATTTTCGTTTAGTTGATGAAACAGGAGAAGAATGGAATTTTATATCTGGACATGGTTCTGGTGAAAAGACCTATACGATGTACTTTGAAAGTAATTTCTTTAAAAACAGAAATACTCTATCCTTAGAGGGAAGTACAATTTCTGCTTTACCTAAAGAAGATTTATTAGTTGCAATTGATGTAAAAGAGATGAAACTATTGAAACAACCAGATGACCGAATCTCATTTGATGGAATAGAGCCATCCTATTTTGAGGAAGATCAAATGAGTTTAGAATTCTCCCTTACTTTAAATGAAGATGATCCGAATCCATCTTACTTTAGTTTTGTTGGTCACTTAATGGAAGAGGATGGTAGTATGATGTTAGATGAGGAAGGAAATCATGTGGACTATGTAGGTTCGCAAGGGTCTCGATATGATGAGAGAATTGATGGAAATCATATCGCTTATGCTAGTATTGATATTGATAAGTCTGTTCTTGATAAAGAAGAGGTAATCTATCTAAAGCTTTCGAACTATCCTAATTATTTCACTCAGCCATTTTCTATTAAAATAAAATAAAAAAAACAAATCGCTAAGCTAAATAGTTGCTTAGCGATTTTTTAATTGTTATGCCTTCTTTTTTCAATTATGATAGTAAGGATAGGATAATCATCTTACATAATATTACAAATAAAGTGGTGAGTTACAACTAATGTCAACATTTCTAGATTTAATAAAGCCATTAATTATTAATTATACAATTATTATTGCTCTTACATATACGGTTAATATGTTCATTCCATTTAATGGGGTTGATAATCAAACATTAAAAGAAACAATCTATTATGCTTTTTTAGGTAGTTTTGGAGGAATTTTATGCTTGTTTTTCCCAATAGAAGTACTTGGAAATACTAACTTTGATTTTCGGATGGTTTTTATAATAGTAGTTACTCTGTATAGTGGAGTTTTATCTGGATTTATTACCTTTTCAATAATATCCATTGCAAGGGTGGTATTAGTTGGTGGAGAGTTCGCCTTAATTGGAGTAATTGTTAATGCAATAGCACTTCTTTCAGCACTATTATTTCGTAAAGCCTATGCCAAGAAATCAAGCGTTTTTAAAGTAGGTACATATATTTATCTGTTATATACTACTGGAGTCCTTATCACCATATATTTCTATATACCATTTTTAAGTGTAAATTTTTATATCATATACTTTACCCTTTTCTACTTAACTTTTATGATGTTATTAGTAATAACAGAGAAAACGATACAGATGAATGAAAGAGCAAGCGAAGCCATTTATTTAGAAAAGCTTAAAACAGTTGGAAACATGGCTGCTGCATTTGCCCATGAAATTAGAAATCCACTAACAACTGTTAGAGGGTTTGTGCAATATCTTAATGAAGGTGAAAACCATAAAAATTTAAAAGACCATGCTCCAATCATTTTGGAAGAGCTCGATCGAACCAATAAAATTATAACGGATTACTTATCTTTAGCAAAACCTAGTAAAGTATCTTATGAAACGCTAAATTTAACTGATCTAGCTGAAAATACAATACGATTGCTACAACCAATTGCAAGCTATAAAAGTGTAAACTTAAGCGTAACAAATAAAAGTAATCAGGATGTTTTTATTAATTCAGATAAAAACTTCTTGCAACAATGTATAATTAACATCGTGAAAAATGCAATTGAAGCTGTGGATGAAAAAGGAACTGTCATTGTAGAAATAATGAGAGAAAATGATAATGCCATTGTTGAAATAAAGGATAATGGAGAAGGTTTAACGAAAGAACAATTAAAAAAGATTGGCTTACCTTTTTATACAACAAAATCAAAAGGAACAGGACTTGGAACAATGGTCACTAATCGCTTAATTGAACAGCTAGGTGGTTCTATCAAATATAAAAGTGTAAAAAATAACGGTACGGTTGTTCAGATCTCATTACCCATAGTTATAAGTAAATAAGGAGGCATACCTATGACGCTTGAAGAAATGATGGATAAACTCGAACAACTTGGCTCTGAGCAAACGAAGAAAACATTTATGAACCACGGAGCTAAAGAACCTTTTTATGGAGTGAAAGTGGGAGACTTAAAAAAGCATTTAGTAAAACATGTAAAAAAAGATCAAGAGCTTGCCAAAGAACTTTATCGAACGGGGAATTCTGATGCGATGTATTTAGCAGGCTTAACTGTTAACCCAAAACTAATGAGTAAAGACGAGTTACAACAATGGGTAAAGAATGCTTATTGGTACATGCTTTCCGAATATACGGTTGCCTGGGTAGCAGCTGAGAGTCCCTACGCTTTAGAACTAGCTCGTGAATGGATTGATTCAGAGAATGAGCAAATAGCCACAGCAGGGTGGAGCACGTATGCAAATTACCTTTCAATTACACCGGATGAAGAATTAGATATAAACGAAATTAGAGAACTGCTAAACCGAATTGAAGAGACAATTCATGACGAAAAAAATCGTGTGCGATATACAATGAACGGTTTTGTCATTGCGGTTGGCTCCTTTGTCAAAGCCTTGCATGAAGAAGCGCATATTGTAGCTGAAAAAATAGGGAAAGTTCAAGTGGACGTTGGTAATACAGCTTGTAAAGTTCCACTAGCTCGAGATTACATTCAAAAAGTAGAAGCTAGAGGCAAAGTAGGCGTTAAGAAAAAAACGTGTATTTGCTAGTAAACGGACTGCCCCATCATTGAGGGCAGTTTTTTAAATGAAAATTGGAGATTAGAAAATGAATAAACATACATTAGCAAGACATAATATTAAACTATTATTTTGGGCGAATATTTTTGGAACAGTTAGTTTTCTGCAACCCGTGTTAACACTGTTCTATATAGAAAGAGGATTATCGGAGACAAATATTTTATTTGTAATGATTTTTTGGAGTGCGGGTGTTTTGCTGGGTGAAGTTCCTACTGGAATCTTTGCAGATAAATTTGGCGCAAAAGTTTCATTTATTACAGGTGCGACAGTAAAGTTCTTCTCGATAAGCATCCTCCTGTTAGCATACGAACCGTGGCTCTTTTTTCTCAGTAGTATCTTATTAGGTTTATCGGCATCATTCTTTTCTGGTGCTGATGAAGCGCTCATTTATGAGTCTTTAAAGCTATCAAACGAACAAAATAAAATGGATAAAGCGATGGGTAAAATACAGTCAGCAACTTTTATTACGATGACAGTTGCGGTAATTATTGGTTCTTATGTAGCTAAAGATTTAAAGGAAGATCAATTTATATTTTTAATATTACTTGGTTTAGCATTCCAATTAGTAGAAATCATTTTATTGTTTTTCGTTAAAAATCCAACGAAGGCAACCGATTATAAAGAAAATCCTTTTGTACATGTTAAAGATGGTATTAGAGCGATTAAACAAGAGCCACAATTACTATTCATGTTTTTAAACTTAACAATAGTTTTTATCCCTGCAGCGGCTGTTTTTGAAAAGTTTGATCAATTGTATTTATCAAATGCTGGTTTACCAGTAGCATACATCGGCATAGCCTATGCTGTATCCGGTATTATTGGGTTTATTGCTTCTATTTCAATAGGGTGGCTAACTGGATTATTTTCAAGGTATTGGCTCTTTTATGGAACGGGTATCTTTTCTGCTCTATTATTGTTTGTTGCTGCAAAGGTAGAGGATTCATTATTAATTGCTTTAGTTGTTTTCTTATTTTTACGTTTTATTAAAGCTATTCGATATCCAATCTATTCACAATTAAGTAATGACCTAATCCCTTCAAATGTTCGGGCTACGACAATATCATTATTATCAATTATTGATTCATGTTTTGATTTTCTAATTTTCGGAACCATTGCTAGTTTTGCTTATTTAGGTGTTCCTACAATCTATTTAGCTTGTGCAATTATAGCTTTATTCGGTACAATCATCCCAATTAAAAGAATAAAGAGACGAAGTGCGATATAATATAATAATAGGGAGTTGTCTAAGTTAGATGGACAACTTCCTATTTTGTTCTAAATGGTAAATAATGGTTTATGTTATGATGTTATTAGACAACTAATATACAAAAAGATTAATAGATTACTATGAAAGATAAATATAAATTAAGGACGGTGCTAAAAGTGAAAATATTTCATACTGCTGACTGGCATTTAGGAAAATTATTGCAAGGTGTGTATATGACAGAAGATCAAAGGCATATCTTACTTCAGTTTATCGAAGAGATTAAAAACGAAAAACCTGATGTTGTTATTATCGCAGGTGATTTATATGACCGTTCAATTCCAACATCCGAAGCGGTTGATTTACTGAATGACATGCTAGGCAAAATTGTCTTAGAACTAAAAACACCAGTACTCGCTATTGCTGGAAATCATGATAGTCCTAGAAGACTGGAATTCGGAAGTAAAATGATGAGCTCCGTTGGTTTTCACATTGCAGGCAACTTAAGCGCAACATTCTCACCAGTTATTTATAACGATGAGCATGGAGAGGTTCATTTTCACTTAATCCCTTATACTGAGCCAAGTTTAGTCAAGCATGAACTAGGATTAGAAGATATTAAAACTCACAATGATGCGATGGAAGCAATTATCGCAAAAATAAATGAACAAAAAGATAAACAGGCGCGTCATGTCGTTGTCGGGCACTGTTTTGTTACACCAACTGGAGAAAAAAGAGAGAATACGAGTGATTCTGAACGACCACTATCAATCGGTGGTGCAGAACATGTTAGTGCAGCACATTTTACTGATTTTCACTATACAGCCTTAGGTCATTTGCACCAAGCGCATCACGTGAAACATGAAAAGATTCGCTATGCAGGTTCCCCGTTAAAATACTCTGTATCAGAAGAAAGACATAAGAAAGGTTTTCTTATTGTTGAGCTTGATAAAAATGGGGAAATAAATGTAGAAAAACGATTCCTTCAAGCTAAAAGAGATATTCGGATTGTCGAGGGATTAATGGAAGACATTGAAAAACATGAACAAAATGAAGATTATGTATTTGTTAGACTCTTAGACGAAACACCTGTTATTTCACCGATGGAGAGAATACGTGCGGTATATCCAAATGCAATGCATGTAGAACGTAAATCTTCGAGAATTCATTTGCATGAAGAGCAAGAAAATAAAGAAAAAAGAGCAAATATGGACCAACAATCTTTATTTAAGTCATTTTATAAAGAAGTAAAAGGAACGGAGCCTTCAGAAGATACACAAAGCCTATTTTCAGATGTTCTTCAAGAAATGCTGGAAGTGGAGAGTGAGCGAAAATGAGACCAATAAAATTAGTAATGACTGCATTTGGACCTTATAAAAAGGAAGAAACGATCGATTTTAGAAAACTGAACGAAAACCGTTTATTTGTCGTATCAGGGAAAACGGGAGCTGGAAAAACGACAATCTTTGATGCAATATGCTTTGCATTCTACGGTGTAGCGAGTGGGGAAGACCGAAGTGAAGCGAAAATGCTTAGAAGTCAATTTGCAGATGATGATACGCATACATCTGTATATATTGAATTCGAATTAAAAGGTAAAACATATTCTGTCCTTCGTCAATTAGGACATGTGAAGGAAGGAAACAAAAGTGCTACTGGTGAAAAATTTGAATTTTATGAGCTTACTGGTGACGAAGTAATACCGATGTGTGAAACATTTAAAGTGACATCTGTTAATCAAAAAATTGAAGAGACAATAGGATTAACAAAAGATCAATTTAGTCAAATTGTAATGCTTCCACAAGGGGAATTCAGGAAGTTATTAACTTCAAAAACCGTAGAGAAAGAGGAAATATTAAGACGTATTTTTAAGACAACGGTTTACAAAAGTATTGTCGAAAAAATGAATGAACGTAGAAGAAGCATGCAAAGTGAATATGAAGCTCAAATTAAAGAGAGAGACGTTCATATTAATAATGCAAAAGCATCCTTGCCACCTCGAGAAGGTTCATTGCTTGCTGAGATATTCCAGCAAGACCAATTCAATTCTCACCAAGTTCTAGAAGCACTTAAACAAGAAATTGAATTTTATAAGAATGAAAAGAAGAAGCAACAATCTTTACTAGATATAGAAGTAGATAAGTTAAAGGTAGTGACAGAATCACTCCATCAAGGAGAAACAACTAATGGTCGTTTCCAACTATTGGAAGAAAAGCGAAATGAAAAAATAAAGCTTGACGATATGAAACCTGAAATTGCTGAATATGAAAAGAAACTTACATTAGCAGAAGAAGCTAATCGAATCGAGCCATATGAGCAGCACCTTAATGAAGCAGAATCAATCTTAAAAGAGAAATCTAGTAATTTTCAGGATAAAAAAGAAGAAGCAGAACAAGCAAAACAGAACTTACAATCCAATCTTAATGAGTATAAAAAAGAAGAAGCTAAAAAAGAAGAACGAGAGCAAATAAATAAACAGATAGATCACTTACAACAATGGATCCCTGTAGTAGAAGGATATGAAAACAAGAAATTAGAAGTAGCTAATTTAGCAACAGAGTCTGAGAGTAAAAACAAAGCTCTGCAAGTAATAGCAAATGGTTTAGAGGCAAAAGTAAAGGAAAAAGAGAAGCGAAAACTATTTATTAAAAACTTAGAAGATAAACTAAAGGGTTTTAATGAAAAGCAAGAAGCCTTATTGAATATGCGAGACCAAGGAAAAGTATTGAAGAAATATATGAGCCTTGAAATGCAGCAACAAAAACTTGAAGCTGATAAAAAAGAGCTAAGTGAGAATTTTGAAAGAAGTAATAATGTGTATAAAGATCTAGAAATACGATGGGTGGAAGGGCAAGCTAGCATATTAGCAAAACATTTACATGATGGAAAAGAATGCCCTGTTTGTGGAAGTGTCGATCACCCGAAAAAAGCTATAGAGGCTTTTGACATTCCATCTAAAGAAATGCTCGAAAGAAAAAGTAGTGATCGTGACGAACTGCAAAATCAATTATCTAAGGTTAACGCAAACCTTGACGCAGTCTTTACGCAAATCTATGAATGCAAAGAAGAAGCAAAAGCGTTAAACTTCCAGATCGAAAATGCAACGGTACAATATGATGTACTAGTTGATGAAGGTAGAAAACTTAAAGAAAAAGTTCAAGAACTTACTAATGATCAAAAGGAACTATCAAAACAAAAGGATTTATTACATGAACTAGAAGTTGAAATTGATAAAAGACATCTGGAAAAAGAAGAACTTATTAAAATTACGAATGAGCTTAAAAGTAAACATACAATAGAAAAATCCCTTCTTAAACAAAGTATCGCAAATATTCCAGAACAATTACGGTCACTATCTGAGATAAATAAAAAGTTGAATGAATTACATGTAAATAAAGATAGGCTTGAAAAGTCTTGGGAAAACGCGCAAAAAGCTTTAGAGAAGGCTAGAGAAATTAAGACGACTGCGGAAACTAATCTTAATAATGCAGTGACTTCGTTAAAAGAAGCGGAAGAAAAGTTAGAAAGAAGCAAGAAAACGTTTAATGATGCTCTAGATAAGTCAGGTTTTAAAGAAAGAGAAGAATATAAACAAGCGATAATAAGTGAAGAGAATAGAATTAAACTTAAAGAAAAAGTTAGCACGTATGTTACAGATTATGCAACTGTGAAAAAACAAATCAACGAGCTTGAGGAAGAATTAAAAGAGAAAAATCTAGTAAATATTGCTGAACTAAAAACAGAAGTTAATAATCAAACTGAAAAAGTTGAGCAAAAGCGAACCGAATTGCAGAAAGTTTCCAATTTCCTCGATCGAGCGATAGAAGCAGATAATCGAATAAAAGAGACTAGTGAAAATGCGATGAAAACGGAAAAAGAGTATCAACTAGTTTTGGATTTGTATGATGTTATTCGCGGGAATAACGATAAACGAATCTCATTTGAGAGGTACTTGCAAATTGAATTCCTCGACCATATTATCCAAATAGCAAATGAACGACTGAAAGGTTTATCTAACGGACAATTTAGCTTAGTGCGTAGTGATAGAATTGAAAAAAACAATGTTCAAAGTGGATTAGGTTTAGATGTATATGATAACTATACAGGTCAAATCAGGGATGTGAAAACATTATCAGGTGGAGAAAAATTTAATGCTTCCCTATGTTTAGCATTAGGTATGGCAGATGTTATTCAAGCATATGAAGGTGGAATCTCAATCGAAACGATGTTTATCGATGAAGGATTTGGCTCATTGGATGAGGAGTCTTTAACGAAAGCAATTGATACATTAATTGACTTGCAACAAACTGGAAGAATGATCGGTGTAATTTCTCATGTGCAAGAATTAAAGCAAGCGATACCTGCTATTCTTGAAGTGAATAAAACAAAAGAAGGTTATAGTAGCACATCTATTCATATTAGATAGAGTTACAAAGAACAGCTAGCGCTTATTCGCTAGCTGTTTCTTTTTCTAAATAGCCATATTCTTTAAGGCTTTTCATCAATTTAACGGTAAGATACCCTTTCCATTCCTCTTTTGCTTTCAACCAATCTTGATCATACTGTCCCCAAGCCCAATTCGGTTCGCAATATCCTCTTTCATTTAAATGTTTAATTTCATATTGTATATTAACTTCAATTTCATCTTTCAAAAAAGGATAAAGCAACGACTTTGGTGTTGGAGCAAATGTTAGTGGTTTTGGTCCATAATTTTCCCAGGCATCTGTCGTAGTCTGAACAACTTCCTGGACTCTGCTAACAAGTTTGTTTATTTCTATTGGATATTTTTCATTCGGTAAAACTTCAAATAACCTTATGTAACATAAAAGATCGTGCATCTCCATCTTGTGTATATCATCTGAAAATTTCATTAATGCGAGATCTAATACTTCCTGTAAGAAGGTAGATGGAACTAGTTCAGAATATTGTACTAGGTAACTAACAATTTCCGCATTTGGATTTGCCCAATTGCTTTCCACACCAGCATTTTTAGTTTCTTTATTCACATGCCACCACGGTGCATGTGGGTAGTTGTTCACCTCTTCGGGTACAGTAAACCAGCGCTTTTGTTCTTGGTCATATGTATTAAGGAAATAATTAATGGCATCTTTAATGATAGGGTGTGTTGGAGCTACTTGCAGTTCATTCACATATTGCATTGCAATCGTTGTGGCCATAGGTGATGAACCTGGTAAGCGAAAGTCAGGTTCTATTGCTTTCCCAAAACCGCCATCTTCATTTTGGTATTTCATCAATTCGACAACTACTTCATCTTTATTTATAGTCTTAAAGTTAAATATGAATAGACTTCTATCGAGAGGTCGTGCAAAATTTAGTATAAAACTTTTTATTGTATTTTTTTTACTAGTCGTAATCATTTAAACGCCCCTTCCTATTTCTATTACATAATATTCTCACATATTAGAATAATTATGGGAAGTCCTAGTAACCCAATTTCCAAAATAAGTTTATTATAATAGCAAATGTTCATGATTCTATGATATTATTAGTAGGTGAACTAATATTAATTTATTTACGTACATTAGGGGAAATACTATGAAAAAGTGGATCTTTTTTAATTATATAATATTAGCAGTGGTGTTTCTTTTATCTGGATGTACCACGGAAATAAATGAAACTATTGCTATGGAAAAAGGCTCTTTTGATTTTGATACTCTCAGTGATTCTCAGAGTGAAATATATAGTTTGGATGGAGAATGGGAATTTTATTGGAAGACACTAGCATCACCAGATGATTTGAAAAATAGTAAAACTCCAGTAAAATATGTTCATGTTCCATATAATTGGAATAAGTTTGAAGATCAAGATTTACCTGGACTAGGGTATGCAACGTATAGAGCAAAACTTACAAATCACACTCCTGGTAAGTATGGTTTGAGAATTCCTAATATTAATTCATCGTACAAGGTTTGGGTTAATGGAGAATTATTGGGAGAAAACGGTAAAGTTGCAGAGAATATAGAGAAAATGGAAGCTAGCCTTAGACCACGCGAATTTTTCTTTGTTACCGAACAGAGAAATGTGGAAATTGTACTGCAAGTTGCCAACGGGAGTTTCCGTGATGGAGGTATCTTCTCAAGTATTGAGTTTGGACCTTATGAAAAAATCTTTCAAAAAACGAATGATAGAATTATTTTTGACACAATATTATTTGGAATTGTATTCTTAGCAGGACTATACCATATAGTATTATTTCTATTAAGAAGATCTGATAGAATTGCATTTTACTTCGGTGTGTTTTGCTTGTTAATTAGTTTTAGAATAGGCGTTGTTGGAGAGAAATTTTTATTAAGGATCTTTCCGGAAATCTCATATAATTTATCTCTTCAAATTGAATATTTGTCTTTCTTTGCTTGTCTGCCTTTGTTCTATTGGTTCACATGGATATTATTTCAACACATCGTTTCAAAGCTATTTGGTAAAATAATTACGTATCTTTCATTAGTCTTTATTGCTATCGCTCTTTTCACAAAGCCAATTATATCTTCTAACACCTTGTTTTATTATGAAGCATTAACCATATTGGTTATTTTATACTTAGTCTATTTTCTTAGAAGAGCGATAAAGATGAAAATAGAAGGTTCTATTATCGTTACCATTTGTGGCCTTTTCTTTGCCCTTACAGTTGTGAATGATATTTTATTTTATAATTTAATTATTGATACAATGGAACTAGCTGCGTTAGGTTTATTCGTTTTCATATTTTCACAATCTTATTTAATAGCAAAAAGATTCTCATATGCTTTTTCGAAGTTAGAACACGTTTCTAATCAATTAGCTATATTAAATAGCCAATTAGAAGAGAAAGTAAATGAGCGAACAAAATCACTTGAAACCTATCAAAAACAGTTGATGCAAGCGAATGACAAACTATACAAACTCTCATACTTTGATTCAACAACCGATGTTCCTAATAAAAGATTATTATTAGAAGAGTTAGAGAAAGAGTGGAAAAATGCTATTGTAAATAAAGACCCTATTTCTTTGTTATTTTTAGATATTGATTGTTTCAAAGAGTATAATGACACATATGGTCACTTAAATGGTGATAAGACTTTAAGAGAAGTAGCAAGTACTCTTCAAAAGGTTATAAAAAGTTATTCAGGATTTGTTGCTCGTTATGGAGGAGAGGAGTTTGTTGCAATTCTACCTCGAAAAAGTGCACAAGAAGCGAATTTGGTAGCTGAAAAATGTAGAAATGCAATTGAAGAGCTAAAAATTAACCATCAATCTTCTTCAGTTTCTCAGTATATAACAGTAAGTATAGGAATTAGCAGTGAGATTCCTGTAGCAGAAAGTTTTGAACATTTTATTTTTAAAGCAGATAAAGCATTATATCAAGCGAAATCAAATGGGCGAAACCAATCTGCTTCTTATGCCAACTAATCTATAGCAGTATTAAACGCAAAAAAACCTCGAAGGTCGTAAAAGAATTACTTACGATTCCTCGAGGTTTTTTTTGTTCTAAAATAAATAATAAAAAGGTGAATGACATCTGCCATTCACCAGTAAGATCTATTATCTTTTTGCGTAAATGCTTTTTTCTTTTTTCGCGCTAACTGTTCCGATGATGGATGCAGCTTCAATACCATTATTCTTACATTTTTCTACGTATTGCTCGGCTTGATCAGCTGGCATACTAATTAATAATCCACCAGAAGTAACTGCATCACACAAAAGCATTTCGTCTTCAAATGTAAGTGATTCATCATACTCTACATCATCTTTTAACCAGCTATGATTAGCTTTTGTCCCGCCAGGAACAATTCCTTTTTGAATAAGCTCATATGTACCATCTAGTACCGGAACATCTGACAACTTGATATCAAAACTTACTTTACTTCCTTTAGCCATTTCCGTACTGTGACCTAGAAGTCCAAATCCAGTTACATCTGTGACTGCAGTTGGAGAGAACTCTTCAAGAAGCTCAGCTGCTCGTTTATTTAATGTTGCCATAGCTATAGTAACAGCTTTTTCTTGTTCTTCTGTAACTTCATTTCTTTTAATTCCAGTTGTTAACACACCAACACCAATTGGTTTTGTTAAGACTAAAACATCACCAGGTTTGGATCCGACATTTTTATAAAATTTATCAGGGTGAACATAACCAGTTACAGATAAGCCAAATTTAGGTTCTTGATCGTCGATTGAATGGCCTCCGACGATAATTGCACCAGCTTCTTTTGTTTTGTCAGCAGCACCTTTTAATATTTCAGCTAACACTTCAGGGCCTAATGCTTTGATAGGGAATCCGACGATATTTAAAACCGTTTTAGGCTTGCCTCCCATTGCGTATACATCACTAAGGGCATTGGCTGCTGCTATTTGTCCGAATGTGTATGGATCGTCAACAATTGGTGTAAAATAATCAACAGTTTGAATTAAAGCTATATCATCAGTTACTTTATATACTCCCGCATCATCAGAAGTATCTAAACCAACTAAAAGGTTTGGATCATGTTCTCTTTCTGGTAAATGTCGCAAAACTTGCGACAGGTCTTCAGGACCAATTTTGCATCCTCATCCAGCCTTTGTGGAAAGCGCTGTTAGACGTATTTTTTCTTGTTCACTCACAAAAATGCACCTCCTATTTTTCACTATTAGTATATACGTGTTTTGCAAAATAAGACAGTAATAAGATAACAAGCACCTTTTTTGCGTATTTTACATTGTTATACTAAAATAAAACGTAGAATTACTTAAAAGGAGGCCGCAACATGTCTTACAAAGTATCTGTTGAATTTTGCATGCAGTGAAACTACGCACCAAAAGCCGCGAGTTTCGCGGAAGAACTTTTTAATCATTACCGTCATGACATTACTTCATTAGAGTTGATTCCTAGTTCAAAAGGAGCATTTGAAGTAACAGTTAATGGAACGAAGATTTATTCTAAGCTTGAAATCGGCAAGTTTCCTGCTACGAACGCAATGATTGAGGAAATGGACAAATTAGCAAAATAAATGGGCACCTTTCTTAAGGTGTCCTTTTTATAGCCTTAAGGAGGAGCACGAATGAAACAATGGTTAAGATTTATACCTTCTGTTCATCAATTACAAAATGAACCTACTTTAAATAATCTTCTAGAAAATGGTCTTATAGGTGCCCAATTAACGAAATGGATGCAAGAAGAAGTTATGAATGTGCGAGAACAATTTCTTCAAGAGTCTTGGGACAGTGAGACACCCCCAACGAAAGAACTTCTATTATCCCACATAATAGATCGAGTTAAAAAAAGAGCGCAATCTTTTCAATCATATACGATTAAACCTGTCATCAATGGAACTGGGACAGTTTTACATACTAATTTAGGACGAGCTAGATTAAGTGAAAAAGCTATTGAACAAGTTGTCAAAGTTGCAGCGAATTATTCAAATTTAGAATATAACTTAGATGAAGGTGTTAGAGGTTCGCGGCACGATCATTTAGAAACATTAATAAAAGAAATAACTGGAGCAGAAGCAGCGATGGTTGTGAATAATAATGCTGCTGCTGTTTACCTCATCTTAAGAGCGCTAGCAAAAGAGAAAGAAGTAATTGTATCGCGTGGAGAATTAGTTGAAATTGGTGGATCATTTCGTGTTTCAGCAATTATGGAGGAAAGTGGCGCAAAACTAGTCGAGGTAGGAACGACAAATAAAACACATGAATTTGATTATGAAAATGCCATCAATGATAATACTGCAATGATCATGAAGGTGCACACGAGTAATTTTAAAGTTGTCGGCTTTACAAAAGAATTAAAAACAAAAGAACTAGTTGAAATTAGTAAGGGTCACGGCGTTATCTATTATGAAGATTTAGGAAGTGGAGACTTGTTTTCATTTCAATCTTCAGGTATTGGGGAAGAGCCTTTAGTGTCTGAAGCGATAAAAAATGGAGCGGATGTCGTATCTTTTAGTGGTGACAAACTGTTAGGTGGTCCGCAAGCTGGAATTATTGCAGGAAAGAAAGAAATCATAAATAAATTAAAAAAGCATCAGCTTGCTCGTGTGTTGCGAGTCGATAAAATGACGATTGCAGCTTTAGAAGCGACATTAAAATCTTATATTTTAGAACGAGGAACAGAGATACCTACAGTTAGAGATTTACTACAATCAATAGAGACGATTAAATCAAGAGCTGAAACATTTGTAAAAAGGCTGGAGCTGTTAAAGTCATCTTTTGATTGGAATATAGTTCAAGATTTTTCGCAAGTTGGTGGAGGCACAATGCCGGATGTATTAATGCCAACAGTTGTCGTAGAAATGATTCATAGTAAGTATGAGTCACAACAATTAGCAACCAAATTGCGAGAAGCTGAAATTCCAGTCATTGTTCGTATAAAAAATGAGAAAGTTTTAATTGATTTTAGAACAATTTCAGATGAAGAAGTAAAGCAAGTAATAGAGGCATTAATGAAAATTAACTAGCTTAGAGAAGTAGAGAAGGGATTTACCCTTCTCCGTCTGTTGCACCTACATGATTTCTTTTCTTTACTTTTTTAGATCCACTCATCGGTGCTGGTTGCCCTGGATTTTCGCCTTTTGGAGCATTCTTACGTTGATCTTTATATGAATTCTTTTCAGCCATAGTAACCACTCCTCCTTCTATAATAGTTTGCTTTCGTCTTTATCTTTTATTCATGTATGATTTTTTCACGTGGGCAAACAATAACAATGAAAAGCTTTCTATTAAGGAGGAAGAAGTATGCCGTTTCATAAAGATAAACAACAAGCATTTCAAGCTGCTCAGCAAGGGTACACACAAGCAAAGAATGCGGAACAGCATTTAGTTACCGATAGTAGTGAATACGGTAAGCAGCTGAAACACTTACAAAACGAAGTGAATGAAGCTTACCAGCAAATTGAAAATGCGTTGGAAGTATCTTCTGAGCATCAAAGACATCAATTAGAGCAATATAGAAACGACTTACAACAAATTGTCCAACAAGTTAATGAGGAGTGATTACGATGGTTAAACGTAAAGCGAATCATGTAATTCCAGGAATGAATCAAGCAAAAGCACAAGGTCTTGGTGCTGGATATAATGCAGAGTTCTCAAATGAGCCTTTAACTGAAGAGCAAAAGCAAAACAACAAAAAAAGAAAAAAGAATCAATAATTATCTTTAGCAAGTGACTTTGTCACTTGCTTTTTTCACATTAACCATTGAAAAAGAGAGTACTTTACGGTATATTTTACGGTATATTATACCAAATATATTTTCTGGGGTGCTCTGAATGGATACAATGGAAGATTTATTAAGAAGAAATCAACAATTTGTTCAAGAAAAAACTAGTGGGATGGCCGATTATTTTCAACGATTTTCTGATGGTCAGTCACCAGATTATTTTGTAATTAGCTGTAGTGATTCTCGAATTAATCCTGCTGTTACATTTATGGGAGACTTAGGAGAATTTTTTGTTCATCGCAATGTTGGTAATCAAGTAGTAGAAAGTGATCAAAGTTTCACAGCTGCATTGTTTTATGCACTTAATGTCCTAAATATAAAAAAAATTCTTATCATCGGTCATACGAATTGTGGTGCGATAAATGCTGCTTGCCAAGGCAATGCATTACCTAAAGAACTATCTCCTTGGATTGAAAATATCGAGAAAGCAGTTTCTGAAGAAGAGAGAAAGTCACTACAAATTGATGATGTTTCAAAAAGAAACGTCCAAGCACAAGTGGAGAATCTCAAAAAACATCCAGTTTATCAAGGACATGAAGATAGTGTTACTGTTCAAGGACTTATCTATGATGTTGGTAGTGGGAAAATTGATATAATTTAATTTCTATATCAAAAAAGCATTTGTTATAAAACAAATGTTTTTTTATTTATTTGAAACATAAGTTTAACTTATCAAAAATGATAAAATTATTGAAATTTACTTATTAACTATTGTGTCATATGATAATTGTGTAATGAATGAAAAATGTCGGTGTAAATATTGATTTATCTTTCGACAATTTTAGCTCATTAGTATATGATAAGGAATGTATGAATTCAAAAGGAGGTAGTACATATGGCTAACCAAGATATTTTCCAAGCGCGTTCTTCTTTTGAAGCTAACGGCAAGAAGTATAACTTCTATAAGCTGCAAGCGCTTGAAGAAGCTGGTATCGGAAATGTTTCAAAACTTCCGTATTCCATTAAAGTACTTTTAGAATCAGTTTTACGTCAATATGACGGTCGTGTAATTACAAAAGAGCACATTGAAAACTTAACAAAATGGGGAACTAGTGAGCAAAAGGACATTGATGTACCTTTCAAACCTTCACGTGTAATCCTACAAGACTTTACAGGTGTACCTGCAGTAGTAGACTTAGCGTCATTACGTAAAGCTATGGCTGACATGGGTGGAGACCCTGATAAAATTAACCCTGAAATTCCAGTTGACTTAGTAATCGACCACTCTGTACAAGTAGACAAAGCTGGTTCAGCAGATGCACTTAAGTTCAACATGGATCTTGAGTTTAAACGTAACGCTGAGCGTTATGAGTTCTTGAAGTGGGCACAAAAAGCATTTGATAACTATCGTGCTGTACCACCTGCAACTGGTATCGTTCACCAAGTTAACTTAGAGTATTTAGCAAATGTTGTTCACGGTATTGAAGAAAAAGATGGCGAGTACATTGCATACCCAGATACTTTATTTGGTACTGACTCTCATACAACGATGATTAATGGTATCGGTGTATTAGGTTGGGGTGTTGGTGGTATCGAGGCTGAAGCAGGAATGCTTGGTCAACCTTCATACTTCCCAGTTCCTGAAGTTATTGGTGTTAAATTAGTTGGAACGCTTCCTAACGGAACTACTGCAACTGACTTAGCATTAAAAGTAACGCAAGTACTTCGTGAGAAGAAAGTTGTTGGGAAATTCGTGGAATTCTTCGGTCCTGGACTTGCAGAAATGCCACTTGCTGACCGTGCAACTATTTCAAACATGGCACCTGAGTATGGAGCTACATGTGGTTTCTTCCCAGTTGATGAAGAAGCACTTGAATACATGCGCTTAACAGGTCGTTCTGAAGAGCAAATTAAATTAGTTGAAGAATATACAAAAGCTAATGGTATGTTCTATACGCCAGATGCTCAAGACCCTACGTTCACTGACGTTGTTGAAATCGATCTTTCTGCAATTGAGCCGAACTTGTCTGGTCCAAAGCGTCCACAAGATTTAATTCCACTTTCAGCGATGAAAGAATCATTCCATAAAGCACTTACTTCACCAGTAGGTCCAAGCGGATTTGGTCTTTCTGAAGATGAAATCAATAAAGAAACGACAGTTAAACATCCGAATGGTGAAACTTCTACGATGAAGACTGGTGCAATTGCGATTGCAGCCATTACTTCTTGTACAAATACATCAAACCCTACAGTAATGTTAGGTGCTGGATTAGTTGCGAAAAAAGCAATTGAAAAAGGCTTACAAGTTCCTGAGTATGTGAAAACATCACTAGCTCCTGGTTCTAAAGTAGTTACTAGCTACTTAGATGAAGCTGGTTTAACTTCATACTTAGAGGATTTAGGATTTAATACAGTAGGTTATGGTTGTACTACTTGTATCGGTAACTCTGGTCCTTTAGCTGATGAAATCGAAGAAGCGATTGCTAGCAGTGACTTAACAGTTACGTCTGTACTTTCTGGTAACCGTAACTTTGAAGGACGTATACATCCGTTAGTAAAAGCTAACTACTTAGCTTCACCACCATTAGTAGTTGCTTATGCGCTAGCAGGAACTGTTGACTTTGATCTTAACAATGATTCATTCGGAAAAGACAAAGATGGTAACGATGTTTACTTAAAAGACATCTGGCCAACGACAGAAGAAATTAAAGCAGTAATTAAGCAAGCTGTAACACCTGAAATCTTCAAGAAAGAGTACGATGAAGTATTCGATAGCAATCAAGAGTGGAATGAAATCGCGACTACTGATGACGCGCTTTACAAGTGGAATGAAGATTCTACTTACATTCAAAACCCTACATTCTTCGAAAACTTATCTGCTGATATTGAAGAAGTTAAACCACTTACTGGTTTACGTGTTATCGGTAAATTTGCTGATTCAGTTACAACTGACCACATTTCACCAGCTGGTGCGATTGCAAAAGATATGCCTGCAGGTCGTTACTTACGTGAAAAAGGCGTTGATATCCGTGACTTTAACTCATACGGATCACGTCGTGGTAACCATGAAGTAATGATGCGTGGTACGTTTGCAAACATCCGTATTAAAAACCAAATCGCTCCTGGAACAGAGGGTGGATGGACGACTTACTGGCCAACAGAAGAAATTATGCCCATCTATGATGCTGCAATGAAGTATCAAGAAGATAACACAGGTTTAGTTGTTATTGCTGGTAAAGATTACGGTATGGGAAGCTCACGTGACTGGGCTGCGAAAGGTACGAACCTTTTAGGCATTAAAACAGTTATCGCTGAAAGCTTCGAGCGTATTCACCGTTCAAACTTAGTGTTAATGGGTGTACTTCCACTTCAATTTAAAGAGGGAGATACAATCGAATCTCTAGGCTTAACTGGTAAAGAAACGTTCGACGTACAAGTAACAAATGACATTAAACCTCGTGATATGGTTAAAGTTACTGTTACTGATGAAGCTGGTAATAAAAGAGAAATCGAAGTTGTTGCTCGTTTCGACTCTGAAGTTGAAATTGACTACTACCGTCACGGTGGTATCCTGCAAATGGTACTACGTGATAAGCTTCAAAATAACTAATTTACAAACAAAAAACCGCTCTTCTATAGAGCGGTTTTTTTACGTATTATTTTGTATTATCTGGGTCAGGTGTTAGCCCTTTTTCTTTTAGCTCTTCTTTATTCTCAAGCTGTTCCATTTCGTTTCCTAAGCTAATTGCCTCAGAAAAGTTTTCAATCATTTCATTTTCCTTCTTATGTTTCTGCTTAGAAAGTGGTGATTTAAGTTTGTCTTTATCTGATGTACGATTAATTTGTCCACCACCTAGACCTTCATCAATCATAATATCAATTTGTTTTTCCTTTTTTAAACTAATTGATATCCCTCCTTCACTAATAATGATAGCATTCTACGTGACTTATATAAAATTTCTCTCACTATGAATAAGAGTAATGAGGGACTATTGATTTAAAATAAGTTAAGTTAGAAAGATGAGATATATAATTCCTCCTATATCTTTTTAATAGCTTTTAATTCCTTCAATTTTGTCCCTAAAACATTAGCTATTTCTTTCATGCCGTAAATTCCTACGTTATTTTCGGCATCTGTATTATAGTTAGTATTCGTATTAACATCATAAGTGAAAAGATTTCCTGCTTTATCTTTTATAAATTCAATACCAGCAAAAGTAATGTCATTTTCACTTAAGAATTTTTCATATTTTGTAAGAATTGGGTGATTGAAATTCTCAATAATTTCAAATTTTGCTTTTGTTTTTGTGGTTGTTGGGCAAAAGTTATCTCCAATACTGCATGCGTCTGCAGGACATAATTCAAACCCTTCTGATGTATCTACTCTGACAGCATACAAAAATTTCCCATTAATAAATTCACATCTCGTAATATAAGGTTCAGGTGATTGAATATACTCTTGAATGAGTGTGATGCCATCAATAGGTTTTTCAAATTGATCATTATTAATATACGTTTCTAATGCAATAATTGAGTGGAAAAGTTGGACACCTAAACCCTTTCCGCCTCGATTATGTTTTGTTATAAAAGGAGGTGTCATTTTTTTCGCAGCTTCAATTATTTGCGTTTTTCCAATTGCTGCAATTGTTTTAGGTATCTTAATGCCATTTGCTTGTAGCGATGAATATTGAGCTATTTTACTAATTTCTAAAGCTAATGCTCGTTCACTGTTTAGAACTATCCGATTATGAGCATTAAGCCAAGCTAAAACACTAGCAGTATACTCAGCAGAGTAGCGGTGGTCTCTAGTATGAGACGATGCGCTAATTCTATTGTAAAATATCCCTTCAGGTGGAATGTCTGATAAATCTAATGTTCCTTCATTTAAAAACCATTCTTTATAGGGAAGTTGCATATCATCTAAATGTTTAAGTAAAGGTGCTGTCCACTCTTTATTTTCATGTATTATATATATGTGTGTCATAGTAGCCTCCAGTATGTTTTTAATAATTAATCCTATAAGTTTAGTAGGGATTAATTAAATTCTATTTTATCACATCAAGTGCCTATTCGTGTAAAGGTTTATTATAAATATTATAGAATGTATTAGAAGGATAGGATTATTGTCTATGTAATATAGCTATGAAAGGTAGTTGACTTAATGGATACTCGAAAAGTTTACATAATACTTATTCTTTTTATTTTTAGTTCGACATATGCTGGAATCGCAATGATCCAACATGCAAAGGATACTTCAATAAACCAACAGTCTGAATATCATCAAGATCAAAATGATGAACAAAACAATGCTGATGAAAACCAACAAGGAAATAGTGAGAATCAAAATCAAAATGAAGAAGAAACAAATGATAATAAAAAACAAGATGATGAAGTATCTAAAGCTCGTAAATTAAATGTTGACCATGGAAATACGGTCTATAAATTTAATGGAACATTCGATCCAGAGATTCAGCAAATCAGTGGAACACTTATTGTAAAAGCAATAAATGATACTGGTGTGGACCAAAACTCAATATACTTTCACCTATATCCAATGATCTATGAAGAAAAGATTCCATTGAAAGGAGAAGACTGGGATTTTATTTTTGGTGAAAAGCGTACTCCTGGAAAAATGGATGTTTTTGACGTGAAGGTAAGTGGAAAAGAAGTAAATAGTAAAATTGATGGGACAATTATGGAGGTTCCTCTAGAGTCTTGGACACAAAATGAAGAGGTTTCGATTGAAATGAGTTTTATCATTGATGTCCCCAAAAATAACGGAGTATTTTCTTATGACGATCAATCGACATGGTTTGGAAGTTGGATACCCATTAAAGCGGTATATACCGAAGAAGGTTGGTATTTAAATCCGTATCATCCAATTGGAGATCCTCTCTTTAGTGATATTGCCTCCTATGATATGACAATTAAACTGCCGACTAATTATCAAATTGCTACTTCTGGATATGACTACGAGTCAAGAATAGTTACAGTAAGTAATCAAACTTTTGGATCATATCATGTAGTTGCTGAAAACGTAAGAGACTTTGCTATGGTAATTATGGATGATTCCTACAAATTATTGCAATCAAAGGTCGATGATGTTGTTGTTAATGTTTGGTATCGAAATCAAACAAAAGAGGCGATGCAAAAGTATTTAGAAGCAACAGAAAAATCGTTACAATATTTTAGTGAACGCTATGGGAAATATCCATATAAAGAATTTGATGTAATAGCAACAGGTGGCTTTTTTGGTGGAATGGAATATCCAGGCCTCGTATTTGTGCAAAGTCAAGCATTTGAGAAGGAATTAACTTACGGCTATACTGTTATTGCTCATGAAACTGCACATCAGTGGTGGTATGCTCTTGTAGGAAATAATGCGATTGAAGAACCTTGGTTAGATGAAAGTTTAACAAATTACTCAACGTTGAATTTTTTATTAAAGCATTATCCAATCGTTGGTGAGAAAACATTAAATAGTCAAACAAAATATCTATCAAAAGAAATTGAAAACTTCAAAGAAGAAGGACAACTCATTAAACTTCCTGCAAAAGATTTTGCTGAGTGGCAAACTTATATCCTTTCTATTTACTATTTTGGAAGCCAAATGTTTTATCATTTAGATCAAACTATAGGTGAAGAAAAAATGAATGAGGCATTAAAATTGTATGTAGAGAGGTATTCGTATAAAAACGCATCAAGGGAAGATTTAATAAGCGTGTTTGAAGAAGTTGTAGGACCACAAGTGCGTGAATTCTTTGATTCATGGTTAGAAAATGAAGTAGTAAAAACATTGGGAAATTAAGAAGCTAAAGCCTCGCCATCATAGTTGTGGTAGAGGTTTTTCTTATTGGAAAATATACACTGAAAATATTTTTAAAAAAGGTATTGCGCGTTTCTAAAAATCATGATAAATTTTAGTAGTCGACATGATGCGACGAACAAAACTTGCCGGTGTAGCTCAGTTGGTAGAGCAACTGACTTGTAATCAGTAGGTCGGGGGTTCAAGTCCTCTTGCCGGCACCATTATATATGCGGGTGTGGCGGAATTGGCAGACGCGCTAGACTTAGGATCTAGTGCCGTATGGCGTGGGGGTTCAAGTCCCTCCACCCGCACCATATATAATACACAATAATTTTATATTGAAATAAAGTCCTAATTAAGCGGAAGTAGTTCAGTGGTAGAACACCACCTTGCCAAGGTGGGGGTCGCGAGTTCGAACCTCGTCTTCCGCTCCAAGATTTACTTTTGCCGGGGTGGTGGAATTGGCAGACACACAGGACTTAAAATCCTGCGGTAGGTGACTACCGTGCCGGTTCAAGTCCGGCCCTCGGCACCATTTTAAAAAAATTCACAAATTATATATCTTTCGGGGCCTTAGCTCAGCTGGGAGAGCGCCTGCCTTGCACGCAGGAGGTCAGCGGTTCGATCCCGCTAGGCTCCACCAATTTAATGTCTGGTAATGATGGCGAAGAGGCCACACCCGTTCCCATACCGAACACGGAAGTTAAGCTCTTCTGCGCCGATGGTAGTTGGGGGCTGTCCCCCTGTGAGAGTAGGACGTTGCCAGGCTTACTAAGCTAGGATAACTTTATGTTATTCTAGCTTTTTCATATTTATCAAAAATAGGCTTTACCTATCAAGGTAAAGCCATTATTATTATTTCTTCTTATATTGTTGGTTAGAACTCCTACCTTGACCTTGATAGCCACTTTGATATTCTGCAGTAAATCCACGTGTTTTTTTACCTTGAACACTTGCGGCACCTACCCCTTCTGGAGAAGGATTTCTTTTTGTTTTACCCATAGCTTTCACCTCCCATAATAATATTGTTCCCAGCCTTTTATTTTTAACGTCATGTAATAAGCAATTATATATTTAATATTGATTGCATTTGGTATGATAAACATAATAATAAATTATTGTGAGGAGAATATCGTGCTGCAACCTGTATATCAATTGGGACCTTTTATCATTAAAATAAGCTTAGTTATTATTGCTCTATCTATGATGTTTTCTTATTTAGTTGCGAAATACAGATTGAAAAATGTCAGTTCAGCAAAAGAAATTTTGGAGAGTTTGTCCAATGCTTTTATTATTAGTATTATTGTTTGGAAGTTATCATACATCATTATCTATCCTATCCGAACGTTAGAAAATCCATTGGCACTACTTTTCTTTAATGGTGGATCAATTGGGACAATGTTAGCAATCCTGTCTTTTATTGCCATATTATTTTATTATGCCAAGAAGAAAGCTATTGCCGTTGCTTACTTTATTGATACAGCTTTGACTGGAGTGATATCATTTTTCCTATTTTTTAATGTTTTTTCAGCAATCATTTATGCCGAGGTTCGATTAGTTCATATTATAGGACTTTTTGTAGCACTATCTTTTATATTATTAATAATCAAAAATTCGTTTCCATTAAAAAAAGTAATCTTACTAGAAATAATCATATGGTGGAGTATCGCACAAATTGTGTTAGAATACTTTTTGAATTCATCATTACCATTTATTGGTCCATTTTCAACGCAACAAGTAATATACATTACAGTTTCAATTGTTATCTTAATCATACTATTAATAAAACGAACAAGTAATAATTAGGGGGATTTATTTATGTGGAGAAATATAATTGCAGGAATTATTTTATCAGGGTTAGTGATATGGGGGATAATGGATTATGTTACAAAAGAGGATTCTTCTCAAAATGGTGCAAACGGAGCTCACGAAGATGAACAATCCACTAATCCAGATGAAAATAAAAATACAGCGAAGGAAAATAGTGATAAGTTAGAAGTAGGTATTAAGATAGGGAACAAAGCACCTGATTTCACAATAGAAAATTTAGAAGGAGAAACAGTTTCTTTGTCTGATTATCAAGGAAAAAAAGTAATCTTAAACATGTGGGCAACATGGTGTCCGCCTTGTCGCGCGGAGATGCCGGATATGCAACGATTTTATGAAAAATATGCAAATCAAGGTGTGGAGATATTGGCTGTAAATATGACCTCCCAAGACACAGTTTCAAGTATAGAAGAGTTTAAAGAAGAACTAGGTTTAACATTCCCAATTCTTTTAGATATCCATAATGAAGTTGGTGTTACTTACCGAGTATTACAAATTCCCTCGACTTGGTTTATTAATAATGATGGGGTTATTACTAACATCGCCTTAGGTGCTATGAATGAAGAAATGATGGTAAAATATATTAAGCAAATGGATAATTAATATGAAAAAACTTATACTGCTTTTCTTTTCCATATTAATAACCTTGCTAATGGGTTGCACTAGTGATGGGGATTATTTATATGAGGTTACGAAAGTTGTTGACGGTGATACGATAAAGGTCATTATAAATAATAAAGAAGAAACAATAAGACTATTGTTAATCGATACACCTGAAACAGTTCATCCGTCAAAGCCTGTACAACCATTTGGTCCAGAGGCGAGTACTTTTGTAAAAGAATTACTAGAAGGTAAAAAGGTGAGAATCGAGCTTGGTATATCTGAACGAGACAAATATGGAAGGTTATTGGCTTATGTTTACACGGAAAGTGGAGAAATGGTTAATGAACTTCTTCTTGCAGAAGGGTTAGCAAGAGTTGCTTACATTTACGAACCTAACACTAAATATGTCGATCAATTTTATGCTATCCAAAACGAAGCACGAAAGCAAAATGTTGGAATTTGGAGCATTGAAAATTACGATGATCTTGACGATGTTGAAGAATCTACTATTGACTGTAATATTAAAGGAAATATTAATTCGAAAGGTGACAAAATTTATCACCTTCCGAGTGGGGCATATTACAAACAAACGATTGCAGAAGAGATGTTTTGCTCAGAAGATAAAGCTGAAAAAGCTGGTTTCCGAAAATCAAAACGATAAAAGGTGCTGAAAGTGAAGCATCTTTTTTTATTTGCAAAAAATCATTCTAATATTCTAAAAACTTGTTTAGAATTTGGGAATTTAGGGAAAACTTTATTAAATATATTATTATCAAGGAGGGATTATTTTGAGAAATATGAACAAAAGAAGCTTTAAGGAATTAGTATTAGAAAACAAAAGGGCGTTATTAAAGGATAGTGAAGCATTGGAAAGAATAGAAGACCGCTTAGAAAAAAGGTTAGAAAGAAGAATGGGTAACTAAAAGCAAGGTCTTCCTTGCTTTTTTCTTTTGACTATTTAATAGAGGTGTTACTAATGAGGATTGGCGAGGATATATATTCACTTATAGGCTCATACGGTAATCCTTGGGGGGGATCATCAACAGCCATTAT
This sequence comes from Lottiidibacillus patelloidae, assembly GCF_002262935.1. NCBI lineage: Bacteria > Bacillati > Bacillota > Bacilli > Caryophanales > Bacillaceae > Lottiidibacillus > Lottiidibacillus patelloidae. The sequence continues at coordinate 92,223 of NZ_NPIA01000007.1, read as the reverse complement.
TGCTGGTCTGGGGATGAGGTTAATTAACGAATCGTTTCGCTTATCTGACATTAACATTTCTTTAGAAAGTGAAATTAAACAATGTTTTACTTGTTGTGACGAAGACAACGATATATTGACAAAATCGTTACGAGGAGAATCGGTTAACATTAATGAAGTGACATTTAGATTATTTCAAACAATAGTTACTTTTTTAGAAAAAACGAAAGAGTATAAAAATAAAGTGAAAAATGAGGTCTTGTCAGATTACATACTTGGAGTAAATTACTGCATATCTGCTGCAAATGGGTGTATGGAATTAATGAAAACCAATGGATATTCTGGTGTATTAAAGGCCGACCTAATAGAAGTAAACGAAAAGCTTTTTCAAAACGAATTAATATATCGATTTAACAGTATGAAATCAGCAGGTCTGAAACAAAATACAATTGTAGGAAATAGCAATTTAGAAGGAGGCAATACATTGGCAAATAATAGACAAACTCCAGCAAAGCCTGATGATCGTAGCGATAACGTTGAAAAGATCCAAGATATGATAGAACATACTATCGAAAATATGGAACAAGCTGAAGATACGTTACGCAACCCAGAGATTGATATGAGTGAACATGAGCGTCAGCAAATTGAAGAAAAAAATGATCGCCGCCGTGAAGCGTTAGATGGATTTCGTTCTGAAGTAAAAGATGAAGCTAATTACAATCGTCAAAATGATTAAAGAAAAGGTCAGGCAAAACGCCTGATCTTTTCTTTGAAATTGTAATGTGAGAATAAATCTTTGACAAATTCTAATTTGCAATTTATAATTACTTTGAATTCGAGATAATATTTTTGAGAGGTTTGGTTTGATGGATAGATTAGAAAACGAAGTTACTTTAAAACTTTTCGTAACCTTATCCAAGGCACATCGCACGATTACAGACTTAGTCAAAGAAGATATAAAAAAATATGGCTTAAACACAACAGAATTTGCCGTATTAGAACTTCTATACCATAAAGGTGATCAACCCCTGCAACAAATTGGGCAAAGAATCTTATTAGCTAGTGGAACTATTACTTATGTTGTTGATAAGCTTGAAGAAAAAGGATACTTGCTACGCAAACCATGTCCTAAAGACAGAAGAATTACGTATGCGACTATATCCGACCAAGGAAGAGCTTTATTAGATGATATCTTTCCTAAACATCAAATTCGACTTAATGAGATTTTCGCTGGTTTAAATATACAAGAAAAAAATGATGCTATCTCATTAATGAAAAAGTTAGGCTTATATGCAGATTCATTATCATAATGAAATTGCTTTATGTCATAAATCTCAGTTTCGAGATATATACATTTATATATCTCGAATTTGAGATAACCTTTGGAATAATATCTCGAATTCGAAACAATAAATGTAAGGGAGATAATAAAAAATGATGGATATTGGTTTATTATTAATAAGATTACTAATAGGGCTACTATTTATAGGACATGGTGCACAGAAATTATTTGGGATGTTCGGTGGTCATGGTGTTAAAGGGACAGGAGGATTCTTTGAATCAATCGGAATAAAGCCTGGGGTTATGATGGCTATTTTAGCTGGACTAGCAGAACTTATAGGTGGGGCTTTGTTTGCGGCAGGACTATTCATGCCAGTAGCAGCAGTTCTAATAGCTGGTACAATGGCTGTAGCTATAATTAAGGTTCACGGTACAAATGGATTATGGGTAACAGAAAATGGATATGAATATAATTTGGTAATTATAGGTACAGTAATTGGTATTGCATTAATTGGAGCAGGTAACTACTCGCTTAATACACTAATATTCGGTTAAGGAGATGAGAAATTAATGATAAAAATTCGCAAAGCAGAAGAACGTTATTCAAATGACCATGGTTGGTTAAAAACGAATTTCAGCTTTTCATTTGCTGATTACTATGACCCTAATAACATGCAATTCGGCCCATTGAGAGTGTTAAATGATGACATCATTGCACCTCAAAAAGGCTTTGGCTCACATCCACATAGGGAAATGGAAATAGTTTCAATTGTTTTAGATGGATTTTTAAAACATGAAGATAGTACTGGAACTACAGCTACAACAACATTCGGTGGTGTTCAACGAATGTCAGCTGGAACAGGGATTATCCATTCTGAAGTAAACCCTTCACTCGATGAAGATGTAAACTTGTTACAATTATGGTTTTTACCTGAAAAAGAAGGACTTCCACCTTCATATGAGAAAACGTCATTTGATATAAATAAGTTAAAGAATAATTTATTACCAGTAGTATCAAAGAATACAACAGGTAATGAAATTGCAAAGATCCATCAAGATTTAACGATTTACTTGTCCGATTTAGAGGAAGAGAAGGAGCTTTCATTTGAACAATTACAAGGGAGACGCACTTATATCTTTGTAATTGAGGGGAAGCTATTACTAAACGAAGAAACTCAAATAAGTAAAAGAGACGATGCTAGAATTACTGAAACTTCAAAACTAAAAATTAAAGGGTTAGATAAATCACGATTTATGCTTATCGATTTACCATAAAGCTGCGAACTGCACTCCAAATTATTGTGGGTGCAGTTTTATCTTTAGCATGGTGATTTTTCAGCTACGAGAGATAGTTATTATTGATCTTTTTCATTTTCATCAGATGTAAACGTAATATCGATATAATGTAATGCATGGTCCACATCTAACTTTAGTATTCTTTCATACATCCGTTTCGCTTTATTACTTGATTCATAGGTCTGATATAGAGATATATTATTGATCCATAGTTCAATTCGCTTTTGATTTAAGTAACATCTTAAAAGCATTTTACCTGTTCCGTCATGTGTATAGAGCTCATCTTCCTTTTGTTTATGTTTTTGCCAGACTAAGTGCTTCCATGTATCATCACTTATATAAATATGTTTTAGGATATGTCCATATATATCTGAGATATCATGAAATTGTAGAAATAAAGATTGTATATCAATTTTCGATTTTAAGTATGGTATTCTCCAATATTCATTAATTGCTAGAAGTGCAGCATAAAGTAAGTCGACCTTACCTTGAAATAACTCTTTCAGGGAAATGTTTTTTCTAACGGTTTGAAAGATGTTTTCTTTCGTAGAAGGGCGGAAGTGATCTAACAATAAGACAACGGAGTAGACTATTTCTGCATCAAGTTTTTTCATATCTTTATCAAATTCACGAATATCAATTAAATTAGGCATTTCTTTTTTTAGTTGTCGGACAACATTACTACCAGGTCTTCGATAAAAAAAATGGATGATATCTCCCATAATTTACCCTCCTCTTCATAAATATAGTCGCTACGAGTTAATTTAGAATGAAAAATTCTTCGAGAGCTAATTATGAAGAGGAGCTAATATTATTGTGTTGTTTCTCTAAAAGTTATATCTAATAGGTCACCAGTTTTTGTCTTGAAGGAGATAGTAATAAAAACACCAAATTCTTTTTTATTGTTTCTTAACCATAATTTAAACCTTTCTACGGTAACGTCCCCTTTTACTTCTCTGCCTATGTGCAAGTAATCAATAATATCGCTATTTGGATATCTTTCTTTTGTTTTCTCCATAGCAAGTCGTCCCCATTTAGCATAAGGGGGAATTGCTTTCTCAGCGAATACACTAGTTTCCGTTGTTGGAAAAGAGGAAGGGATAGATGGAGAATATAAAAAAATAATTATTGTAAAGAAAGTAAAGATTACTCGATTCATAAATCACCAACTTCTTGTTTTACCATTACTATTTTCCAAATGGCAAAACCTATACATATATTTAAAGACGTGAATACCTATGATAATATTTAAAATACTTTTATAAAAAAACTGCACGCCAATTATTGTTGGTTGTAACTAATAATCGACGTGCAGTATATGTTAAATTCTTAATATATTTTTTAGATTTCTTCAATATTAAAATGGAACAATGGGATCTTGTCATTAAAAGGGGCGATACAAGATATCTTTTCCCCTCCAATTGGATGTGGGAACTCAATTTTTGCTGCATGTAGCGCTTGCCTATTCCCTCGCTTCCCAGCATATAATGTATCGCCGTTTAAGGGATGGCCAATATGGCTCATATGAACTCTAATTTGGTGTGTTCGTCCTGTTTCAAGCTGAAGTTTAACTAGTGAAGTATTATTTTCCTCATCATATTGTAAGACTTCATAATTTGTTTTGGCAGATTGGCCTGTAGGTGAAACGCGCCTTCTCGTAGCATGGTGACGATCTTTTCCTATTGGCTTATCAATCGTACCTTTACTAGAGTTAAACTGCCCCATTACTAAAGCAATGTATGTCCGTTTTATTATTCTTTGTTCAAGCATTTTGTCCAAAATTGCTCCAGAAACTGCATGTTTAGCAAAGAGAATAGCTCCAGAAGTGTCTTTATCCAGCCTATGGATATGCCTAACTTTTGTTTTAACATTAGACTTTTGAAAGTAATTAGCAACTGCATTTGACAAAGTATTTGATTGACTTCCATCACTTGGGTGGGTATCAATACCTGCCTGTTTATTGACGATTAATAAATGATCATCTTCATATAAAACTTCTAGAGGTATCTCGGTAGGAACAACACCATAGTCTTCAGTAGGAAAAAGCTTTATTTGAAACACTTCTCCTTCTGATAGGGGCTTTGTCCAAGGAAAAAGTTCGTCGTTTATTTTTACACCTTTGTCCATTCGTAATTGATGAAGTGGTTTTTTAGCAACTTGAAAAAAATCTTTTAACACATCTTCTATTGAGATGTTATGCCATTCTGAAGGGATGATTATCTCTAACCATTCACCTTTTTTAGTCATTTCCATAAGTTTCTCCTTTATTTTAAGAAAAAATTTCAATTCATTGAAATCATCTCACAATGAGTAACTTAGATGCAAGACTAGGGGTTAATTATAATTTAGCTTTTATTGATTTGATTTAATTGTGGAAGGGCCATTTGAAAAATAGTATAGTTTTCACTAGGAAGAATGTAATAAGGTGCTTTAGTTTGGCTGAAAGACGAAGTGGAGGGTTAGAGTTGAAGACGATCGGATTAATTGGCGGGATAACGTGGGAGTCAACCGTTGAATACTATAAAATTATCAACAAGGAAATTCAAAAATCACTTGGAGGATACCATTCTGCAAAACTAGTTCTCGCTAGTGTTGATTTTGCGGAAATAGAAAAAGCTCAGCATAATAATGATTGGGAAAAAGTTGCATCATTAATAGTACAAGCTTGCCAGCAAGTGGAACGGGCAGGAGCGGAGCATATCATAATTTGCAGCAATACAATACATAAAATTTCCGACCAGTTAGTAGGTTTCATAACGATACCACTAGTTCATATCGCTGATGCTACAATCAATGCATTAAAAGAAAAGGGTTTAAAAAATGTCGGTCTTTTAGGGACAAAATTTACAATGGAAGAAGACTTTTTCAAGGATAAATTCACTTCTTCGGGAATTAATGTAATGGTGCCTAATGGCGAGAACAGAAGTGTAGTAAATGATATAATTTTTCAAGAGCTATGTTTTGGTATAATTAAAGATAGTTCGAAAGAATTTTTACGAAGAATTATTGATGATTTGAAACATAATGGTGCAGAAGCAGTTATTTTAGGATGCACAGAATTAGCATTTATCGTTCAGCAAAAAGATGTTGAACTCTTGTTAATAGACACGGTAAAAGAACATGCGAAGTTGGCAGTTAAGTTATCGTTACAATAATTTTTTTAGGGAAGGGAAGTAGCATCATGAGTTTTTCAAGAAAGTTATTTTATTTTGGGATAGCGATCATTGTCATAGGTCCGTTTATTATGTTTGGAGTTGATTATGGTCAAGCAAAAAATCAAAAACCTCCTATTTTTGCGGGGAAAACAAGTGTATATAAAGATGGAGGCACTACTGAATATACTGGAATTGGCTATAAAGTTATTGATTATAATGAACTTGATGGTCGAGATGACATCGTATTTATCTCGAAGTTCTTTAATGTAGGAACGAAGAAAGAAGATTAGTAAAAGAGGCTGGAACAAAACCTTTCTACTCATTGAAAAAAACGAACTATTCAGATGTATATTCTGAATGAGTTCGTTTTTTATGTTGCTAACGAATAATATGATGCTCCGTCATAATACTTCGCTTTCCACGGGCACGGCCTCAGCCTCCACGTTCGTACCTCACTATGGGGTCTTCGGACTCGTGCTTTTCCCGTAGGAGTATACGTATTTTGACTACGATTACTTTCAATGTTCGGCTTTTGAATAGCCACTTTTTTAATGAACTATGTTGTATGCACTGTCTTTTTCTTAATCATTTTGTGTTGCAATCTTAACATTGGCTTTGTTTTAGCGCATGAAAATAATAGTAAGGCAATCCATATGAAGCTAAAACTTACTAAATGCACAGTAGAGAAAGGTTCCTTAAACAAGAATATAGCAAGGACTAATTGAATTGTCGGTGCAATATATTGAAAAAATCCGACCATATATAATGGGATTCTAGCTGTTGACTCAGCAAACCATAATAGTGGCATCGCAGTTATTACACCTGCTCCAATGAGAACCACTGTAATAAAGAAGGAACTATTAGCAAAGGCAGCTTCACCTGTAATTTGTAAGCTGGAAAGATAAATGAGAGCGATTGGCACCATTAACATCGTTTCAATTGTTAAGCTAACAATCGGTCCTAACTTTGCCATTTTTTTAACAAGTCCATAAAAGCCAAAAGTGAATGCTAACCCTAAAGCAACCCAAGGGATACCACCGAATTGAATTGTCAAAATGAATACTCCAATTCCTGCAATAAAGAAAGATATACCTTGCCAAAACGCAAATATTTCTTTTAGGACAATAACTCCGAGCAAAACAGAAACTAAAGGATTAATATAATAGCCTAAACTTGCTTCAACGGTTTGTTCATTATTAACAGCCCATATGTATATAAACCAATTTGCAGTAATCAATATTGCAGCGGCTAGTATTAATAACATACTAATTTTATTTTTTGTTATCCTTTTAAACTCGTTAATAAATTGCGCCCATCTGGATGTAATGATGAGAACAAATATTAAAAAGAAAAAAGACCAAAAAATTCTGTGCATTAATATCTCAGATGCCGGTACTGTATCTACTAATTTCCAATAAAGAGGTAAAATCCCCCATGATGAATAAGCAAGGATAGCGTACAATACACCTAATCCAAACTCTTTATCTTCTGCTGACTTTAATCGATTAATAGGTAAGTCCCCCTTTAGAAAATCTAATTATCTTACCCATTTTATCACCTAGCTGTAATAATTTGTATAAATTTATTTGAGTTATTTTTAATCATAAGCACTAACTAATGAAGAAAGCGCGGAACTTGTTTAACAGTTGTTGTTTTCTTGGCATTTATCATACGAAGATGACAGTTTGTTAGTATGTTAAACTATAATGTATTAAGGTAAAAGGAGACACACATATGGATATTAACATTTCAAAAGATATTAAAAAAGAAATAATCAACTCTATCCAAGCTTATTTTCATGAAGAGCGAGATGATGAAATTGGTGATTTAGCAGCAGAACTTTTATTAGATTTCTTTTTAGAACAAATTGGTCCACACTTTTACAACCAAGGTGTTCACGATGCCAAGGATATGGTAATGGATCGAATGTTAAGTATGGAAGTTGATTTAGAAGCTTTAAAGAGACCTATTCGATAAAGAAAAATACTTAGGTTAGCTAAGCACATGTTCTTTTCTGGCATGTGCTTTTATGTTTTTTTTATTATAATTTATTAGGAAATCCTGCATGAATAGTGATACGTAAAATATAGTTATATGGAGATTATGTTGCCAGACTTGATTTATCAGACAATAGTATCTCATATGTATTTTTGTAATGAAACTATTGATGGAGGTTAAAAAATGGATAATATTATTGATTTTAACCGATATAAAGATAAAAAACTTGAAGCCCATAAAATCCCATTTTTCACTAAGAATGCAATAATTACATTAAAAACTGAAGAAGGTAAAATGAAATATATTGTTATTGCGAATATCGTCATGCGTGGAAAACAAATTATTGCAATGAATCGTCTCGATAAAGACGAAGAAAATATTGGGATTGCAGAAGCAGTTATTGAAAATAACAAAGTAAAAAATATACAAAAAATAACGGAAGAAGAGTTTGCAGAAGCTTCTAAACACTTTAAACAAATAATTAAAAATATTGGTGAAAGCAATAATTAGTTTATTAAGCTCATGAATCTATACGATCATGGGCTTTATGAATTTCTAAATGAAGAAGTCAACGAAAATGGTATAAAAGCTCACATTTTGCCCAGGAGAAATAATAATTAGAAAAAATAGTTTTCATTCGCCTCACTAAGTAATTCCATGTATACTTAATGTAAGAAAGAGATTGCTGACAGGGGGATAATTGATGCAAATGACAGTCAATTTAAAAGAGAGATTAGAAGAGTTTAAGGCATTAGACGAAAAAATATGTGCCTTTTCAAGTGTTCTTAGTTTAGCAGGTTGGGACGCAAAAGTAAAAGCTCCAAAAAAGGGGCGAATGACTTTTGCAAAATCAATTGGAGCCCTTTCTACAGAAGTGTTTAAACTAAGTGTATCTAAAGAAATGGGCGAGCTTTTAGAATATTTAACAAGCCCTGAAGTTTACGAACAACTTAATGAAACAGATAAAGCTATCGTTCGTGTTAGAAATCATAGTTATTCTCGTTCCAAGAGTATTCCTACAGAACTGTACCAAGAATATAGCGTCCTAACTGGAGAAGCGAATAATGCCTGGGAAGATGCTAGAGCAAATAATGACTTTTCACTATATCAACCTTATTTAGAACGTATGGTTGAAATAAAAAAACAATTTGCTGAGTATTTTGGTTATGAAAAACATCCGTACGATGCTCTGATGGATGATTATGAACCAGGATTGACTGTCGAAGAAATTGATCCTATTTTTGCTGGATTACGGAAAAGTAGCATTGATCTTCTTGACCGCATTAAAAAGTCAGGGAACGAACCTGATACTTCAATGCTTGAAAAAGATTATAATATTGCAGAACAAGAGGCATACTTACTTACCCTTTTACCGGAATTTGGCTATGATCTAGAGGCTGGTCGTTTAGATGCAACCATTCACCCCTTTGCAAGTACAATAAATGGTAATGACGTTCGTATTACTACTCGTTATGAAAAGAATAATATAGCATTTGCTCTATTTTCAACCATTCATGAAGCGGGACATGCGCTTTATGAGCAAGGGATTAATGAAAGTTTTGAAGGAACAGTTCTACGCCGTGGGACATCTCTAGGCATTCACGAATCTCAATCACGATTCTTTGAGAATATGGTTGGTAGGTCTGAAGAGTTTTGGAAAGCTTACTACAATGGACTTCAAGAAGCATTTCCGAACCATTTAAGTGATGTAACTTTAGACTCGTTTTACCGAGCTGTAAACAAGGTGCAACCATCCAATATCCGAGTTGAAGCAGATGAACTTACATATAACTTACACGTTATGCTTCGCTATGAAATTGAAAAAGGATTAATTTCCGGAGATATTGCTGTAAAGGATCTTCCGAAAATTTGGAATGAAAAAATGGAAGAATATTTAGGTATTGTCCCTGAGAACGATACTGTTGGTGTACTGCAAGATGTGCACTGGTCATTTGGTGCTATTGGCTACTTCCACACATATTCGTTAGGAAATCTTTATGCAGCCCAATTGTTAAATACTATTACGAAGGAAATGCCAGACTTTTATGAACAAATTGCAAATGGTAACATTCTTGCAATTAGGGAATGGATGAAAGAGAAAATTCATCAATATGGTAAGTTATATTTACCTTCAGAACTTATTAAGATGGCAACTGGAGAAGAGTTAAACGCAAAATATTTAGTTGATTATTTAGAAAGTAAATATACAAAACTTTATAACTTATAAAAAATAATGTAGACTATAATAGTTTCACAGCAAGAATATAAAAACTTTAAGAGGTGAGAGAATTTGAAAAAATTGTTAGCTATTGTTATTACTGCAGCACTTTCTTTTTCTTTACTTGCATGTAATAAAGAAGTAGATCCTCAGCAGCTATACGCTGATGGATATAAATTATTAGAAGAAGCAAAAACTTACGAAAGTAGTTCTACAGTTGATCTTAATCTAGAGATTGAAGAGTCAGAATCAACTGTTCCATTAACTGCAGAAGAACAACAAATCATCAAAACTATTAACAGTGCAGATATTAAAGTTAATAGTGTCGTAGATACAGAAAATGAAAAGTATGAATTATCATTAGATGCAGCAATCGAATTCGGCTTTATTAAGCCTACAATAAAAACAACGTTATTAATGGATATGAAAAACAATATGATGTATGTAGATGCTTCGGCACTGTATGATGAGTTTTATATGTTTGTGGCTGACATGCTACCACCAAATGTAGATTTAAGTATTTTAAAAGACCATATTATTTTTGCTGATTTAGAGGCACTGTCGCAAGAAATGGAAGGAGAGTTTAGTTTAGAGGAATTAACAATCGCTCCTGAAATGAAATCTAGTGATCTTATTGCTTCCATTGCTAAAGAAAACTTTACTACATTAGAGTTGACGAAAGAAGATAAAGCAAAAAAAGCTAAAAATAAAGTGAAACTTACTTTGAGCAATGAAGAAGTCAAAGCAATAGCATTAGATGTGTTGGCTAAACTTGATCCTGAAGAAACAGCAGAACTAGATATGACTTTCATTGATCAATTAACATTTAATAATTTTTCGGTTACGACATTATTTAATAAAGATGGACACATTATTGAAGATGAAATTTCTGTTAGCTTTACTATTACAGAGTCAGAGATGATGAATAGTGTTACAATCGATTTTGCAATTATTACGGATTATACAAATATCAATAAGCCAGTAACATTTAAAATTAACCCGGATACAGATAAAAAAATCGATATTATGGAAGTAATTCAACAAGTAATAATGGGTCAAATGGACTTTTAAAAGGGGAAGCCGCATCAGAAATGGTGCGGTTTTTTATTTCTACAGTTTTCTGTATACATAAATTAACAACTATCCTGACAAACTAAACCGACCAAGAATTATTGAATTGGTGGGGGATGAGATGAGTTTATGAAGACAAAGGCTTTTATTTATATTTCATTATTGTTATTATTTGTATTTATTTTTATAGGACCGAGCCAACACATTGTTGAGGCGAAAAAAAGTCGATACTATTTTGAAAGGGAAGGGAAAGCAGTCTGGGAGGTAGCGACAGATAAAAAGGTGCTCGCTTTAACTTTTGATGATGGCCCTAGCCCAACTTTTACACCAAAAATATTAGATATACTAAAAAAACATAATGTAAAAGCTACCTTTTTCTCAGTTGGCTCTCGAATGGAAAATAGTCCAGATATCGTAAAAAGACAAGTACAAGAGGGGCATGAAATTGCAAACCATACATTTACACATCCAAGTTTTCATCGTCTCTCTACAAAAGCAATGAAAGAGGAACTAATTAATGCAGAAAATACTATTACTAAATTAACTGGAAAATCAACAAAGTACTTTCGTCCACCAGGGGGCTTTTATAATGAAAAAATTATTAACACTGCAAACGGTTTAGGTTTTACCGTTATTATGTGGTCCTGGCACATGGATTCTTTTGACTGGCGGTACCCTGGAGTTTCTTATATGGTTCGAAGAATGTTAAAGAATGCAACGAATGGCGATATCATTTTATTCCATGACTTTGGCGGAGATCGCACGCAAACAATACAAACCTTACAACAAGTATTGCCAGCTCTTAAGGAGCGTGGTTATACTTTTATTACAATTTCTGAACTGCTGCAGTTGCATCCAATTTACAAATACTTAGAAAATAGTTATTAAATAATAGAAAATGGAACTACAAAATACAAATTGTTATAAGGACAAATAACCATATGTTAAGCTAGAGGTAGGTAAGATATCTTTCAAAAGTTTAAAAAGGGGAGATAACTTGAAACTAAGCAAATTAATATTATTTGCCTTCGGAAACGTAGCCATAGGATTGATATCAGTCTACATCTATTTTTATTTATGGATAATGTTTAGCTTTGGAGGAAGTTTTCAGCTCTTTTCAATCGAAGCGCTTGTAACAATGCTAATATTTATTTTATTGTTTATTCTCTTTAATTTATTGATACTTAAAAATGAAACGAATAAAAATTGGTGGATTGCTAGTAGTTTAGCACTTACTTCAATATTAACTTTTATTTTGGTGATGGAATTTTCATAAAAACCTCCATTATAGTCACAATAAACGCCCTCACTTTTAGACGTGAGGGCGTTTATCTTTTAATTATTCCCTAAAAGGTATTTTGCAAATTCAGATTGAAGAGGTACGACAATTTTTGTTCCTTCTGGAAGCTTTTTATAAGCTAGTAAAGTTTGGTAGAATGAGTAAAATTCTGCATCTTGTGAATATGCTTCAGCATAAATACGTGTCGCTTCTGCATCACCTTCACCCATGATTGTTTCTTTTTGTTCATAAGCCGTAGCAAGTAATACCGTTTTTTCTTTATCTGCTTGTGAGCGAATCTTTGTTGCTTCTTCTTCACCTTCAGAGCGATATTTCTTTGCCATACGTTCACGTTCAGTACGCATACGTCGATAGATGTTTTCATTGTTTTCTTTAGGTGGTTCTGTACGTCTAATACGAACATCTTCCACTGTCATCCCGTAAGCAATTAAATCCGCATTAACCTCAGCAATTACTGCATCAATCATAGCAGTTTGTTGCTCCATATCAGCAATAATATCATGTGCATTTGTTCTACCAATTTGTTTGTTTAAGTTCGAATAGATTAGATCATCTAAACGTAATTGAGCATTTCTTTCATTTTTCATTGCTTGTTTGAAAAGAGCTACGTTTGTAATTCTCCATTGTGCAAAGTTATCCAACACTAACTTCTTTTTATCACGTGTCGTAACTTCACGAGGATCAGTATTGTAAGTTAATAAACGGTCAGAAAACTCGTTAACAGCATCGATAAAAGGTAACTTAAAGAAAAGTCCTTTTCCTTTTACTACAGTAACGTCATCTAGCTTTTCATTTTCTTTTAGTTGTGCAACTACAGATTCATAGTTTTCTTCTGAAACGATAACTTTTTTAATTTCACCGAATCGAGTAACAACAGATTGTTCCGTTTCAATAACTCGGAAAGTTAATAGATTATATAAAACAAGTCCTAATACTATAAAAGCAAGTAAAAAACCATATTTTTTTGCTTCACTTAGGATTGCTGCATTTTCACGCCTTTTTTGTTCAAGTTGATCTTGGTTATCTACCATAGTTTAACGCTCCTCACGATAATTTCTTTTTAGTTATTGCAGTTTTTGAAGTGGTAGGAAAGGTAATGTATTTCCATTTTCATCTAGGAAGTACATTTCAAGATTATTCATCACTTCTGAAATAGTTTCTAAATACATACGCTTACGTGTAATTTCCTTCGCTTGCGTGTATTGTTCTAATATTGCAACGAACTTTGCAACATCACCGTTTGCTTCAGAAATACGCTTTTGCTTATAAGCTTGAGCATCATTTATGAGTTTTGCTGCTTCACCACGTGCTTTTGGAAGAATATCATTCGCGTAAGTCTCTGCTTGGTTAATTGCAGCTTGTTTATCTTCCTTCGCAGCGATTACATCTTTAAATGCTGCATTTACACTTTCTGGAGGGTTTACATCTTGTAATTGTACATTTCGAACTGCAATTCCTAATTGGTATTCATCAATGATTGTTTGCGTTAATACTTGGATTTCTTGTTGAACTAATTCTTTATTATCTGTTAGAACATCATCCAATGAATGGTTTGCTACGACACGGCGAATGGCTGTTTCTCCTGCCATGCGAAGTGTGTCATAAGGATCATCTACATTAAATAAGAACGCTTCTATATCTGTGATTACAAACTGCATCGAAGTTTCTACTTCAACTAAGTTTTCGTCACCTGTTAGCATAATTGATTCTTCTTCAACACTCCTAAATTGAGCATTTTGCTGCGTGTCTCCACCTGAAACTGTACGGTAGCCGAACTCAAAACGTTTAGGCTCAGTTACATTTTCCGTCCAAACGGTTTCAATTGGATAAGGGAGGTGGTAGTTAATTCCTGCGTCAGTTACTGTATTTACATGTTGTCCAAAACGTAGGACTACAGCATTTTCAGAGTCCTCTACAATATAAATTCCAGTAAGACCCCAAGCTATTAATAGCAAAGGTATAATCCATCTTCCGAGTTTAAACTTTACGTCCATTTTTATCGCTCCTATTATCAAATTCTTTATCTCTACTATTCAAGTATATAACTTATGTACTAGGATTCATATGAAAAGCCCTTGAAAAACTTATGACAGTTTGTGACAATAAATAAACCCTCCTTCATTAGGAAAGGAAGGAGGGAGGTCAAAAACTATTATATCTCTCTACGCATTGCTTTTAATACATCAACTTTTGTTGCCCTTTTCGCAGGGCGAAGACCAGATAAAATTGTTACTGATAAGCAAATCACGATACAAATCATCGGTAACGTCCATGGGATGTAAGAAAACATCAATTCTTCTGGTGGTGTAGCGCCAAATGCGCTTTTGATCACGAAAGGAAGTCCGAAGTTAACGACAAAGCTTATGACGTAAGCGATAATGGTTCCGAAAATTGCACCGAGGAGCCCAATATAACTACTTTCAATTAAGAAAATGTTTTTAATCGTTTTCGGATTTGCACCGATTGCCTTCATAATTCCAATATCTGGAGCACGCTCTGTTACAGCCATTGTCATTGTGTTATATATACCAATCGAAGCTATAAGAATAGCAATTGTTCCAATAAATAATAGTCCGACTTTGACTATTGTGAACATAATATTAATTTCTTTTAATTCGCTAACAACAGACCAAACACCATATCCTTTTTCCTCTAATTGTTCTGTTAAGTCTTCAACTGCACCCAAGTTTTTAGCATAAATGTTAACTTCATTATAAGGGCGATCATCTTCTAACGTATCTTTTTCAAAGATAGCACCGTTTATCTCTATATATTTTTCTTCTGATATATAAACATTTATATCATGCATCCAATTTCTCGTTGGCTCAGCGCCGATACCGACAATTGTTAAAGGAAATGATAATTCTTGTCTATTTCCAGTTTCATCTGACGTATAAACTAGCATTATTACATCTTTGCCAATAAGGTCGCCATTATATTTATAGTCATCTTTTAAATTTCCATTTTCATCGTATGGATTTGTATCTTCTGATAAGTCAGAAGGTCTTAATGACTGTTCGATAAAGTTGTAACCTACAATAATTTCATTTTCCTTTTCTGGTAGTCTCCCTGCAGATAGTTCAAATCCAGATTTTAATTCCGATGGCATATGTGCAACGATTGAATTTGTATAACCTTTGAATTCATCTACAACAACTTCAGTGTGGTAAGGGATACTTTTTCGGCGCGTTACTGCTTTTACATCCTCTAAACTTTCAAAATACTCAATATCTTCATCAGTAATACTATAATAAATATCATCATCACCTTGTTTACCGTGAACACTTATTTCAGTAACAGCTCTTCGCTCGGTAACTTCTGTCACTACGGATTTATGTAAGCCAAACCCGACAGAAGCAAGGACGATTAGAAAGGCACAGCCCATTGCTGTTGCAAGTACAGTCATAAATATTCGTGAGCGATTCTTTTTCATATTTTGGCGGACGAAGTTAAACTGGTCTTTAAATCTCATACTAATGCCGCCTCCTTAACGAGTTTTCCATCTGCAATTTCTAACGTGCGATGTCCAATTTGGGCAACCCTTTCATCATGTGTAATGATTAAAAACGTAATTCCCAATTCACTGTTTAATTTTTTTATGAAATTTAATATATCTTCTTCCGTTTCACTATCTAAGCTTCCAGTAGGTTCATCTGCAAGAATAATAGGGGGGTTAACAATTAATGCCCTCGCAATACTTACTCGTTGCTGCTGACCACCTGATAGTTCGCTAGGATAGTGGTCTGCAAAATCTTTTATACCTACTGTTTCTAGCATATTGTTCGTTTTTTCAATTCGTTCCTTTTCAGGAACTCCTTTTAATATTAAGGGTAACTCAACATTTTGAAACGCTGTCATACTTGGAATAAGTTGAAAACTTTGAAAGATAAACCCTAAATGTTCAAGACGAAAGTCTGCGAACTTTGCTTCATTAAATGTCGTAACATCCGTCCCGTCGATCGTAATTTTTCCTTCTGTTGGGTGAATGAAGCCACTGATAATGTTTAGTAATGTTGATTTACCAGATCCACTGCGTCCAACAATCGTAACGATTTCTTCTTTTCTTACATGTAAAGAAACATCATTTAGTACGGGGATAATAGTCTTTTTCCCTTTTTTTCCTATTTCAAATTTATGGCTAATATTTTCTAAAGTAATCAAGTTAGTTTTCCTCTCTTATTAAAAATTTTCCTTTGGTAATTAGGTAATCGTTTTTTATTTGTTTCTATTCCATAAATAATAAGTTGCTCCTGCAATAATATATAAGAAAATAGATACTACTATAGTTATCACTTTTTCATCAAAAGGTCTTTCTGATATAAAAAGTGTGCCTAAGCTGAGATATGATGCAAAGATAACTAGGAGCCCTAAAATTGTATATACAACCCAGTTAATCAAGTGTTTTCTTTTTTTGAGCCATTTCACGAAGACAAAAGTTAAAAGAATATATATCAAGCTAACTACTAGTAACAAGATTAATTTTTCCTCACTTGAACCATCTGCTAGTAACAATGGACCTACACCGTATAATGTAACTAATCCATATAACAAGATAAAAATAATATAGATGAACAAGTTCATATTAATCACCTTTCTTTTTTTAATTTTAGTGTTACTATTTCTTTCTATTTCGCATCCAAATAACGAAATAGGTGATTGAAGCAAAGATTATGCCGCCTGCATGATAAAATAGCACTGGTGCAGTTTTTTCGAATATAAAGCCTGCAAAGACCCAGCCACCAATTAGGTAAGAACATAAAACAATAGCAATTTTGATGATTTTATTAAGTTGTTTATAGACCAATAACTTTCCGTTATTTTCGCTATTAACTTTTTTAGAGAATAGACCTATTAAACTTAAATATAAAACCGTAATTAAGGCTGGCGTAAAAAGAGCTTTTAGAAAAAAACGAAATGGTTCTTCTCTAACAGGAGTATTAGCTGTCAACATAGCTCCTAAATCCAAATTTACTAGGAATACAGGCATCGTTGTCGTAAACATTAATGATAATATTAGTCCTTCAAAATGAAAGGTGATTTTCGTGATATCAAATAGATTTTCATAGTGGACCATAAATCCCATATAAGCGAGAATCCAAAAGAAGAAAGGAAACAGTAACAAAATTGCACTCGCAAAAAGTTGCGTGTATTGATTTCCTACAATTTGCCCAACAAGTAGACATAACGTATAAATACCAATTAAAGTAATGGTACTTGCAAAAAAGTATAAGAAAATCGTGTGTAATGGCAAGTAATTACTTAAGATAGAATAGTAAACAAGAGGGGTTGTAATTAGCATCGTTAAAACGTTGACGGCTACTATTGTAACAACACCGAAACTCCATTTACTTAGTAGAATGTCTTTTCTTTTTAAAGGAAGCGACAATGCAAAGTCTATGCTTTGATTGGATCTTTCGCGCCCTTGAAAGATGGTAGCTAGTAAGACAAGGCATAGTATTTGGATGATTGATATCCAATAACTAGCATTAAAATAATAATGATGCCCTGTGATTGGAACAAGTTGTAGTTCACTTTGTAGTCTTCCAATCTGAAAATAAATGTTTATAGGATAAAATAATGAAACAAAGATAAATGTCCAAATTAAGAACTTTGATTGCTTATAATGCTTTTTCCAGAGAAAGCGATTAAACATTTTTAACCCCACCTATACCTTTAAAACGAATGTTTTTATTAAGAAGTAAGTTTATTGTTACAAACGCAATTCCACCAGCAATTAAGCCACCTATGTGATAAACTACTACCGTTTCCAATGGATACATAATAGAAGTAATAAGCGTTCCTCCTAATAAGTAGAAACAAATAACAACTCCGAAAATGAATAAAGATTCGAATGGCTTATAAATAATTAATTTGCCATTGTGTTCACTACGCATATTTTTTGATAAGTACCTTGTCGTACTTAAAAATAAGGTAGTAATAACGAGTGGTATGAAGAAAGCATAGAAACGATATGGCTCTAATCCATCAAGTTGAGCGGTTTCAATAGCAAAGTCAGTTGCTATTAAGCTAATCGGCATAGTTATTGCATGAAAGAAAGTCTCGTACATATAAAAACTGTTATTAAGAGTCGTTTCTGTTAAGTGTTCGTAATGAAACCTGATTCCATGTGAGAGTAGTGTAAATACCCCAGCTGGAAGTAATAAAAATATCCAAGTTAAGACAAATTGACCGATATGATTTCCGACAATTTTTCCAATTAATAAACTAAACGTGTAAATACCAATAAGATAAATAACACTGGAAGTATAGTAAAATAAAAAAAGGTGATAAGGAATAAGTGTTATTAAATATGAATTGTATAAAATAATTGACGTAAAGATAAAACTTACAAAATTTGCAGAAAGAATAGTAATAACTCCAATAGACCATTTACTACGCAACAAGACGTGCCTTTTAAAAGGTAATGTTAACGTGAAATCCATCGATTGATTAGAGCGTTCTAAGCCTAATAAAATAGAAGCGATTCCAACTAATAAAATCATTTGGAATAAGGAAATAAATCCACTCGGCTCGAAGTTGAAAAAAAGAGCAGGAGGTTCGCTTCCGTTTAAAAGGTTCTTTTCCATTATATCAATTGCAATTCTTTCATAATTAATGATGTTTAGAGGGTAAACCAAGGACACTAACCAAAATCCCCAAATTAAATATTTCGTTTCTTTATAATGTTTTTTCCACAAAGCTTTGTTTAACATGTTTTAACCTCCGATCTCCGTAATAAAGATATCTTCCAATGACATTGGTAACTCTTCGATTACTAATGGGTTTTCCTCTTTCAATAGCGACAATGTTTCATTTGCTTTGCCTTTTAAAACGACGGTATAGACACGGCCTGTATGGTTGGTAATTTGTAAATTCGTTAGACTCTTTAACTTAGATGGAAAGTCGCCCTTAAATACAACTTGAATTTTTTTGTATTCCTTATCTACTTCATCCATGTTAAAAGTAGAGTTAATTTTTCCGTTTTTCATAAGTAAAACAGTATCTGTAATTTTTTCTAATTCATTTAAATGGTGACTGGAAATAAGTAAAGATATGTTTTGTTCAGAAACTTCCTCTAATAAAAGCTGCAACACATTCCTTTTGACGATAGCATCCAACCCATTTGTAGGTTCATCTAAAATGATTAATTCTACTTTTGCTGAAATTGCAAGAATAATAAAAAATAGTGCTTTCATACCTTTAGAAAAATTCCGTAGTTGTTTATTTGCAGGTAGGTTAAATCGCTCTAATAAGGAATGAAAATATGTCATATCAAAATTAGGATAAATAGCTTCGTATAAACTACTAATTTCTTTCACACTATAGCTATTAAAATTGTGATGGGAGTCAGGAATATAAATGATACTTTTTTTTACTTCTGGCTCTGTCATAATATTTTTATTGTTAAATGTGATTTCACCTTTATCTAGTTCTAATATTCCAACTAAACAGCGGAGTAAGGTCGTTTTTCCTGCACCATTTTCTCCAACCAAGCCTACGATTGAGCCTTTAGCGATGGAAAAAGAGATGTCTTGTAATACTGGTTTCTCATCGATAACTTTGCAAATATGGTTAACGTTAAGCATGATCTGTTCCTCCTAATTCATCTAAGATATCTTCGACCCAGTCCATTAACGTGTCACGGTCAATATCTAGGTATGATGCTTCAACTATCAATTGTTTTAATGATTCCTTCATAACAATGATCCTTTCATCATCTATCTGTTTTTTTATATTTTCTGATACAAATGTTCCTTTGCCGCGCCGTGTTTCTATAATTCCTTGGCGCTCAAGTTCCTGATATGCCTTACTAACAGTATTTGGATTAACAAGTAGGGTAGAAGAGAGCTCACGAACGCTCAGTAGCTTGTCGTTAGGTTGCATAATTCCTTTTAAGATCATTTCCTTTACTTGGTTAACAATCTGTTCCCAGATAGGAGTGTTGCTACGGTCATTTAATTGGAAAAGCAAGTTGTTTCCTCCTTTCAGCTTTATTATATTCAGTTAATTTGTATTAGGTGTATTATATTATGTAGTACACTTAATACAATATATGCAGTTATCTAGAAAGTCAACACAGGAATTGAAATATTAATAAAAAACCATTAGTCATATTTCGACAAGAGCGGCTTGAGAGAGGGAATTAGAAACATCTTGGCAAACAAAAAACTAGCTCATATATATGAGCTAGTTAGAAAGTGTGCGGTAGGAGGAATATCTTAATAGTTTAATAAAAGGTCTTTACTTACTTGTGTGAAATATTCCTTGTTTTTAAAGTAGTTTGTTCCATTTACATCGCCCATTCCGTAATAGTAAGCAGGTGTTACATAGAAGAAATTTCGAATTTCTCCATCTTCTTCGCGGGTATCAACTACAATGACCTCATCTTCTGAAAGCAACAAAGCATATCTTGCCTGAATATTTTCATAGTCTGTAACTACTTGTGTAGCCATAAAAAATACACCTGGAAACTTTCGTATCAACTTTTTCGTAACTAAATTGCCTTCCTTGGAAGTTGATGCAGCAATTTCAACTAATATTTCCTGTTCAAAAATTAACACCAATCTTTCAGCATATGATGCGTCTGGAAACTCATAAGTGTGAATAGAAAATGCTTCATCGTAGTCCACTTTTAGTGGTTCACCAATTAAAGATTCAACAGTATCGATCGTATCACCAATTCTCACTCCATTAACAGTTATCGTGTTTAACGTTTCATCAAAGTCGATAACAATTGGTTTCACTGGTTTGTTATTTGCCTCTTCTTCATTTTTTTTGCCAGAATCATCTTCATTATTAGGTTGATCGTCTTCATCTTTAGTGGCGTCTTCGTTCGTTTCTTCTTCACCTTCCTTAGGGTTTTCATTTTGTGCCTCTTTTTCGCTAGCATTACTGCATGCAGATAAGAGTAATAAGAGAAATGCAATACTTAATATCATAAAACGTTTCGTCATATGTTCATGTCTCCTTTTATAAAACGTTGTTTTGGAGAATCTTTTTAACTCCTTTAAAAGTATATACAGATAGGGGAGTTTCTGAACTGAAACTTCATTAACTAAAAGAAGAAAAGCAAGTAACATCATTGTTACTTGCCTACTTTAAATATGAATTAATTTTAGATATGAATTTAACTTTTTAGTTGACCGAATATGATTAATAGTCAATGGGTAAACTTCATCCTTAATATACGGACTAAAGTCTTCACGCATTAGATCAGCTGTAGTTGGAAGTGTTTCAAATATGACCGGTCCATATGTATCAGTAGTTTGCTTAATTGCATTTAGTTCCGAGACTTTTGCCACAAAAATTGATTTTACTAAGCCAGAGGCATTGAAGTCTGGTATAGAATATTGTCCTATTAACTGAATGGAGGATAAAGAAGCACCACATTCTTCATACACTTCTCGCACAGCAGCATCTATGGCACTTTCATTATTTTTAATTTTGCCACCTGGAAGTTCGATTCCTCGCTCTTTATGGTTTGTTAAAATAATTCCTTCATTATATAGAGGAAAGATAAGAACATCGCTCGGTTCTGAAAATACAGCTGAATTAAATGTAATATTAACTTTGTAACCTGAGTGATCTGTAAAACTTTTCAAGAGATTACACCTCGAGACTAATCGTTTTTGCTGCAATCATTCCTTGACTAACAGCGGTAGAAATACTAGATAATGCTGGAGGAGTTATAATATCTCCGGTTGCAAAAATCCATGGAACTGATGTTCTTAAGTTTTTATCGACGTCTACTAATGAAGACTTATTGTCATGACTTTCAATAGGGAGGACTTTACCGTTTGGTGATACGCCAATTCTAATTAATACAATATCTACTTCTAGTGTTTGATTTTCTTTGTTACTTATATTTATTGACTTTACAGCGTTATTTTCGTGATTTATCTTTGTCACTTGGCTGTTTTTCATTATCGTAATTTTTGGGTTGGATATTGCTTGTTCAACAAATTTTTTTCTTGCTTTAAATGTATTACTACGATGAATGAGGAATACACGTTTTGAAACGCCTGCTATATTTAATGCTCCTTCAAAAGCATGGTCGCCACCACCAATAATGGCGACCGTTTTACCTCTAAAGCAATCAACGTTTTTACTAGTAGAAGAATACTTAGTGTGTTCGTTTAATTGCTCTTCACCAGGAATATTTAATTTCCTTGGACCACTACCAGTTGCGGTAATAACATATTTACTAAACCATGAATGATTTTCAGAAAGTATTACTTTGTTTTCTTTATCAATCGTAAGAACTTTTTCATTAAGCTTTATAGGGATATTTAATTTTTGCAAATGCTTTTCAAAAGAATCTATTAACTCATCTCCATTAGAAGAAATTAGCCCTGGATAATCAATAATGTCATTACGTATTTTTTGGAGCTGTCCGCCGATTTTCTTTCTTTTTTCAACAATTATGACATTTAATCCTAATCGTTTGCACCAGATTGCAGCGGAAATGCCTGCGGGACCAGCTCCTATCACTGTTACATCATAAGAATTATCCATTATTAAAAACAACTCCTCTCAAGAAAAATGTGTACTTATGATTTTAATAGTTTTAATCCTTTATTAATTAATTCACTTAAGTTGTCGTCAACCATACTTAACTTATCAAGCTGACTACGGAGCTGCAATTCTACTTCATGCAAAATACTATTGGTATGAAGTAGTTCAACTAATTCTAAGCGTAATAACCAATCTTTTGGGAAGTTTACCTTTAAAGTATTTTCAATTCGGCGTAGTTCTTGTTCGTCCTCGAACGTTACTTGGCCTTTCTCACGAATATTTCTGATCCACTCATACATCGTGTCGAGGCAGTTATGTTCTAACTTATTGGCACCAATTTGTCCGACACTTTGGTTTATATCTTCAGTTTGAAAAAAGTTTTCTGGATCAGCTGCTCCGCCGAAGACAGATGTAATTGTAGACCCGACAGCTAAATCAAACTCGCCCCATTCAGGCTCAAATAGTATTTTGTCATTATGAGTAACAGTAACCTCTTTTAATGTAATTAAAATGATTTTATTATCTCTCTTCATTATTTCACGAACAGTACCACTAACTTGAACATCACTTTCAAATAACAATGTTGTCCTTTCGCCAATAACAATATTATGTTGAATTAAGTCAATCGCTGAGAAATCTTCTAGTTGTTTATTAGTAGATTTAAGTTTTCCTATTGGAGAACTAAAACCATGAAAGTGTCTATCTTTTCCATGTCCACTTAATGTTTTATTTTCAAAAGATAAAGTTGACGGACCTTCCATCTTAAAGAAGATTGCTTCATCTTTTTCATCTTTAATTATATTTGTTACAGTACCTGTAACTTGAAGACCTGAAGACATTTCGACAGTTGCAGTAGCTTCTGATTTTAACGCTTTTTCCAAACTTTCTGTGCCACCTTTTTTGAATGCCATTGTCTCTGAAAAACGGAGAACTTCTTTTGTAAGCTGCTCGAAGTTTTCACAAACAAATAGATGTGGTTGTTGCTTAGATATGTCAAAGCTAGTTGCTATTACATGCTCTAATTGAAAAGGAAGCTTTTTCACTTTATTTGTTAAGCTATTTGCACTTTCACCAACGGAAGAGAGGAGACCTGCACCGAAAATTTTGGGATTATCAGTTGTTCCAATCATTCCGAACTCTACAGTCCACCAGTACAATCTTGCAATTTGTTCAGCTTCGGAAACAGTTTTTACGGCAGATTGCTTTTCTGTAAGTAGGTTTTCAGCTTTCTTTATTTCTTCATCGCTTGCAATGCCAGTTTCCATTAAATTGGATAAGGCTCTTGCCGCTTCGAACACCTCATGTTCCTCTTTTGTAGCGATTGCCTTTGCCCCGATACTACTAAGCAGTTTTACAAAAGTCGAGTATTCTGGATCACAAAGAATAGGTGCATGCCCTGCCGCTTCATGGATGATATCGGGTGCAGGTGTGTATAAAATATTTTTTAATTTACGAATTTCTGATGCAATCGGCAATATTCCATTTGCTTGGAAGCTAAAGAAGGCTACCGCAGGGATAAATCCATCGATTGTTACAGCTCTCCAGCCAAAAGGACGAAGGCATTCATTCATTTCTTCTACTTTAGGAATTTTATTAATGCTAATCCCAGATTCAGTTAAACCAGTAGTATATTTTTCGTGAGCAACATCTTTTAAGAAATTGTGATTTTGTCGCATTACATAACGCCAAACACCTTGATCAATTGCTGTGTACTTTGAATAGTTTTGATCAACTACCCACTGTTTTAAATGATTTGGCACTTTTAGTTCGGTTAATACTGTCATTTGAATACCTCCTTATATTTTGGCTTGGAATAGAAAAAAGCCTCTTTATCCCTATAAGAAGGGACGAAGAAGCTCTCCGCGGTACCACCCTAATTGTCGGATAAACAACATCCAACCACTTCATTGGTAACAGCATGTAAATTGCAATGTAATTCACTAGTTAACGCATCTGGATTTTCAGCAACCATCCAGTCTCTATATTTTATGACGTTAACTGCTACTTCGTTGCAGCTGTTTAAATATTAACTTTTTTAAGGAATAAAAAAAGCCTCATCTATCCCAATAAAGGGACGAAGAGACTCCGCGGTACCACCCTAATTGATGAGTAAAATACTCATCCACTTATTAAGTAAACAGCTCGTTTTTTGCAGTGTAATTCGCTTTGCACCCCATCTGGATTTTCAGCAACCATCCAGTCTCTATTTGCTATGGAGAATACAAGCTACTTCGTTGCAGCTGATTTATTTTTAAATTAGTTAGAAATATACCATAGGCGATTTCAAGAAGTCAACAATAAAATTTTGAATATTCTTTAAAAGTATATATGAATTTTGTGTTTCTTTATTAATTTAATAAAAGGAATAAAAAGGTAATTAATACCTGCTGTTGAAAGTATATTACAAGAGAAGTAGCAGTTGAACAATTTAGGAGGAATAACGATTGGATAAGAAAGATAGATTTTTAGGAAGTATGATCGGATTAGCAGTCGGTGATGCAGTTGGAACAACGGTGGAATTTAAAGCGCCAGGTACATTTGAACCGATTAATGACATGGTTGGTGGAGGAGTCTTTAACCTAAAACCAGGAGAGTGGACGGACGATACGTCGATGGCATTATGTCTTGCTGAAAGTTTAATCAAATGTGATGGGTTTCATGCAAAAGACCAATTGGAAAGGTATGTAAAGTGGGAACAAGAAGGTTATTTAAGTAGTAATGGTGTTTGCTTTGATATTGGAAATACAGTTTCTGATGCTTTATTTAATTATAAAAAAACTGGAAATCCTTACTCAGGTTCGACAGACAAATACTCTGCTGGCAATGGGTCAATTATGCGACTAGCACCAATCCCGCTTTTATATTGGAAAGATTTCAAGAAAACAATCCATATGTCTGGTGAAAGCTCGCGCACGACACACCAAGCTCCACTTGCAATTGATGCGTGTAAATATATGGGAGCTATTATTGCGGGTGCGCTTAAGAATTACTCAAAAGAGGAACTTCTAACTGAAGCATTTGCGATCGAAATGCAAACACTTACTGAGGAAAAATGGGCAGATGAAATTCGCGAAATTGCGTCTGGATCGTTCAAAAAACTCAATCCACCAGAAATTGTAGGTAGTGGCTATGTCGTGAAATCATTAGAAGCGGCACTTTGGGCTTTTTACAATAGTGAAAGTTTTAAGGAAGGGCTACTTTTAGCAGTAAATCTTGGTAATGACGCAGACACAACTGGAGCGGTCTATGGGCAAATTGCTGGAGCTTATTATGGGGTTGGTGGAATTCCAAAAGAGTGGCGAGAGAAAATTGTGCTGAAAGATAAAATTAGAGATTATAGTGTTCTGTTATATGAAATGGTGGAGAAGAGCTGAGTTCTGGTGAAACTTAGTAATTAGAAACCATTGAAAAACATATACTAATGGGGATAAAATTCTTTAAATTTTAAGTGAACGTTGCACTATTAACTCGTAGTTGGTTTATTTTGTGTATGGTTAAAAAAACGGGTAAAATTGCAGGTTACCATGTAATGAGACATTTGCTATAAATAGAGCACTATTGTGTCGATTTCTGTCTAATAAACCCGAAAAGTGTAGTATTTTGAAAGGTTGCTAATTTTAGTTTACATAATATATTTTTGAAAAACAGAAAAAATCTGCACCATGTAATTTGGCTCTTGAAAGCCTTGGGATAGTAAGGTAAAATTTGGGTACAGTAGAAATGAACATGACTCGTCCAGAGTATTAACACCTATAAAGAAACCTTTTAAGATGACCTCGTTTTGTTGTAGAAATGAACATGACTCGTCCAGAGTATTAACACTTTAACTTTAACTCTTTGTCACCAGATATCCACATTGTAGAAATGAACATGACTCGTCCAGAGTATTAACACACAGTTGCACTAATTCATTTTCAAATCGTCTTTCTTCCACGTAGAAATGAACATGACTCGTCCAGAGTATTAACACATCTTCTTCCATCAAAGCACGAATCGCAGATGTAGCGTTGTAGAAATGAACATGACTCGTCCAGAGTATTAACACATCATAAAGAATTTTGTAGACATTTCTGCCTACTTTATTGTAGAAATGAACATGACTCGTCCAGAGTATTAACACACCTTTCGTCACGACGGGTAAAACTTCCAAGTAAGGTAGAAATGAACATGACTCGTCCAGAGTATTAACACATTTTTGTGTATATTTCTATGTTGCTTTTTCCTTTTGTAGTAGAAATGAACATGACTCGTCCAGAGTATTAACACACATAACCAAGCTGCGCTAATTTTTTCTTTGCGCTCGGGTAGAAATGAACATGACTCGTCCAGAGTATTAACACACGACGATGCGGATATAATCATCCGCTAGCTCGTCTGTAGAAATGAACATGACTCGTCCAGAGTATTAACACACCACGTTTTTCTATGTAATAGTTTCCATCTACTTTTGTAGAAATGAACATGACTCGTCCAGAGTATTAATTCCACATTATAAATCCCCTTAATAATTCATATTTAGGTACTATCACTTTAAAATCCACCCTATTTTCTAAAATTCAAATAAATTGTTAAAATTGGCATAATTTTCTTGTTTTCGTCAAATTAAAGGCATATAATAATTGTAATAATATTTTGAATATTTAAATTAGTGAATATCTAATCGGTGGAAGAAGGAAGGTAGCATATGTCTATTGGATTTATACAGGGCAATATTAATGACAAGATGGATCGAATTAAGAAGCTTTATGAAAAATTAAAAAGCTTTTCAGTAGTAGAACCACAAATTTCATTAATACTAGCTAGAAGAATTGCAGAGGATATTTGTAGAGATTTATTTAGCAGATCTATCTATAACAATCCAGGAGATATTACTCTTGAACCATTAATTGATACACTACTTGATGATGATGTTATTCCAAGAGTAATTGCCATACATTTAAATGCCATTCAAATCTTGAGCGATGATCTTGATGACTTTGAGGAATATGGAAAGCTTCTACCTCCATGCTTACATAGTTTAGACGTTGTTGTTAAATGGTACTTAGGGGAAACAAATATAGATGATGATCAACTTCATAAAGAATTATTAAATAAAACTAACCAGCTGGTAGGAGAAGCTCCAAGACCTGTTTTAGTAAAGCAAGAAAAACTGGGTACAAGTTCATTTGCGAAACTTAAAGATATGAAGAAAGTAACCGGTGAAGATGGTTTAATTATTGGAAGCACTCTACGATTAAGTGAGAGAAAAAGTTTTGAGCATGCGGTATGTGTCGGACCAACAGGGAGTGGCAAAACAGCTAGCTATTTTATTCCAAACCTGCTTTCACTTCCAAATGCATCGTGTATCGTTTCTGATCCAAAAGGGGAGATATTCAAAACTACTGCTGCGACAAACATCGCTCAAGGTAAGAGAGTATTAGTTTTTAGCCCTTATCATGAAAATACTATGCGTTATAATCCACTTTCGTTATGTAGAAATGTTACTGAAATTAGAGAACTGGCACAAATGATTTTAACTAATGGAAATAAAGCTGTCGAGGCAATGACTGGGGGAGTTTCTGGAGGCGCAGAATGGATTAATATGGCTACCCCATTGTTAACTGCCGGATTACTATTTGTTAGAAGTTTAGAGCCTCCTAAAAATACAATTTCGACAGCTATGGACTTACTAGTAGAAAATGAGATAGAAACTTTAAGGGTGTTATTTAAAGGGGAATCAAAAGAAGCGAAAAAACAATTTAATATTTTTATGCAAGCAGCTGAATCAGAAAAGACGGCTTCTAGTATTAGAACAGTACTAGCTTCTTGTGCGCAATTGTTTGTCGATCCCACAGTAGTTAATGCGACTAGTTACAATGAATTGAATCCAAAATACTTTAGTGAGAGCCCGACAGTATTATATGTCATTGTTCCAGAACATAAAAGTGCAACATTAGCACCTTTAATGGCTCCTTTCTACACGCAATTAATGGCACACTTAGTAGAAAGAAAGTCTAAAGTCCCCGTCTACTTTTTCTTAGATGAATTTGCCAATATAGGTATTATTCCAAATATAGATACTGCTCTAGCGACATTTAGATCTAGAAAAATTAGTATATCAATAGGCATACAAAGCATAAATCAGCTAATAAGTAACTATGGAAAAGAAAAAGCACATACTATTTTAGATAATTTAAAAACGAAATTTGTCTTTCCAGGATTATCTGTAGATAGTGCGAAATACTTTTCAGAGCTATTTGGACAAAAAGAGATTGTCTCGATTAGTAGATCGCTAGCATTAAGTGAGAATAGCAATATTGGGATTAACTCAAACCCTCAAAAACGCGATCTATTAACACCTGATGAGATAAGACGCTTGGATGACGAAACGTTAGTAGCTGTTGTAGATAACCTTAATCCTTATATCGATAAACAAATTCGATATTTTAAAAATAATGAGTTACTAGAATTAACAAGGACGACGGTTGATCTTGATAAATATTTAAAAGATCAACGAAACATATTGAATTAATACTAGAATACTAGAAAGGTTGAAAAACAAGTAATTTTTTCTTCAACCTTTTCTTTTTTGAACATATTTAAAATGAAACTTTAGTAGGTTATTTCATATTAAGTCTAATACTAAAGCATTAAACGTAGACCTAATACATAGAATTAGTAGGAAAGCTTTTTTATAGCATACTACAGGGTCAAATCTTTACTTTAATTATTTTTTTACAAAATTATGGGTAATTATTACATTTGTGTAATGGAAAGGTAATGATAAGAAAGAACTATAGTTGAAGGAGGGATGAAATGTTTATTCCACACT
This sequence comes from Lottiidibacillus patelloidae, assembly GCF_002262935.1. NCBI lineage: Bacteria > Bacillati > Bacillota > Bacilli > Caryophanales > Bacillaceae > Lottiidibacillus > Lottiidibacillus patelloidae. Next base: position 62,599 of record NZ_NPIA01000007.1, on the reverse strand, counting down.
TTATTTTCCCAGGCTTAATAGAGAAATCAAGAGGTAAATACTCTCAAAATTCCTCGATTAAGCCTTTTTATTACTATGATTTATCTGAAATTTTAAATAAATTAGACCTAATTATTATACAGTTGAATAAAGAACGAAAAATTAAAGAGATACATTGTTGGTTTATTATTGAAGAAACTATAAGTGCAAAATTTCTTCCTGAAATTATTAGTTACCTACATAAAGAATTGGATAAAACAATTAATGTAGAAAAAAGCATACGTGTTCATATCATACCTGGTTCTAAAGAGAGTCCATTAGAAGAGATAATGGTTGATTTTGAGCCAGTTGTACATGAAATATCCATTAAATATCCCTTTTCTAAATTTGGACATGTCGTTTCATTTGGAGATCCTATTCCGGAACAAGCGTTATTTTTGGAAGGCATACGTCAATGGGAAGATAGATATGAAAGTGTTTATTATAATGAGACATCAATACATACAGTTAATACAACGATCAAAGGAAAAACTGAACAGTGGACCAAACAATTCCGAGCGTTTATTTTAGACCACGATTACTATGCTGCCTTTTTAATGGTAGATGACTTACCTGTTAGTGATCTTTCAAAGGGGCTTAAGAGTTTATTACATATGATGATTGATAGATTTAACTTTGCTTTTGAGGATGCTTCAATCCATTTAAAAGAAGCGAAAAAATATTTAGGGGAACGCAGCCTTTTTCTGGAAACAGAATCTGTCTTTGAAAAACTTAACTCAACAAATAAGAAAGAGAAGGACCTTGCCTTAATTGTAGAGTTATTCCGTCAACTAGATGTGTATCTGGATATGGGTGATATGTCAGCATTCTTAATCCGCTTTTATAGGGCGCGTGAAGCCATCATGCATTATTTATATCATTATGCACAGACGAATCAAGTTCAAATGCAGGTTAAAAAGAAGAAAAGTTTTCATAGTGTAATAGAACAAATGGAGGAAATGTATGAAAGTTGGGAATTGGACGGATATTATGGAGCTTATTTTTTCATGAAAAGTCAGAATGTTGCGGACACTCTGAAATTTAGAAACAACAGTTTTATAGGTCACGGTCGAAGTGGTATTAGTGAACAAAATTTATGGAAAGAATACACCGGTTACTTTGGTATAACCAAAGAAAAAGCAAAAAGGAGATTTGTTTCGGATACAAGCTTGCTGCTTAGGGATTTAGGGGTTAATACGGACGAAAATATAACAAAAATTAACCGATTCATTCTTCGAACTATTGTGAAAGGAATTTTACCTAATGAGGCATTTATTAATTCACCAATATGACTATTTAGAGGGTAACCAGGCATCTCCAACTGAAAACATAGAAAAGTTATTACATGATATTTTTGCAACTAATAAAATTGACAGCCCCTTTGAAATACATATTGTCTTTAGTGAAGAAATAGTTCAAGACGTTAAAAATATATTAGAACAGTTTGAATTTATAACCTTTTACAATAAGGTAAATTTTACTCCACATATAATTAGGTTAAATAAAGATTTTCAAAGTGTTATCCAACAAATAGAACAAATGTTATCAAAGATCATATCTCCTGACTCAACTATATATTTAGATTTATCAAATGGTAATCGCACGTTTCAACATATGATTGCGCATGAACTTTCTCAACAGAATATTAATGATTTAATTTTATTTTCGCGTAACGAGAAGGAGCTGTCTGAAAAATCTAGAGGTTTCTATGCTATTGCTGCAAATGACTACTTGTCAGATGAAAAAATATATCATCATGTAAAAGACTTTGTTGTATCAGGTAACTTTAAATCAGCAAAAAAAATTATTAATAATAAGTGGGGAAATGAGCGTTTCAGTGAATTGTTGGATTTTGGAAATGGTTTATTTCAGTTGGATGTATTTAAAGGAAAGTATTTTGAAGTATTATTTGATGTTTTATCTAATCACGGTGCATTTGAAAAGGAATTAGAGTTTATAGAGGAAATGAAGCAATTATTAAGAAAAGATCAAAGACAGTTTATTTACTTCCTATATGACTTAAGTAACTTTTATTTTGAGGAAAACAGGCTAATTGATTTTTCAGTAATTTACTATCGACTTATTGAAGAGTTTTTGCTTTTTGCACTTGGTTGGGATATTAAAAAGAAACAACTTAGGATAAGAAGTAATAGAAAGTTTGGACTCGATCTACCGAAAGACGAAATTGGTCAATATTTGCATAAATACGAGAAAGAGCTCAGAAATCATTTGAAGCATATACAGACAAAACATAATATTAAAATTCGTAAAGATAGACCTGAAGTAATTTCATCTTTAAAAGGTGAGGAGAAGATTTATGCTCAACTCTATTTTCTTTTTAAAGATAAAGATTTTAATAGATTACTAGATTTAAGACATAACGGTGTAGGTGGACATGGATTTGAAGACTTGACAAAAGAAGAATACATCGAACTTTCCAAAGGTGTTACTCCAAATGAATTCATTAAACCTTATTTAGATATGTTCGATTTGTATCCTAAGCAATCGTTAATAAAACTAATCCAAAAGGCAGTGTTAATAGAATTAGACCAACAACTATATGAAGGAGCTATAGCCACATGAAAAACTACATAGAAAATTTCCCATATATACATTTTAAAGTTAACTTAAAAAGTTTGAATAATGGGAAGCTACCTGAACATAAAACTTCAATGCTTAGAGGAGTAATAGCAAGAAAGGTAAAGAAAAATGTTTGTCATGACTTTGAGCTGAATTGCGAAAAGTGTGAGTACATAAATAATTGCTTATATAGTGCTATTTTCGAATCACCTAAAACTTTGATTGATAGTTTAAATCGGGGAGGTACTGTGCCCCACCCTTATATTATTCGTTGCAATGAGAGGCATCAGGAATATAAAAAGGGAGATCTATTAACATTTGAAATAATACTATTTGGAAAAAAAGCGGAGCTCTTTGCAACCAACTTGTATCATGTATTTGAACAGTTCCATCTCTTTAAATTAGGAAAATATAAAATGCAATTTGCTGTAGATAATGTGCTTCAAATATTGAAAGACGATAAAATGGAGGTTTTCACTAGTGAATTCATAAAAAAACCTGAAGCTACTAATTTCACATATGCTATACCGGATTATCAAAATCTCAGAATTGAATTTGAAACTCCCTTCCGTATTCAGCAGAATGGAAATTTAATAAAAGAGATTAGTATGGAAAGATTTCTTTGGCAAGTTCACCATAGGATTTTCCAATTAGGTATCCATACAGATACTGCTATTGAAAGAAGTTCATTTAAGGCTTACACTTCGAAATTACAATTTCCTAAGCATACATATCTGATGAAAAGGAGCAAGTGGGAAGATATCCTTCGTTACTCTACCAATAAAAAAAGATATATGAAACTTGGTGGGGTAATTGGAAGAATTGATTTAAAAAGAACGGAGGAACTAGATGAACTATTGCCTGCAATAATGTTTGCCGAAAAGTTTCATGTTGGGAAAGCAACAACATTCGGATTAGGTCAATTTACTTTATGGTTTCGATAAAAGAGAAAAAAATTGCGATGAAAGAAGGCTTCTTCTTGAGCAATCAAAATCAAAATCAAATTAGGGAGGGATGACAGATGTTACTAAATTACTTGCTTTTGTTAGACACCGATAAAATAAAGGAATACGTGTTCGCATCTTCAAAACTTAAAGAAATTCGTGGTGCAAGTATGCTGTTGGAAACTTTAAATGTAGAGAAGACTAAAAAGGTTATTTTAGATTATTTTGGATTTTCTGAAAATAAACTTGAAGAAAATGATAAGTTTAGAATAATCTATCTTGATGGTGGAAGCGGAAAGGTTGAATTTGCAGAAGAAGAAGACGCTAAAAATTGTGGTGAGTTAATAGAAGGTCTTTATAGAAAATGGACAAATTCAGCATCGATCTCTTGGGAAGTAGTTGAACTTAACCATGATGCTTATTACGAAAGTGTTTCTAAAGGAGAATTTAAGTTACGCCAAAAAAAGCAAGCAGGAAGAAGTTACGGACAAAATAAGCACTTAGGAATCATTTATCGTTGTTCGCACAGTGGGTATGAGATGGTAGAGGATATTCAGCAGGAATTCTATGAAGTGAACAAAGTAGAACAAAAGTATAAAACTCTTTCAAAGAGAAATGAAACAGAAGTTCCATTTGCTAAAATAAGCCCGTCTTCAGTAATCAAACAAGCATTTTATGATGAATATAAGGAAGTTTCTTCGCCGATTAGAGAGAATTTAGCTGAGATATATAATGATTCGTTTGAATGGCCAAAACAACTATCGGTTATTGGTAAAGCAGCTGGTAATAATGAAATTGGTCTCTTGTATTTTGATGGAAATAGTATGAATAAATTACTAAAAAAGATAAAGACTTCTGAAGGTTACAGAGAGTTTAGTAAGCATTTAAAAAACTGCATTAGAAAATCAGTAATCGATACAATTATTAAGCTTTATCCGACAACTGACTCTTTTCCACTGTTAGTTAATAATGATGAAGGCACTGATGACTCTGACAAAGTGAATGTACTGCCAATTGAACTTATTCTTACTGCAGGGGATGATTTAATTGTTGCTGTTCCATCCAATAAAGCAATGGAATTTGCTAGTTCTTTTTTGAGAAAGTTTGCGATTTATTCAAAAGAAACGTTTAAATATCAACGAGAAATTGATCCCAATTGGCGTGGGTTAACGATGTCTGCAGGAGTAGCGATTGCTAAAGCTTCTTTCCCTATTAAGTATTTAGTACCACTAGCAGAACAATTACTTCGGTCTGCTAAAAAGAAGAACTACGAATTGAAATTAGATGGTGTGACAGATGCAGAAGAATTATCAACTTTAGACTATACGGTTGTTTCAATGTCATCTAATCCAGATTTGAATTCAATTAGAAGTCAACAGTTACGTAGAAGCACAAAAGATGGTGAGTATTTACTAACTAAAAGACCTTATACATTGACTCAGTGGCAGCAATTACAGAATGTTATTGAGTCTATGAAAGAGCATAAATTACCTAGTAGTAAAATAAAAGCGTTCTACCACTTGCATTTCTTAGAGGAGTGGGAGGCTAATTACTATTATGGAAAATACATTGGGAATTTAAGTGATGATTTACGTGAAGATTTTAAAGAATTATATAAAATTTTATATGAAGGGCAATCAGCAGAATCACTATGGGTAAATGAAAATGATTATGATAGTAGCCCCTTAATTGATGCTTTTGAAATTTATCGTTATTTGGAAGGAGGTAATCGTCAATGGCAAACATCATGATAGAATATAATGTTAACTTGCAAAGTATGCTCCACGTAGGAACTGGGGAAGGATTTGCTGGGATTATTGATAGGAAAACCTTATCAAGAATTAAAGAAAACGAACGTTATCCAATCGTCTTTGGTCATACTGTTAAAGGTATGCTTAGAGACGAATACCGAAAGTTATTAAGTCTAACAGGCAACAGTAGTTTGGATATAGTGGAGAGCTTATTTGGTTCTGAAAAGAAACAAGGTGGACTTTACTTCTCACATTGGGAACTTAATGATGAAATTAAAGAAAATCTAAGAGATAAAGCGAACATGCTTTATGAAGTGAAGTCAGGAAATCAAATAGTCCGTGGTCGTAGAGTAGCAAAATCAGAACATCTATACACACATGAAGTTGTTCAAAATAACTTAGTGTTTAAAGGAATTATTAATGGAATTATAAAAGAAGAAATAACATTAAATGGAATTCCTAAACCAATCTATTACCTACTCCTTAGTCTCTATAGTTTAAAACGAGTTGGAGGTAGGAGAAGGGCTGGCTTAGGTCATTTGAGCCTATTAATAAAAAAGGTTGAAATAGATGGAAAGTTATTTTCTGAAAGACAAATTAATCAATTATTAGAAAATAACATAGCTAATCTTGTTGAGGAGGTAGTGAATAATGGATAAAACATATTATTTAATAACTCTCGAGACTGCTTCACCTTTGGTATTATCTAATCGGCCTTCTAGCGGAGATTCATCTGTCTTTCATTCATTAGAATACATACCAGGAGCATCAATTAGAGGGGCTTTTATACAATTAATGAAACAGTTAGATAAATATCAAGATGAGGTTGCCGTAACGAAAGAAGTTAAAGATTTATTTGTTGAAGAAGGATACCGTTTTGGAAACTTTCACCCGGCGAACTCTTCATTATTACCTTTAACAGCAGTCTCTTGTAAACAATTCCCTGGTTTTGTAAGCGAAGATTTCGAAAAAAATCACGGAGTTAGAGATAGCTTGCTAGATAACTATCTTAATACGAAAGAATATAATTCAGCTTCATTTGAATGTAACCATGAAACAGAAGGTGGTAAAGTTTGCCAGTCACCTTTATTACCTTATGATCGACCTATAACAGCACTTGAGGATTATCAATTGGAAGGTTTTCTTTATCAAGATGCACGACTAGTAAATAAATTACAAACAGGTCATATAGCAATTGACCCAATTACACAGACGAATAAAAAAGGTCATATATTTTTTGAAAATACAATTGATATTGAAGAAATATTTGAGGGAATTATAGAAGTACCTAGGGAACATAAAGCAGTTTTTGAAAATGTAATGAATATTAATGCTACCCTTCGAGTTGGTAGTAAAAGAACATCGGGATTTGGAATGTTAAATGTGACTAATTGCCAAGAAGTTAATGAGAGAATACCAACGGAAGGTAATCCATCATTAAATAAAAGTTTGGAAGAAAGATGGAAAGACTTTCAATCATTATGTAGAGAAAAGAATGTGATTAAACAAGATGAATTTGCCTTTTCTATAACATGTATGTCTGATGCAATTTTGAAAGATAACTGGTTCCGATATCGAACAGACTTAACAAAGGACTTACTAGAAAATTATACAAACTTAACAATACCAGACTTCACCCTAGAATATTCACAAGTTAGTACAAAGCAAATTTCAGGATGGAATCAAATGTGGAAAACTGCTCTAGATGATGAAGTCGGTATCAAGGTTGGTAGTAGCTATTTATTCAAATCTAAAGAAGGATCGGATGAAGAGTGGATTGATCTACTAGGAAAGATCGAAAACATGCCAATAGGTGAGCGAACCTATGACGGATTTGGAACTGTATTTGTTTGTCACCCCTTCCACTTACAAATGGAGGAGGTGTAATAAATGGATTTAACTATCAAATGGGAAAGCCAGTTTATTAAAAAAGAAATACAAAAGTTAGCTTATCATATTGCAAAGGAATTAGATGATTCATTTGAGTGCAAATATGGTAGTGCATCATATTTTAATTCCCTTTCTAGACGAGTTAAAGAGTTTTTAGAAGATGGAATTTCAGTATCCAGAAAAAAATTAGTAGAAGAAAGTATTAGAGGGAGTGTAGCTAAATATTGGGAGACGAAAAATATAGATGGTCTTACATTATTACAATTAATGGATGAATTGTTTTCTGAAAGATTTAAATTAGACCTAATTACTTTATCAATGGATTATGATATAGAGACAAGAGAAAATTCACCTCAGTATAGTATTTACTATCTTGAATTAGCAAAAAACGTTTTTCTCTTTATCGCAGATTTTATCGTATTGGAGGAGAAGAAAAATGGTAAAAATTAAGAACAAAACAATATTCACTGGGAAAATCAAATTACTTTCGGGATTGCACATTGGGTCAGGAAAAATGTCATTGGAAACGGATGCAACAGTGATGAAAGATGCGTTTGATAAACCGTATATACCAGGTTCTAGTTTGAAAGGTGTCTTACGAGCTGTATCAGAACGATTGCATCATTTAGTTTTAACAAATAATTCTGTACCTGTTTGCTTTTTAGCTGAAAATGATTGTAATCAAGGGGAAGCGAGCAAAGAACTACAAGAAAAATTACAACCGCTGATTCGTGACGGGAAAGAAAATGAAGTTAATAATGAAATTGATCAAAATATTTGCCCAATTTGTCAACTTTATGGATCAACTTTCCGCGCCTCAAAAATAGTAGTACATGATGGAACTCTAACGAAAAATAATGATTCTAAAATCCATAGCACTGTACGTCATAGTGTTAAAATTGATCGCGATACAGGAGCAGCGAAAGATGGAGCAAAGTTTGATTATGAAGTTGTACATGCCGGGGAGGAATTTGACTTTATGATTGAAGGAGAAAATCTATCTACGCAAGATGAAAAGCTTCTATACTTAGCAATTCATGAGCTTGTTAATGGGAATATTCAACTTGGGGGTAAAATCTCTCGAGGATTAGGTTCGGTTCAATTAGTAGATGCTAAAGTTAAAACTTATCACTTTGATCATTCTGACGATAAAAAAGCTTATTTAAAATCATTAATAAATAAAAAACACGAAGGCGCAATTAAAGTAGATGATAATAAATTTAACATTATATTTGAATTAGTTTAAGAGAGGTGATGAACAATGGTATTTGATGGTCGATGGAGAAAATTAAACAGTGAAGTAGTTATGAAATTAACACTAAGTCCTAGATCTCCTTTACTAATTCAAGCTCCCAAGGAAGAGACGGTTGGTAAAAAGGAAAAGAACAATAAACTTTACTGCCTTACTTCAAATGGTAAATATTATATTCCAGGCAGTAGTATAAAAGGTGTATTTCGTTCTCATACTGAAAAGATTTTTTATCATTTAATAAATGTGGAGCCTTCTTCAGATGATAATAAAAAGAAAGTATATCAAAAGAAAGAAAAGGATAAATACGAATCTATTGAATTTTATGATAAGTTAAACCCTATTAATCAACTATTTGGCCATTCGGTATTTCGTGGCAGACTAACTGTAGAAGATGCGATGTTTAATTCTAATACTGTATCTACTGACACAAGGACAAATATAGCAATTGACCGTTTTAGAGGTGGAAGTAAAAATGGTGCTCTTTTTGAGACAGAGTGTATAACAAAAGGCGATGCATCAACTACAGTTCACTTAAAGAACCCGGAGGAGTGGCAAATTGTTTGGCTTTGTTTCTTAATAAGGGATCTTCAAAAAGGGAATCTATCAATAGGGGCAAAATCTAGTATAGGCTTTGGAGAAGTTAATGTAGGTTGTAATGACATTTCTATCAATGTTTATAACCAAAATCTACAGAGTAAATGGGGAACTTTGTTGGAAAAAGCTCAAAGTAAAAAAGAAGGTGTTTATAACACGTACTCATTTGAAACTCTAGATACTCTTGCAAATTATTTAGAAACTAATTGGACCGATTTCCTTAAGCAAGTTAGTGATAGAGAGGAGGTAGAAGTATGATTGGATATGCCTTTTTAGCTTCAGAGGAAAAATTTCTTCAACTCATAAGTAGTATACAGAATCACGACACATTTTGGTTACGCAATTCTCTAGAAACGAAAGAGATTGGATTTTATAACAAGATGCATCAATTAACAGAATTTGATCGCGATGGTAGGCTCTTCACAGAATCTTGGGAACTGCGTTATCAAAGAAATGGTGATTATTTTAATTGTTTATTAGTTTCTGAACAAGAAATGGAAGAAAATCTTGAAGGAATAGAGTTTAATAACCAAAATTTAGAAGAGTTAAACCCAAGAGCAAAAGCGTATATTGTAGAAAGTTTGGGTGCAATTGTTAAAAGTGAAACTGTTTTTAAAGATGAAGTAGCCAAAATACTTATTAAAGAGTACAAATTTAATGATGAATATGGTGGATTAGGCTACCGACTTTGTGGAGTATTATAAAGGGGGATTCTATGAAAACAACAATCATTTGTACAGTTGGTACATCAACGCTGGAAAAAATAAAATTAAAAAATCTTCATTGGATAAAAGGTACGAATAAAAGTAACCCGGTTTTTTATAACGGAGTAGTAAATAAAAAGTTTGAACTATTAGATTCCCTTTGTAAACGGTATACGTTTAATAGAATGAAAGCTATAGAACCGAGAATATCTTTTGAACCATACCTTAGAGATATTTCCAATCTATATATAACTGAGCTTGCTAAAGAACACTGGGAGAATTGGGATGGTAATAACAATATCTCTAGATGGAGGCTATGTCCTGCAGAAGTGGCGAGTACTCTTCGTTTAATTCAGAAACTGGAACTTGATCCTGAAAATACTGAAATTGTCTTAGCTATTTCAGACACAGGTCATTCATATGTAAGTGCTATTATCATTCAAAGTATCTTTACTAAACTTGGTTTCACAATAAAAGAAGAAAACATGAGAGAAATAGAAGGATTCCAAATGGAAGATATTGAGCGATTTAGTAGTCTTGGTTTACCTAATTTCGTGCAAACTATAAATGAATATATGACAGATGAAGAAAAAAGCAATGAAAAACAAATTTTTAATATAACAGGTGGTTATAAGAATTTTATCCCACTGGTTACCCATATCGCTTCTTTCCATCGAAAAGACATGTACTACGTATTTGAAGAAGCGGCTGCTAGTAAAGAAAATTCATTAGTAAAGATTCCTAAAATACCTACATTAAATAGATTGTTTACGTCTGATAAAGAAGACACGAATATAATGAATCTTATTCTTAATAAAATTGATAAGACGGGCTATACAGATATAGATGAAGCATTAGAAGAAATTGATAGAATATTATCAATAAAACTTTCTATTAATAAATTTATCCTGAAAGAGTACTTACAATTTATTGAGGATTTCTTAGTAGTAAATGACCAAAAAGTGGAATTATCAATGATTGGGAAAGTGTACTTAATTTTATTTAATAAGGGGCTTACATATGAAATGGGCAATAAATAAAGATGGGTCCGTCGGCTTTTTTAGTCCTGAGCAACATAGTGAAATTAAAATGGATTTAGAAGACAGCTTGACTTATAGGTTTAGTGTAAACAAAAGGATACCTGTTTTTAATAAATATTTTACCTCCAAAGGTTCATTGACACTTGATGAAATAACAACTAATGAAGAAATGCTAGATGATTTTACTTCTCAATTATTTGCAAGTGAAAAAGATTTAGACATTCAATTAAATGAAAACCAAGAAGAAAAAATTTATGAATTTAACAAAAATCAACAAGGAATACTATTTGATGTGAAGTGGAGAAAGGTGTTAAGCAACGAAGTTCATCAATTTTTAGATGAAAATTCCAATAATATTTTAGGACTTTTATTATTGCAGAGATTTTTACAAACTGCACACATTTTGGCAGATCCATCAGTAGTTAAAGGGATTTCTCAAACTGATAAAAAAGATATTTTATTGTTTTGCTACTTAACAAGGTTGCATACACTTAAGTTAATTATTGATAACGATAGAGTCACTTCAAGTTTAAGAAAATTGGTAGAACAAGCCTATAAAATAGAATTTATAAGGTTTGCAGATTATTTATATGTTGAATCTTTTTCATTATATGTATTACCTACTCATTTTAAAGATGTATTTGGGAGATATCTGGGTTCTACTCAGCAAGGTGAGAGTGATATTGAATTAGATGATGTTGTTGACCTTATTGTTAAAGACTTACAAAAAAACTATGCATTACTAAATGGGTTAGATAAGTTTGTTTCAAAAATAATTAATGGTTTCTATGTGCCAAGATATAATCTTTTTAACGCTATTAAAAGAAAAAATAGTAATATTAATAGTTTGTTTATTCCTAGATTAACTGCATCTATTATAATTGGCTTTTTACCAATTCTCATCACAGGAGAAATTTATGATTGGTACGTTAATATCTTTGTTGGTAAAGATACAATACTAAAAAATATTTATTTAATACTTTTTAGCTTTTTGTGCCAGGGAATCATATTTTCATATTTATCAGTTGAAATAAAAAATTACCTAGGCTTTTTAAAATTAAGTAGAGTAATGCACATCTATTTATTTGGTAATTTTGTGTCCTTAGGATTATGTTGGATTAGTTCATCATTTAGTTCTTATACATTACACTCATTTTTAAATGGCATTGTTGATACAAAGGTTTTTTATTTTTATGGAGAGATCTTAGGTTTGCCGCCAAGTTATATTTTATTTCAATCCTCATGTAGCTTTATACTAGGAATAGTTTTGCAAGCTGTTTGGGAAGACAAACCGATAACACAACCATTATAGAAGGAGGGTTAATAATTGCCTAAAGGAAAAATAAAAAAATATTTAGAAGATAGAGGTTTTGGATTTATTGATGATGGATCTCGTGATGGTCTTTTTATTCATATAAAAAATGTAACAAATGCATCTTTATTAACTAAAGGTGAAGAGGTACAGTATGAAAGAAGTAATGGCACTAAAGGTCCTCAAGCCATTAAAGTAAGAGTGTTAAAAAATGCTATTAATACCAGTCATACTAATAATTCAGTCAATAATCAAATGGATAAATTCTACAATCCTTACAATTTTGTAAGGTGGTCAGAACCTGCAAATGATGGCACTGAATTCGTAAGAAAATCTCCAGAAAACCATTGGAGTAACGAAGGAATTTCAGGTGTGGTTAAAGTTAATGTAACTACAGAAAGTCCGTTATTTGTTAGTGGTAATAAGGTAAAAACTCATGCTAATGGTCATGAGGAATATGAATTTCACAAAAAGGATGGTAAGTATACAATCCCTGGAAGTTCATTACGAGGAATGATCCGAAGTGTTTATGAAGCAGTTACTAACTCAAGCTATTCTATTTTAAATGAAAATGAGGAAGATATCCCACTCTTTTACCGTGGCGACACAGGAATGGCAAAAGACTTAGTTCCTGCAAGGCTTATTAAAGATGGTGAACAGTTTAAAGTAGAGTTACTCACTGGACATGTGCATAACAAGTCAAGAAACTTAATGTATGCAGCGTGGTTTCCAAGATATAAATGGGCAGCTATAGGTAATACACCATATCATCAAAGGCCTATCCCAAATGTTTCTGGAAATATTAAACATGGATCTGAGGTATATGCTATATTATCTAGTGATATCAAACACCATAAAAGGCCTTTCTTCTTAAGGTCAGTACTAGAAATTAGCGATGAAAAAAATAATTTATCTGATCCTTCAAGAGCCATTAGAGGTTGGTATTATCATTCGGGGGAAAACATGTTTAACAAGCATGATGAAAGGTTTTTTTATCGAATGGATGAACAAGATTTAGATGGTGAATACCAATTTGAAAATATGTTAAAAAGTGTCCCAAATAATATTGTGAAAAAATATAATCAATTAATAACAAACTACCAAGAGGTAAATGAAGACGAAATTAAGCTTAAGAAAGACACTAATAATCAGAATAAATTAAGCCGACATCTTTATGATAATAAAAAAGTTAAGGGAGGAGAACTTCTCTATGTTCAATTAGATTCGGATGAAAATGTTGAAGGAATGTACCCGGTAATGATCTCTCGAAGACAATATAATACTTCAATTCTTGACATGTTACCAAATCACATTAAGCATCCAACTAATTATGAGGATCTTTGCCCTGCATCTCGTCTGTTTGGCTGGGTACAAGGGGATGTAGGTGATATTAAAAATGATGATAAGAGGCATGCATATAAAGGAAAAGTGAGAGTCAGTGATGCAATATTAACGAAAGAAAATGGAACTATACAGCAAACACTTGGAATTCTAGGTACACCTAAACCTACTGCAGTTGCCATGTATTTAAGATCAAAGGATTTGAGTGCTAGTAGTCTCAAAGGGAAATATTTTGATAATGGCTATGACCACCAAGAGGTAACCATTCGAGGGAGAAAGATGTATTTATCGCATGGTAATCAAAACCCTTCTTTAGACAGAAATATAGAAAAGTCCAATCTAAACAGAACTATAAATGATGCAATGTCTAAAGGAAATCAATTTACTTTTGAAATAAAAGTAGAAGGACTTACTGACGTAGAATTTGGTGCTTTATTATGGTCTTTAAGTCTTGAAAAAGGTATGCATCATAGATTAGGATACGGCAAGCCATTTGGATTTGGCCAAATTAGTGTAGATATTGATGGATTTGAAGAAACGAATATTACATCTCTATACACTACTTGGGAAGAAAAACGAAAAAGCTACAGTAAGATAGAACTAGATAACTATATTGAATTATTTAAACAAGAAATGCAAAAAGCATTTAATTGTACATTTGAAAATATTATACAAGTAGTAGATATGGTAGCTATTTTAACTCCAAGTGAGAAAAGGTCACCAATTCAATATCCTGTCCCTTTTAAATCTAGTAAAATTTTTGATTGGTTTGTAAATAACTCTAGAGGAAAAAAATCAAGATATAACGAAGTACTACCATTTCCGAGTGAAGAAAAAGATTTCTTACTTAAGAATTAATTTTAACAACGGCTCCTATCAATTTGATAGGAGCTAGTTTAATAAGAAGAAGGAGGATTTTTTGTGTTATGAAAACTTCTTTAATAGCTACTGTTGGGAATTCACTATTAAAGGAACTTCCTATTAATGGGATTCATATATACCAGAATAACCTAAAAAAAGTAGTAGAAATGATAAAAACTGAAAAATATAATCAAATAAACGAAGTATCCACCATTAAATTATCATTAGATAATGACTTATTGAACGAAAAAACTGACCTCTACCTCATGCTCCCAGACACCAAAGAAGGAAAACTAACTGGTGAAATATTAAAGCTTTATTTCAAAAACGAATTTCAAAACATACATACAATTACAATAGATGGATTGAATGAAGAAAATATATCCGAATATAAAAATGAGGGATTGCGAAACCTTTTTCAGAACACATCACAAATAGTGTACATGAAGCAAAAAAAAGGTGAAGAATGCATTATCAACGCTAGCGGAGGAGACTTAATTGTATCCTCTTTTATGGGTACGATTGGCCAACTTCTTAAGGTGCCAGTTTATTATTCGATCGAAAGTGAGAATATTTTACCTATTCCGAAGCTTCCAATCGCAATGGATTATTCATTATGGCTAAAACATTTTGCAATTTTTGATAGAATATATCGCAAAGGTTCTATTCCAGCAGAGGTTTTGCAAAAGGACATAGACTCAGAAGAGATAATTGATTTTTTAAATGAATATGGCGGTCAATATCGACTTACTTCAGTTGGTTTATTAATTCATGAAACTTTACTCAAGCGATTTAATGATGAGGCATCTTTATATTTGCCAAAAAGAGACTCACAATCTAGTAATACACAACTCTCTTTTCCGATAGAAGAATTACCATTATCTTTTATTACAGATCTGCAAAGTATGATTACATTAAAGTATGTAACAAATATCGAACTGATTGAGAAAAAAGAAAAGATGCCTAGCAATATTCGATTTAAACCAATTAATATTCAGGAAGGAATTATTGAGGGTTTTTTCTCTGATGGTGTTCATACGTGGATTTATCATATTAAAACAACTGCCAATGATATCATAAAATTAAATGCTGCTTGTGTAGATCTTCAACTGCGTTTCTCTCCAACTATAGAAACACCAAAACCTGGGACTGTTGAATTTATTCTAATTAGGCATGGTCAGCATAATGGAGAAAAAGAGAATAGAATTGAAGGTTGGGCAGATTTTGATTTAACGGATTATGGCCGCAACCAATCTTTAACACTTGCTAATAAATTAAGACAAAACTATAACATTAATGCAATTTACTCTAGTTCTTTAAATAGGGCGAGACAAACCGCTGAAATTATTGGAAAGGAATTAAATATAGAAGCTACTACTATGGATGATTTGCGTGCAATTGATTATGGTTTAGCAGGCGGATTAACTAAACAAGAGGCAAAGGTTAGGTATCCAAATTCAGCAGATGTAGACTTCCCTTCGAATAAACAGTGGGGGAGAGAATCGCAGTTTGAGTTCTCTAACAGAGTAATAGAAGCTTTTTACGAGATTTATTATTCCCATCCGGGGCAGACAGTAGCAATTGTAACACACGGTCGAGCAATTGGTGCCATATTAAAGGAAGTATTACATTTGCCAGTAGGCGAGGATTTTAGAGTTGAAGCAGATGATACTTCTATTCACCATTTTGTAATGGGTCCTGATAGGATTATAGTTCGTTCATTAAACAACTCCGAACATTTAATTAATTTACAAATGCAAGTTTCAAAGGAGAAGAGATAATGAAGGAGGAACTAGCTAAAGATATTATAGAAAAGTTTGAAAAAAATGAGGACCTTTATGAAGATTTTGCTAAGGAATTAAGATCTATTATTGAAGATATTTTGTATGAATATAATATTCATTTTCATTCAGTTCCAAGTAGAGTAAAGAGCTCTGATAGTTTATTTAAAAAAATTAATCGTTCGGATAAAAGTTATAAATTATTAGAGGATGTGACAGATTTAGTAGGGTTACGTATAATTACTTATTTTTCTGAAGATGTTGATCGCATAGCTAACATTATTGAGAATGAATTCAAGATTGATCAAGCGAACTCAATCGATAAAAGGTTGACACATGACCCTGATAGATTTGGGTATATGTCACTCCATTACGTAATTAGCTTCAAAGACGACCGCCTAAAATTTACTGAATATCGTAAATATAAGGGCTTAAAAGCAGAAATACAAATAAGGTCAATACTTCAGCACACATGGGCTGAGATTGAACATGACTTAGGGTATAAATCTAAATCTCAAATTCCTAAGAATTTAAGAAGGAGTTTTTCAAGAATTGCTGGACTACTAGAAATTGCAGATCTAGAATTTGTAAAGTTGCGGAGTGAGTTAGGCAAGTTTGAAGAAGATATAATTGCTAAAATTAATTCAGACCCTTTCTCTGTAATAATTGATGAAGCATCATTAACCCAGTATTTAAGTAAGGATGAATTAATTAAATCATTAGATAAAAATATTGCTAATAATTGTAATAAGGGGATAATCAAAGACCAAGCATTTATTCAAAGTTTATTAAAACAACTTCACCACTTTAAAATCTATAACTTTGGATATTTAATTGAAGTAATGCAGCCTACGTATACACTTATTGTTAATTTCTCAAAAGTTATCAAAATGGAAAATGCTAATACACTGCCCGTTGGAGTAGGATTACATTATTTGTGTCTAATTCTAGTTGCCAAATCAGGCAATGTAGCAAGAGTGACCAACTTCCTAAGAGGTTTTCAAAATAATTCACTTTATAATATAAATAACGCTGAAGAACAAGCAAAAAGGACAATCCATTTGTATCGAACATTAGTAGGTAATCAAGAAATGTATGACAAAATCCAACAGTAACAGAGAATAAATAGTACTAGAGCTACTCTATTTTTAGTAGCTCTAGTTTTTTTATAAATTCATATTTACATATATTAAATAACTTAAATGCAAAATAAAGTAATATTTACATAATAAGGAAGGAATTTCGATTTTGTTGTCGAAATAATCAGAAAATATATATTGAGAGGATGTGTATTTATTGCAACCACTTACTATTTTTTCTGAGAAGTATCTATGGGAAGCATGGGAAAAGGCAAAAAAGGGTAGTGATGCAGCAGGTATAGACGGTAAACGCTTTAGTTCTATTAAAGATGAAGAAGATTTTGTGAAAGGGGTCTATGAAAAGATACTAGTTGGTACATATGAGCCATCACCGGTTAAAGAATTAAGCATTACTAAAGCTAATGGAAAAGAAAGAAACATTGGTATTCTTACAGTTGAGGATAGGTTAGTTCATATGATTGTTAAGTGTTGGTTAGAACCACAATGTAAGGAGCTACATCACCCTCAAAGTTATGCTTATCAGCAAGGGAAGTCGTCAGCTCAAGCACTCGAACAACTGGAAAAGTGGATTTATGATGATGGCTATGATTGGATTGGTGAAACTGATATTGCAGATTTTTTTGATACAATCGACCATTCTATCCTTAGGAAAGTTTTAGAAACATTTATAAAAGAAAAGGAAAAGATTGACTTTGTGATGTATTTGTTCAGTAAGCAACAAAAAGGGGTTGTTCAAGGAAGTCCTTTATCCCCATTATTAGCAAATATTTATTTGTATACCTTTGATGAATACTTGACAAGTAGTGGAAAACCATACATAAGATTTGCAGACGATATAATAATTGCTGATCACTCTAAAGATGAGGTTAAACTTCGATTAGCTAAGATGCAAGAGGCTTTACAAGCGCTTAAGCTTAATTGTAACTTAGACAAAACTGCAGTTAAACATATAACCGAACAATTTACCTTTCTAGGCTTCACGTTCACACAAACTGGTAGGGTAGTAAGTGAAAAAGGAACAAAATCTTTAATTATGAAATTGAATGAAATATCAAAAGATAATAAATCGCTCATTGAAGAAAGGATTGTCAAATATAAACAAATATTAAATGGGTGGAAACAATATTTCTCTATTATACCATGGCAAGAAATTGCCAACTATGAAGTCCTATTATTATCCCGCGATTTTACAACAGATAAACAAATAATAGAGAATTGCTATCTTAAAATTACTAACAACCTTTATGGGAAACCGATTGAGCGGTGGCATTGTGAGACATTATTTTCTCTCAGTCTTCAACTCGATAAAACAAAAGACTCATTTTATTGGCTGGCACTAATCTTTAATAAGAACTTATCTTTAACAGAAGAAATGAAGGGGTGGCTAAAATATAACTACACCGTTAAAGAAAGTCTCTTGGAAGATCTATTAGAGCGACTAAATAGTTTATATTTCCACAAAGAAGACAGTAAAAATGAAGAGTTTGTGGATTGGTTAATAGAAAATCGAATGTTTGCAATCGCGAAGTTACTTCATGATCCGAATCCAGGATTTGATATATGTAATGATAATAGTGAAGAGAAAAAAACTGTAGTTAGTCTTGATAAAAATAATGCTTTTACGGAATTTTATCACCTCTTTAACGGGAAAGAAGGCTCCTTTTATGTAGAAGTACTTGAAGAGGGTAAGAGAGTTTCCAAGCCTATTCATAGACCTTGGACTGTTGAAGATGTTGAAAAACATTTTTGTGGCGAGATTACGATAGTTCAACCAATGGTTAGATCAAACAAAACAGTTACTTATGCCCTCATAGATATTGACATTCAATCTTACCAACTTCAAAAAATCAAAGGAAATGAAGAAGAATTTCAAAGTCTCTTAAGAAAAGCTTTTAAGGATATGAGCAAAATATATACAAAAGCAAAGGAAAACTCTCTTCCTAGTCTTTTAGTTGAAAGTGGAAATAGAGGTTATCATGTATGGTTTTTCTTTGATGAACCTGTCCCTTTACCTGAAGCTTATGATTTTCTAAATAAACTAATAGAAGACTTAACACCTACTGAAGGGATAGTTTGGGAGCGATTTCCTCATCAAAGAAAATTAAAGCCAGATAAAGTAGGGCAAAAAATTAAATTGCCTTGGGGAAGACATTCAGTAACAAAAAAACAGGGGTACTTTATAGATGAAGAAGGACATATCCTCCAAGACCAGTTATCTCCTATTGAAAGTGTAAAGAAAATCTCAAGAAAACAATTAAGAGAATTTATAAATGGTAGCTCTAATTTAGTAGAAAGGTTAAATGAGGATGCTTATTTAATACCTCACTCTATTCAACTAATTATTGCTGGGTGCCCGATTATACAGCACTTTATTAACAAGGCTAAAACGACTAACTATTTAAATCATCAAGAAAGGCTTTTGATTTTAAATGTATTTGGTCCTTTAGGAAGTGAAGGTAAGAAGTATATTCATCAAGTAATCGGACATACGATGAATTATGATGAAGCAATAACTAATAAGTTTATTAAGAGAAGCTATAGTAAACCAATCAGTTGCCACAGAATTAGAGAACACTATCCAAAGGTAACAGCTAATTTACCTTGTAATTGTAAATTTCCAATATCAAAAGGACAATATCCATCACCTGTACTTCATAATAAAAAGAACACTTCTCTAGTTACACCCAAGAGTCAATTAGTACCTAAGCAAACACCAACTAAACCTACTACTAGTACAAACACAAACGTCAGAGTGAATCAAAAGGAAATAAATGATTTAGCAAATAAGCTTATTGAATTACGTAAACATAAAAGAGGTCTTTCTAAGAGGTTGAGTCATATTGAAGAGGAGCTCACGAGAATATTTGATGAAAAGAAAGTAGATAAAGTTGAAATTGATATAGGTTTTTTGGTGCGTAAGCAGAAAGAAAATGAGAACAACTGGGTGATTCACATTTGAGTACAATTTTTGTAACTGAACAAGGGGCTCTCCTGAAGAAAAGTGGTAGAAGAATACTCATCACTAAGGATAAAAAAGTAATACTTGAAAGACACTTTTCGGATGTAGCAAGAATATTACTATTTGGTAATATTCAATTATCTACTCAACTAATTTCATCTGTGTTACAAGAAGGCATTGATGTCTCATTCTTTAGTATGTTTGGTAAATATAAAGGCAGGTTAGTTGGACAAAACAGTAAAAATATCTATACAAAACTTTCTCAGTTAACTTATTGGAATGATAAAGAGTTTTCGCTATCGCTTGCAAAGGAAACGATAGCATATAAAATTTTAGGGCAACAAAAAGTATTAATGAAAAGAAGAAATGGTATTAATATCACAGATTCTCCTATTGCAGATAGTATAAAAAAACTTCAAAAGTATAGGGAAGAAGTATTTAAGCAAACTGATTTATCAAAATTACGAGGAGTAGAAGGAATATCCTCTAAGAATTATTTTTCTTGTTGGGACTATATTTTACCTGAGGAATTCCCTTTTGAGAAGAGATCTAGGCGACCTGCATTAAATGAAGTTAATAGTGTTCTTAATTTTTCTTATACATTATTATTAAACGAAATTACAGGTATTTTAAACTCTTACGGATTTGATGTTCTCTTCGGCTATTATCATAGTTTAAAATATGGCAGGATAAGTTTAACATTGGATGTAATGGAATTATTTAGACCGATATTAATTGATCAATGGGTAATTCAAATGTTTAGAGAAAGAAAATTAACAAAGAACATATTTTCTAATAATGAAGAAAATGGCATCCGGTTTACTAATGAAGGATTAAAAATGTTCCTTGCTCAATATCAAAAGTGGATAAACCAAATTGAAGCAAACAAGTTAATAGAAATTTATGTGAAAGGATTAGAAAAATCTTATATGGAGGGTAAAGTGGATGGCATTAAACAAGGAGCCGAGAAAGTATTACCTTATTTGTTATGACATTTGTGAATCTAAGAAAAGAACAAAATTGGCAAAAAAACTTAAGGATTTTGGTGTTAGAGTACAGAAAAGCGTATTTGAGGCGTTTTTAACGGAAGATAAATACAAAGAAATGGTAGAATTAGTTTCACCTTTTGCAACTGAAAATGATTCTATTAGGATATATCCTCTCACGAATTCCAGCTATAATAGTAAGACTATTGTTGGAAACCAATACAATTATTTGCCATTAAAGGACATAATAATATAGAAGCAGCCCATTGTTAATATTTACATGGTGAAAAAAAAGCCCATTTTAGGGGTGTACCATGTAATTAGAAAAAGAGAAAAATGACGGCATTTTATGGTAGAAAACAGTAGAATCATGTCGAAAATGAACGAAATATGCATGTTGCAGAATTTTAGTTTACATAATATATTTTTGCGAAATAAAAAAATTCTGCACCATGTAATTTAGGACTTGAAAGCCTTGGGACAGTAAGGTAAAATATGGGTACAGTAGAAATGAACATGACTCGTCCAGAGTATTAACACAATAATCGTTGCTATAATCGTTGCCATAATCATAACTCCTTTGTAGAAATGAACATGACTCGTCCAGAGTATTAACACTTTCCAAAAAAATGCATTCATCGTTTTCATCCAACAACGTAGAAATGAACATGACTCGTCCAGAGTATTAACACGGTTCATTAAGACGCCAAGCGCCTTGTATACGCGAGTTCCGTAGAAATGAACATGACTCGTCCAGAGTATTAACACATCGTACGATGGCCAATATCCGCTTTCTACTCCGTCGTAGAAATGAACATGACTCGTCCAGAGTATTAACACTTCGACGTAGAAACTTCTCCCTTTTACTTTTACTTGGATGTAGAAATGAACATGACTCGTCCAGAGTATTAACACATTATCAATCCGAATAAACACTTCATAATGGTTAAATGTAGAAATGAACATGACTCGTCCAGAGTATTAACACACGTTCCGCCTTCTGTGATAAACGTTGGTCTCTGACCGTAGAAATGAACATGACTCGTCCAGAGTATTAACACACCGTTAACCCTCCGAATAGTACAGAGTACAGTGCCGTCGTAGAAATGAACATGACTCGTCCAGAGTATTAACACATTATAGACACACCTTTATCAGTTGAGGAAATGAAGTAGAAATGAACATGACTCGTCCAGAGTATTAACACATTTATAAACTTTCGTACTCTCAAGTGCATAAGACTGTGTAGAAATGAACATGACTCGTCCAGAGTATTAACACACGACGAACCAGTACCCAGGGTACTGTCTTTTATACCACGTAGAAATGAACATGACTCGTCCAGAGTATTAACACACTTCAATATTTTTTCCTTGCAATTTTTCACTCTTTTCTGTAGAAATGAACATGACTCGTCCAGAGTATTAACACTTGCCCTCACGAGCAAGTTGGACAACAGCGTGGAGGTATTTTGTAGAAATGAACATGACTCGTCCAGAGTATTAACACACTTCAACGAGTGCAAAAGGTGAGAGTTTGCTGCAATTGTAGAAATGAACATGACTCGTCCAGAGTATTAACACGCCGTAATGCCCCACTTACTTGTTTTGACGTCATAAACGAGTAGAAATGAACATGACTCGTCCAGAGTATTAACACGAGCCTCCGCCTCCATAACTAGACGGCTTTTTATCTGTAGAAATGAACATGACTCGTCCAGAGTATTAACACCTTCTTGTGTAAGAGCTGTGATTGTTTCTCCGTCAAAGTTGTAGAAATGAACATGACTCGTCCAGAGTATTAACACATCTCTTGATACGCCTTGTGCTTTGTGCACGTGGTATCTGTAGAAATGAACATGACTCGTCCAGAGTATTAACACACTTGGAGATAGCAATGTTACTTTTCTTTTACCTTCGTAGAAATGAACATGACTCGTCCAGAGTATTAACACATGACATCGTCGTGTCTGTCATCACGAAATCGAAACGTGACGTAGAAATGAACATGACTCGTCCAGAGTATTAACACGTATTGGGCGTTTTCTTTTGTATCTCCGCCCTTGATGTAGAAATGAACATGACTCGTCCAGAGAATAGACTTGAAAAAATGAAAAAACAGCCACTGCGGCTGTTTTTTTCATTGTTCCTCTAATACCACTCTCAACTTATTCCTCGCACTGCATTCTATCAACTTTCCTTATTAACACTAATATCAATATGTTTAAACTTTGTAACATCAAATAATCCTTTATCAGTTAATTTTAAATGGGGAATAACAGGCAAAGCTAGAAATGAAAGGGTTAAAAATGGATTAAATGTTGGATTTGCTTCTAATAAAGACAGTGCTTCGTGGATTTTGTTTAGCTTTTCATTTATGACTTCGTAAGGTTCATTCGACATAAGTCCTGCGATAGGTAAAGCTAATGAAGCTAATATTTCTCCGCCTTTTACTACAACTAGCCCTCCTTGTATCCGCTCGATTTCATCTGCGGCAAGAAGCATATCTTTATCGTTTGTTCCTGCAATGATTAAGTTGTGAGAATCATGAGCGATCGTTGTCGCTAAAGCCCCGCTTTTTAGTTGTAGTCCTTTAACTATGCCTAAGCCAATATTATCAGTTTGTTTATGGCGCTCAATAACTGCTAATTTTAATTGGTCTTTAATTTTACATGGGGTGAATTTTCCGTTTTCTAACTTTACAGACTCAATGACATGATTTGTCACTAAGCTGTTGGGGATTATCTCTATTATATTAGCGTTCTTATTTTTTAAGGGGATTTCTAACTTAATTTCTGTTAAGCAAGAATGATTAACGGAATTGGTAATTTCTTTTTGTAATTTAGGTGAATTAGTAAAACAACGCTCTTCGACTTTTCCATTAATAGCTACTAACTTCCCGCTCTTAAAAACGTGGGATATATTCATATCATCAAAAGACTCAAAAAACATGAAATCTGCTTCGTAACCTGGTGCGACTGCTCCTTTTGTTGATAGTCCAAAGCATTCTGCTACATTTAAAGAAGCCATTTGAATAGCCGTAACAGGGGGAAGGCCAGCTTTTATTGCTAATGCGACATTATAGTTTACACTGCCTTTTTTTATTAAATCATCTAAATGTTTATCATCAGAAACAAATAAAAAGCGACGGGAATTTTTATCGTTTACTAAAGGTATAAGGTCAAGTAGGTTTTTGGCTACAGTACCTTCGCGAATCATCACATACATGCCACGTTCCAGTCGTTCTTTTGCCTCAGCAACAGAAATGCATTCATGATCTGTTTTAATGGAAGCTGCCATGTAAGTATTTATGTCTTTTATATCAAGACCTGCTGCATGCCCATCAATTTTTACTCCTGCTTTTTGTGCGGTTAGTAATTTTTCAAGCATTTTTGGGTCATTTGATCTAACAGCAGGGGCATTCATAACTTCTGCTAGACCTAATACTTTTGGGTGGTTGTAATAAAGAGCGATATCTTCATTTTCAAGTGTTGCACCTGAAGTTTCAAACGGAGTTGCTGGCACACATGACGGTAGCATAAAGAAGCAATCAAATGGTATTCCCTTTGATGCGTTTAACATGAAGTCAATGCCAGCTGTTCCGAGCACGTTTGCTATTTCATGGGGATCAGCAATGACTGAAGTAACGCCATGAGGGAGGAGGACTTTCGCAAATTCAACGGGTGTTGCCATACTAGATTCAATATGCACATGTCCGTCAATGAAAGTAGGACAAATATATTTCCCTTTTGCATCAATTTCCTCATGACCTTTAAAGCTACCAATTCCTGCGAAAAAGCCATCGACAATCGCGAGATCCCCAAAAGAAATGTTACCTGTAAATACATTTATAATTTTCCCATTTCTTACTACAGTATCTGCAAGTTCACTACCGGAAGCAACGGCTATTCGCTTTCTTAACAATTGTCTATGCAATAAAAGTCCCCCTATTCTCAATTACAAAACAATAATATTCCATTGGATTTATTCATATCTTTATTCTTTGGCACGCATTTATATGTTTTCTTGAGCAGCAAGGGATGTAGTATTGTAATGGTCTTAGTGTATTTTATTGGCGTGAAAAACGAACAATAAATAAATTAAATAGTACAAAGTTCGTATTTTGTGCATTATTTATGTTTTATCACATAATGTTATGGTATAGTGAAAGTAATTTAAAACTAAATAATGAAAAACCTCTCATATAATATTGGGGATATGGCCCAAAAGTTTCTACCTAGTTACCGTAAATGACTAGACTATGAGAGGAAGTACTGTCGTGTGCAGTAATAGGTAAAATCTATTATTTCAAGTACAGGCTGCTTTCTCTCATTTGCAAGATTGAGAGAATGTAGTCTGTACTTTTTTATTTAATTAAGGAGATGATCGTTTGAATCATTTAAAGCCAGTTGTTGGCGTGATTATGGGAAGTACTTCAGATTGGAGCACGATGCAACACACTTGTGCATTTTTACAGCAATTTGAGATTCCTTTTGAAAAAAAGGTGGTTTCCGCTCATCGTTCACCGGAATTAATGACTACCTATGCACTTGAGGCAAAAAAACGCGGGTTGAAAGTAATTATTGCCGGTGCAGGTGGAGCAGCGCACTTGCCAGGTATGATTGCAGCGAATACAACACTTCCTGTAATTGGTGTACCTATTCAATCAAAGGCGCTTAACGGAATGGATTCACTACTTTCGATCGTTCAAATGCCTGCAGGAGTACCAGTTGCTACTGTCGCGATAGGAAATGCTGGTGCAAAAAATGCAGCTATTTTAGCAAGCCAAATGTTAGCAACTGAAAACGAGGAACTTTCATTAAAACTTGATGCGTTTAGAGATGAAGCAAGAATAAAATCTGAACGAAGTAGCGAGGAGTTGATCATTGGTGAGTAAAAATAATTTATCAAATAAAGTTATTCTTCCAGGTAGTACGATTGGCATTATTGGTGGTGGTCAGTTAGGAAGAATGATGGCAATCGCAGCGAAACAAATGGGCTATAAAATTGCAGTTCTCGATCCAAAGAAAAACTCACCGACAGGACAGATAGCGAATGTTGAAATTGTCGCCAATTATTCTAACTTTCGAGCGGTTAGAAAGCTCGCACAACATTGTGATGTAATTACATATGAATTTGAAAATGTTTGCCCGGATGTATTGGAATGGCTAGAAGAAAATTCCTACCTTCCTCAAGGAAGTAGGCTCATTAAAGTAACCCAAGATCGTTTTTATGAAAAAGAAGAAATCGTGAAAAGTGGGGTAAAAGTTGCTCCATATCAAAGTGTGAACAGTGAAGATACGCTTTTTGAAGCAATAGAATTAGTTGGCCTACCAGCAGTTCTTAAGACTCGACAAGGTGGCTATGATGGAAAAGGACAATGCTTAATAAATTCAATGGAAGACATTGAGAATGCCAAGGAACTTTTACAGTCGGGCGATTGCATTTTAGAAGCATTTATCTCGTTTGAGAAAGAAATATCTGTAATTGTAAATAGAAATAAAAATGGAGATGTTACATGTTTTCCCGTTAGTGAAAATAAGCATGTCAATCATATATTATTGCAATCGATCGTCCCAGCTAGAATAGAAAAAGAGATCGAAGCAAAGGCAAAAGCAATTGCCTTAACTGTTATGGAACATTTAGATGTGACTGGAACATTAGCGGTGGAAATGTTTGTCTGTAAAAACGGTGAAATTTTCGTGAATGAACTAGCCCCAAGACCTCATAATTCCGGGCATTTTACGTTGGATGGTTGTGCAACATCACAATTTGAACAACACATTAGGGCAATATGCAATTGGCCGCTCGGTAATACGGAATTACTAAAGCCAACAATTATGATGAACATTTTAGGAGAACATCTAGATCAGATAATGCAGCACATCCCAAAACTTCAAACCTCCAAGCTCCATTTATATGGAAAAGAAGAGATAAAACCAAATAGGAAAATGGGTCACCTTAATTTTATTGGTGAGGATATAGAGAAAATTAGAATGGAAATAGAATCCCTCGGTATATGGCAACTTTCTGAAAGTCTAGTAAATGCCTAAAAGTAGAAAGGATTGAATTATCAGTGATGAACCAAGAGCCATTATATGAAGGTAAAGCAAAGCGACTTTTTAAAATGGAAAATGAAGACTTCCTTCTAGTTGAATACAAAGACCAAGCAACAGCATTTAATGCAGCGAAAAAAGAAAGTATTAAAGGCAAAGGTAAATACAATAATGAAATTTCTTCTATCATTTTTACAATGCTGAAAGATATTGGAGTAGATAACCATTTCATTATGCAAGTTTCTGAAACAGAGCAAATCGTGACTAAAACATCAATTATTCCGATTGAAGTTGTCGTTCGTAACGTTTATGCGGGAAGTTTAGCTGCACGATTAGGAAAGGAAGAAGGGACAGTGATTCCTAAGCCAATCGTAGAATTTTACTATAAGGACGATGCACTTGGAGATCCGCTCATCAATGAAGACCATATTGAAATTTTACAGTTAGCAACGAAGAAAGAACTTGAAGAAATAAGAGAGAAAGCTCTTTTTGTAAATAATTTTTTAAAAGATTATTTTGCATCATGTGGGATTAGATTAATAGACTTCAAACTCGAGTTTGGTAAAAATAATGAAAATAACATTATCTTAGCCGATGAAATTTCTCCTGATACGTGTAGGTTATGGGATATGGATACGAACGAACGCCTTGATAAAGATGTCTTCCGTAAAGATACTGGTAGTTTAATAGGAGCTTACGACAAAGTTTTAACTAGGTTAAAGGGGGAGAAAACATGGTTAAAGTAAAAGTGTTTGTAACGTTAAAAGAAGGGGTATTGGATCCGCAAGGAAAAGCGGTCAAAGGTGCACTACATAGCATGGATTATTTCGAAGTTTCTGATGTAACGATTGGTAAATATATGGAACTTACCTTAGAGGAAAATGTAAACATCAAAGAAAGAGTACAAGAAATGTGTGAAAAATTGTTAGCCAATCCGGTTATCGAAGAATACCATTATGAAATTGAGGAGGCACTGCAGCGATGAAATTTGCAGTCATTGTCTTTCCTGGCTCTAATTGTGATGTTGATATGTATGAAGCGATACGTGAAGTGTTAGATGAAGAAGTACACTATGTGCCGTACACAGAAAGTGACTTATCATACTATGACGGAATTCTTTTACCTGGTGGTTTCTCATATGGAGATTATCTTCGCTCAGGAGCAATTGCTAGTTTTTCTCCGGCAATGAGAGCAGTGAAACAGGCTGCTGCAGAAGGAAAAGCAGTTTTAGGTATTTGTAACGGTTTTCAAATGTTACTTGAAAGCGGCATTTTGCCAGGGGCGATGAAGCGCAATGAAAAGTTAAAGTTTATGTGCCGACAAGTGGAGTTAGAAGTAGTTAATAACGAAACAATGTTTACCTCACTTTACGCTGATGGCGAGAAAATAAACATACCAATTGCCCATGGGGAAGGTAACTATGAATGTGATGAACTTACACTTCAACGATTAATGGAAAATAAACAAATTGTCTTTCGCTATACAAACAATCCAAATGGCTCGGTTGCTAGTATCGCAGGGATTACAAATGAAATTGGGAACGTTCTCGGAATGATGCCACATCCAGAGCGTGCTGTAAATGACCTCTTAGGAAGTGCAGATGGAATAAGACTATTCAAGTCAATCGTCAAGAGCTGGAGGGAAAACTATGTCGTTACTTCTTGAACCAAATGAACTGCAAATAAAGGAAGAATTGCTTTATCGTCAAATGGGTTTAAAGGATGATGAGTTTTTAAAAATAGAGAAGATTCTCGGCAGAATTCCAAATTATACAGAAACAGGCATCTTTTCAGTAATGTGGTCAGAACATTGTAGTTATAAAACTTCCAAGCCATTGTTAAAAAAGTTTCCAACTGAAGGGGAAAGAGTACTTCAAGGCCCTGGTGAAGGAGCTGGAATTGTTGATATTGGGGATGGGCAAGCGGTAGTTTTTAAAATTGAAAGTCATAACCATCCTTCGGCAATTGAACCGTACCAAGGAGCAGCGACAGGTGTTGGAGGAATCATTCGTGATGTCTTTTCAATGGGGGCAAGACCTATCGCTTTACTAAATTCTCTCCGATTTGGCAACCTTGATTCAGCACGGACAAAATATTTGTTTGAAGAAGTAGTAGCAGGCATCGCTGGTTATGGTAACTGTATTGGAATTCCGACAGTTGGTGGGGAAATACAGTTTGACGATTGTTATCAAGATAACCCTTTAGTTAATGCGATGTGTGTCGGACTGATTAATCATGACGAAATCCAAAAAGGTCAAGCAAAAGGAATCGGAAATACAGTGATGTACATAGGAGCAGCTACTGGACGCGATGGAATACACGGTGCTTCTTTTGCTTCGGCGGAGTTAACAGATGAATCGGGAAAAGATAGACCTGCAGTACAAGTAGGTGATCCATTCATGGAAAAACTATTAATGGAAGGTTGTTTAGAATTAATAAAATCAGATGCACTTGTAGGGATTCAAGATATGGGAGCTGCTGGATTAACTTCTTCAGCAAGTGAAATGGCAAGCAAGGCTGGTACTGGTATTGAACTTTATCTAGATGATGTTCCGCAGCGCGAGCCAAATATGACACCTTATGAAATGATGCTTTCTGAATCGCAAGAACGGATGTTAGTCGTTATTAAAAAAGGTCGTGAAAATGAAGTAGTTAACCTTTTCAACAAATACAACCTTGAAGTAAAGGCTATCGGAAAAGTGACAGATGACAAACGTTTCCGACTTTTCCATAAAGGTAACGTAGTTGCTGATATTCCAGTGGATGCGCTTGCAGAAGATTCTCCAGTATATAATATGCCTTCAAAAGAGCCGAGAAGATACCGTGAAAATCAAAAAGTAAAGCAAATAGTCCCTAATATAACTAATTACAAAGAAACCTTAATGAAGTTGTTAGCGCAACCAACGATTGCAAGTAAAGAATGGATCTATGACCAATACGATTATATGGTCCGTACAAATACGGTAGTCACTCCAGGGTCAGATGCAGCAGTAATTCGTATTCGTGGTACGAGAAAAGCATTAGCGATGACGACAGATTGTAATTCGCGCTATTTGTCGTTAGATCCAGAAACAGGTGGAAAAATTGCAGTTGCTGAAGCGGCACGGAATATCGTCTGCTCCGGAGCGGAGCCATTAGCGATTACAGATGGAATAAACTTCGGAAACCCTGAAAAGCCCGAAATATTTTGGCAACTAGAAAAAGCAATTGATGGGATGAGTGAAGCTTGTGACAAATTAAAAACACCAGTCATTGGTGGAAATGTATCACTATATAACGAAACGAATGGAAAAGCTATTTTCCCAACTCCGATTGTCGGAATGGTCGGGTTAATTCACGATATCAATCATATAACGACGCAGCAATTTAAATCATCTGGTGACATCATTTATGTAATTGGCGATGCGAAAGAAGAATTTGGTGGAAGTGAATTGCAAAACGTGCTTGATGGAAAATATCACGGAAATGCACCATCAATAGATTTAACAGTGGAAGCAATAAGGCAAAAACAATTATTAACTGCAATACAGAGCGGTGTAGTAGCTTCTGCACATGATATATCTGAAGGTGGATTTGCCATTGCACTTGCCGAATGCTTCATGGGTCAAAAACAGCTTGGCGCAAAAGTTACCGTGTCAGGTGATGTAGTCTCTGCTCTCTTTAGTGAAACACAATCACGCTTTATCATTTCTGCTACAAAGGCCAACAAGAAAAGAGTAGAGGAACTATTGCCAGAAGCTGTGGAAATTGGTTCGGTAACAGACGATGGAATGATGCACATTCAAACAAGTAAAGAAGTACTACTTTCTACCTCAGTTAAAGAAATGACAAGCGTTTGGAAGGGAGCTATCCCATGTTTCCTGAAATAAAAGGCTTAAATGAAGAGTGTGGTATTTATGGAATTTGGGGCCATGACAATGCAGCACAATTAACATATTACGGACTCCATAGTCTTCAGCATCGCGGGCAAGAAGGTGCAGGGATGGTCATTTCGAATAGTGAATCATTAGAACAAGTTAAGGGTTTAGGTTTAGTTACAGAAGTTTTTAAAGATACTGCATTTCAACATCTCGCTGGAACACTTGCTATTGGGCACGTCCGTTATTCAACAGCTGGAGGCGGAGGATTACTCAATGTTCAGCCCTTTTTATTTCATTCACAAAAAGGATCATTAGCATTAGCACACAATGGTAATTTGACTAATGCGACGTCACTTAGAAGAAAACTAGAGGATACAGGTAGTATTTTTCAAACGTCGTCAGATACAGAAGTGCTTGCACATTTAATTAAAAAATATAACGACCTCCCATTTACACAAAGTGTCAAAAAGTCGCTAGCACAATTAAAAGGAGCTTTTGCTTTTTTATTGATGACAGAAAATCAGCTAATCGCAGCACTCGATCCGCTAGGCATGCGACCACTATCTCTTGGGAAAATAGAAGATGCTTGGGTTGTTGCTTCAGAAACGTGCGCATTTGATGTGACCGGGGCCGAATATGTCCGAGAAGTGTTACCTGGTGAAATGGTAATCATCGATGAAGATGGCATTCGGTCAGAGTTTTTTAGTAAAAAAACAGATCGAGCAATATGTACGATGGAATACGTGTATTTTGCAAGACCAGATAGTAATGTAGATGGTGAGAATATTCATTCTGCCAGAAAAAAACTAGGGAAACAGCTAGCGCTAGAAGCCTTTATTGAAGCGGATGTTGTCACTGGTGTACCTGACTCGAGCATTTCTGCTGCAATTGGATATGCTGAACAAGCTGGTATTCCTTATGAATTAGGATTAATAAAAAATCGCTATATTGGGCGCACTTTTATCACCCCATCGCAACAATTACGGGAGCAAGGCGTGCAAATGAAACTTTCTCCTGTTAGAAAAATTGTCGAAGGAAAAAAAGTGATTATGATTGATGATTCTATCGTCCGTGGAACAACCTCAAGAAGGATAGTGAAAATGTTAAAAGAAGCAGGTGCTAAAGAAGTTCATGTGCGAATTAGTTCTCCGCCGATAACGCACCCATGCTATTACGGAATTGATACATCGTCATTTGAGGAATTAATTGCTTCGACAAGGTCGGTTGAAGAAATTAGAAAAATGATTGGTGCAGATACGTTATCGTTTTTATCTGTTGAAGGAATGTTGGAAGCTATTGGGCGTTCAAAACAACAAAAAAATTGCGGGCAATGTCTTGCTTGTTTTACAGGTGAATATCCGACAGATGTGTCAAAGGATAGTGATTTACAACCTACAGTTATTGGAGGAAGTAGAGCATGGTAAATGCATATAAACAGGCTGGAGTTGATATAAAAGCCGGCTATAAAAGTGTTTCCTTAATGAAAAAGCATGTACAAAAAACATTGCGACCTGAAGTAATTGGTTCATTAGGCGGATTTGGCGGAATGTTTGACCTTTCCCAATTAAAAATGAAGGAGCCTGTACTCATATCTGGTGCTGATGGAGTTGGTACGAAGCTTATGATCACCTTCCAAATGAATCGCCATGACACAATTGGAATTGATGCAGTTGCCATGTGTGTCAATGACATTATCGTCCAAGGAGCAGAACCGCTTTATTTTCTTGATTACCTTGCCTTAGGAAAGGCAATTCCAGAAAAAGTAGAACAAATTGTAAAAGGAGTTGCAGAAGGGTGCCAGCAAGCAGGTTGTTCCTTAATTGGCGGAGAAACAGCGGAAATGCCAGGAATGTATAAAGAGGATGAATATGATATCGGTGGCTTTGCTGTAGGTGCAGTTGAAAAAAGGAATATCATTTCAGGCGAAACAATTCAATCAGGGGATGTCATCGTTGGAATTTCTTCAAGTGGCATTCATAGCAATGGGTTTTCCCTTGTCAGAAAGGTTTTACTAGAAGAAGCTAAATTATCATTAGATGACTATGTAGCATCTTTAGGGAAGACACTTGGAGAGGAACTTTTAACGCCAACAAAAATTTATGCAAACCAAGTACTCTCGCTCATTAAAACGATGGACATAAAAGGGATGGCTCATATTACAGGCGGAGGTTTTGCTGAAAATATCCCTCGGATGCTTCCACTAGGCTTAGGGGCAAAGATTAATAGTAATGCTTGGAAAGTGCCGGAAATATTTAACCTAATTCAAAAGATTGGTAACTTAGCAGATTGTGAGATGCGATCTGTTTTTAACATGGGGATTGGATTTGCTTTAACGGTAGCGAAAGAAGATGCGGAGAAAGCTGTAAGACTACTAAATCAATTAGGTGAAACAGCATTTATTATTGGAAAAGTAACAGCTGAAAGTGGTGTTTCTTTTGAATAATGGTCAGAAAAGAAAAATTGCTGTATTTGCTTCAGGAAATGGCTCTAATTTTCAAGCGCTGCTTGATGCCCAAGACCAAAGCAATTATGAAATTGTGTTACTTGTTTGTGATAATAAAGAAGCTAAAGTGATGGAGAGGGCAACGTTTGCTAATATTCCAATCTTTTGTTTTGCTGCAAAAGATTATAATAGTAAGGAAGACTATGAGAAAGTCATTGTAAAACAATTGCATCGCTTTGAAGTTGAGTTTATTGCCCTTGCTGGTTACATGAGAATTATCGGAAAAACGATGTTAGATATATACGAAGGAAAGATTATTAATATTCATCCGTCATTATTACCGGCATTTCAAGGGAAAGATGCAATTGAGCAGGCGCTCGCAAAAGGAGTCTGTATAACTGGAGTTACTATTCATTTTATTGATGAAGGAATTGATACAGGACCAATCATTGCTCAAGAAGTTGTTAAAATTTCCCTAGGTGAGACGAAAGAAACGTTAAGACGCAAGATTAATAATATAGAAACTGTGTTATACCCGAAAGTGATACATACTATTTGTGCAATCGGTGAAAAGGAGAGAGTGATAGAATGGCAATCAAACGTGCATTAATAAGTGTTTCAAATAAAGATGGAATAGTAGAGTTTGCTAAAAATCTTGTTGCTCTAGGTGTAGAAGTAATCTCAACTGGTGGAACGATGAAACTGCTTAAAGAAAATAACATTAATGTGACAGGAATTTCAGAAGTGACAAATTTTCCGGAGATTTTAAACGGTCGTGTAAAAACGCTCCACCCATCTGTCCATGCCGGAATTTTAGCGGTTAGAACTAACGAAAAACATCTGGAGCAATTACGTAATCATAACATTGAAGCTATTGACCTCGTTGTTGTTAATTTATATCCATTTAAAGAGACGATTAGTAAGCAACATTTTTCAATCGGAGAAGCGATTGAAAATATTGATATCGGTGGTCCGACAATGCTCCGTTCTGCTGCAAAAAATTACAATGACGTAACAGTCGTTGTTGATCCCGAAGATTACCGTTCAGTTATTGAAGAGGTTAAAAGTGGAGAAACAACGGTTTTGACACGTAAACGTTTAGCTGCAAAAGTATATCGTCATACCGCTGCATACGATGCCATGGTTGCAAACTACTTAAGTGAAGAAGTTAATGAAAAATTTCCCGAAACCTATACTGTTACTTTTGAGAAAAGCCAAGATTTACGATATGGCGAAAATCCTCATCAACAAGCAGCCTTTTATAAAAAAGCTATTCCACTCCAATCATCATTAGCCAAAGCTAGGCAGCTTAATGGCAAAGAGCTTTCTTATAATAACATTAATGACGCCAATGCCGCTCTGAAAATAGTCAAGGAATTTTCTGAGCCAGCAGTAGTTGCTGTTAAACATATGAATCCATGTGGTGTAGGTTTAGGAAATGGAATAGAAGCAGCTTTTGACAGAGCATATGCAGCAGATTCAGTTTCCATTTTTGGTGGAATTATTGCCGTAAATAGAGAAGTTGATGCGATGACCGCGTTAAAAATGAAGGAAATCTTTTTAGAAATAATCATAGCTCCGTCCTATACAAATGACGCGTTAGAAATTTTATCACAAAAGAAAAATTTACGATTATTACAAGTAAACATGCACGAAGACAAAAGGACAGAAATAAACCTTACTTCTATTCATGGAGGTTTACTAGTTCAAGATGATGATTATTATACTTTTGACGATGCGCAATTCACTATTGCAACAAAGCGCAAGCCAACAGAAAAAGAATGGGAAGACCTTAAGCTAGCCTGGAAAATTGTCAAGCATGTCAAATCAAATGCCATAGTAATTGCGAAAGAGAAAATGACTGTTGGCGTAGGGGCAGGACAAATGAACCGTGTAGGCGCAGCTGAAATTGCTATTAAGCAAGCTGGTCAACATTGTCATGGTGCTTCACTTGCATCAGATGCATTTTTCCCAATGGATGACACAGTGGAAGTTGCAGCAAAAGCTGGTATAACTGCAATTATTCAGCCCGGTGGATCAATTAGAGATGAAGACTCCATAAAAAAATGTAATGAGTACGGAATAGCAATGGTGTTCACGGGTGTTCGTCATTTCAAACATTAAGAGGAGGTTTGGCGGTGAAAGTTTTAATTATTGGTCGTGGTGGCAGAGAACATGCTTTAGCTTGGAAAGTTGCGCAAAATAAAATAGTTACAGATGTTTTTGTAGCTCCTGGAAATGATGGGATGGCAGATATCGCAACATGTGTACCAATTTTCGAACATCAACAGAAGCATTTGATTGCATTTGTGAAAAAGGAACGTATTGATTTAACTATTGTTGGTTCAGAATTACCTCTGTTAGAAGGAATTGTAGATTGCTTCCAAGAAAATGGGTTAACCATTTTTGGACCTACGAAAGCAGCAGCTGAGATTGAAGGCAGTAAAGCATTCGCCAAACGTGTGATGCAAAAGTATAACATTCCAACAGCAAAGTGTGAAATATTCACTGAACTTGAAAAAGCGAAAAGTTATGTAAGCCAACAAGGAACTCCTCTCGTCATAAAAGCAGATGGCTTAGCTGCAGGAAAAGGTGTTGTCGTTGCTAAAACAATGGAGGAAGCTTATGCGGCTCTTGACGAAATGATGCGAGATGAAAAGTTCGGAAAGTCTAGTAGCAAAGTTGTAATTGAGGAGTTTCTTGAAGGTGAAGAGTTTTCTTTTATTGCTTTTGTAAATGGCGCACATGTATATCCTCTAGCATTATCACAAGACCATAAACGTGCTTTTGATTTTGATGAAGGACCAAATACAGGGGGGATGGGAGCTTATTCTCCGGTACCGCAAATTTCACGTACCGTATATGAAGATGTATTAGAAAACACAATAAGAAAAGTGGCGAAAGCCTTAAAGGAAGAAGGGCGATCATTCACAGGTGTATTGTATGCTGGAATG
Source organism: Lottiidibacillus patelloidae (assembly GCF_002262935.1). Lineage (NCBI taxonomy): Bacteria > Bacillati > Bacillota > Bacilli > Caryophanales > Bacillaceae > Lottiidibacillus > Lottiidibacillus patelloidae. The sequence continues at coordinate 26,175 of NZ_NPIA01000007.1, read as the reverse complement.
ATTGCAACAGAAGAAGGTCCAAAAGTAATTGAGTTCAATGCTAGATTCGGCGATCCAGAAGCACAAGTATTATTACCAAGGATGAAGAGCGATATTATCACTACGATTGGCTCCGTGTTGAAAGGTGAACCTTGTAACATTGAATGGTCAGAAGATGTTTGTGTTGGTGTCGTGCTTGCTAGCAAAGGCTATCCAAATCACTACGATAAAAATGCTTCGATAAAAGGATTGGAACAAGTAAGGAAAGATACACTTATCTTTCATGCTGGTACAAAGCTAACAAATCAAGGTTTTGTTACAAATGGGGGACGTGTGCTCCTAGTTGGCTCTTTAGCAAAGACAATTAGTGAAGCCAGGTCAAACGTCTACAAGGAACTAGTGAATTTACAAAGCGATGATGTATTTTATCGTCATGATATTGCTTCAAAAGCTCTAAAAGTAAACATTTAATAAAAGAAAATAAGCGTAGTGACTGACGACAAGATGGAATAAACCATAAGGGAGCTACGCTCTAATTTTAGCCGGTCGTCTGGGCAGAGATACGAGCAGAATTCGTGTCTTTGAATATTCAGGAGGGATTAACTTGAAAAATCAACTGATTCTGGACGGAAAGAAAGTCGCTAACCATATTAAGGAATTATTATCTTCGAGGATTAACAAGTTAGGAGAGAAGGGCATTACACCATGTCTAGCCACTATTTTAGTTGGAGATGATCCTGCTTCCGAGACTTATGTAAGAATGAAGGGGAATGCCTGTAAAAAATTAGGATTAGAATCATTGAAAGTACACCTACCAAGTAATATTACAACAGAAGATTTAATAGCATTGATCCATAAACTAAACAGAGATGAAAAAGTCCATGGCATTTTACTTCAACATCCTGTCCCTTCTCATATAGATGAAAGGTTAGCTTTTGATGCAATTGCTTTGGAAAAGGATGTTGATGGCGTTACAACAAATGGATTTGGGCAAACAGCGTTTCAACTAGGTACTTTTCCAAGTTGTACCCCAGCAGCGATTCTTGAAATGATAGATTACTACAATTTAAATCTAGAAGGAAAAAATACGGTAGTCGTAGGAAGAAGTCCTATTTTAGGAAAGCCTGTTGCGATGATGCTACTTAATAGAAATGCGACAGTAACCATCTGTCATTCGAAAACAAAACAATTAGAAGATATCGTTTCAAAAGCAGATATTGTAGTTGCAGCTGTAGGTAAGCCTCACTTTATTAAGGGTGATTGGATTAAAGAGGGAGCAGTCATTATCGATGCTGGTTATAACAAAGGGAATGTTGGAGATGTTGACTTTATACAATGTAAAGTTAGAGCTAGTGCAATAACGCCTGTGCCAGCTGGAGTAGGACCTGTCACGATAGCAATGTTACTGAAACATACCGTTATTGCAGCTGAAACACAAACTCGAAACTTAATTGGGATAACGATCTAATTTTAGATTTAATTTTTCAGCGAAAGATCAGCAATAAAAAAAGACTCCATAATGGAGTCTTTTTTCTTAAAGGATTAATTATCCTTTGATAACGTTAGTAGCTTGAGGTCCACGTTGACCTTGCTCGATATCAAAAGTAACTGTTTGACCTTCTTCTAAAGATTTGAATCCTTCACCTTGGATAGCTGAGAAGTGTACGAATACGTCGTCTCCACCTTCAACTTCGATGAAACCGAAACCTTTTTCTGCGTTAAACCATTTTACTGTACCTTGATTCATGTGTGTTTCCTCCTGTAGTGGCTCTTAACCACAATTTATTATTACTTTGTCGAAATATTTTACTAGAGGAAACTTCTTGGAAAAGATTTTTCTCATCTATAAATACCGAACAAAAATAATTAACCTTAGTATAACAGACAAAAAAAATATTCGCAACCGCATTATAATAATTTTTTGTCAGAGTGGAAAATAAGTCACTATTGACGCCAATTATTAGCATAGTTTGCATAATTTTAGTACTTTTGTATGATGGGCCACCTTAAGACAAAAGCTCCATTACATAATTATTGGTTTCCAGCTAATTGCTCAGAACTGACAGCCATAATATAATCCTTTAATTCTCGTTCAAATGTAGCTAACCCTCTAGAGTTAATGTAACGTAAAGGGATACCATTTCGTTTACTTTCTTTTTTAATACATCGAAAATGTTTATGACCGGCAACATCTGTTAAAAAGAATACGACGTCTGAGTTACTTATTGCCCCAGGTATTAAATAATAATCGTCTACCGGGACGAATGACAGTTCTCCATTGTATTCTTTTACTTTACTTATATACTTTTTCGAATGATTCCCACCAATTAATGCAACTTTCTTACCACATAAATCAAGAGAAATTTCATGTTCCATTTCACTATTTTCGGAATTTTCATTGAAGGATTGTCTTCTTGCGTACTCTAGTTCATTAACTAATAGTGTAATTTGTTCATTATAAAACTCTAATTCATCTTCTATTTTCTCCTTCAACGACTTTATTTCTTGCTCCTTTTCTAATTTTTCTTTTGTTAGTTGATCTTCGTTTTCCTTAATAAAAGCTGTAAGTTCTTCATCAGCCTCTTTTAGTGCCTTTTCTAACTGCTTGTTTAGTTTTTCATTCGCTTGTTTTAGTTGGTTAATTTCATTTTTTAATTTTGTTCTCTCCTCGCGTATTTTTCTTTCCGACTTTTCAGCTATTCTAAGTTCATGCTTAATATTATCGAGTTCCTTTTTTAAACTTTTCATATCCTTTTTTTGATCTTTTAACTTCGGTTGTTTCCGTAATGTGCTTTCAACATGTTCTTCTAGTGAGAAAAAATAAAGGTCAATTAAGGTTTTCGTGTAAGTTTGGAAGGCGTTTTTCTTGATGAATTTTATCCATTTTGCACGTTCTAGAGATTTTTCTGCGAGGTAGAGGATAGTGACAAAATCATATTGAAGTAAGGATGACTTAAATGTATCCAGCGAAGGTGTGGCGTGCATAGTGATCGATAAGTCTTTAAAGATCGAGTCATAATAATCTTCAAAAAACTGTTTAAATGCAGGTTTATGAAAATTTTTTTTGAATTTATCGAATATTACTCTTCTGCCACTTTTCTTTTCATTTGTATTTAGAGGTGTCTTAGCTTGGCGGAATAGTTGGCTAACTACGTGGATTTCAGCTTCGAAGATCATTGAATTTGACTGATGAATGAGACAAACATCCTTGATCGAGTAAGGAGTGTTTTTCCATTTTTTCTCTATTTCTTTGAAAACTTTTTTCGTATATCGTTTTTTGATAGGTTTATTATTTTGAATCATTTGACTGTATTCGTTAAAAATTGTTTCTTTTTCTTTTAGGTTTTCACCTTTCATCTCCATCTCTCCTTATAAGGTATGTTTTATTGTTTTATGCGGAAAAAGCATAAATCATGCCTTTAATCCTCTAGTATAGTAAAGCTAATACGTAAAGGAACTAAAGAAGATCACATTCAAATTATGAATGTGATCTTAAAAATTAAGTACTAAATTTGGCAAGAAGACAAGCCGTTTTTTTCAAAGTAATTTTGGTGATACTCTTCTGCACGGTAAAAGGTAGATACAGGCGTAATTTCTGTAACGATAGGTTTTGAAAAACGCTTTGATTGTTCAAGTGCAAGTTTTGATGCTTGCGCAACGAATTGCTGTTCTGCTGAATGGTAGAAGATAGCCGAACGATATTGCGTTCCAACGTCGTCACCTTGGCGGTTCAATGTTGTTGGATTATGGTTATCCCAAAAGACGTTTAATAAGTCAGAGTACGTTACTAGCGTTGGATCAAAGACAACTTGAACTACTTCTGCATGGCCTGTTACTCCTTTTTTTACCATTTCATACGTAGGATTGTCATAATTTCCACCTAAGTATCCTACTTCTGTTGATTGAACGCCATTAATTTGCTTTAAGAAAAATTCAACTTCCCAAAAACACCCTGCACCAAATGTTGCAATTTCAAATTTCCCCACTTTAGAAACCTCCTCATGATTGTCTTCGTTATTCAGGCTTCGAAAGGTTTGAAGTAGGAAACAAAAGACGCCTCTTCAATGAAGAGGCGTCTTGAACGAATTCAATGTTTCCTCTTCTTATTTTCCGGCAATTATGCCGCAGGAGTTAGCACGGTGTTCTTAAATAAAAAGAATCCGCTGCCGAGGCTTCGAAGGGCCAGTCCCTCCACCTCTCTGAATAAGAAGAAATATATGAAAATTTATTTTTATAATGTAACTCTTTAATACAATAAAACACCAAAGGGTTGTCTGTCAATAATTTTTTCTTAATTTACTTTTTGTTTTTTTATAACATACGTCTTTGCAATTAAATCGTGCAGTGATTGTTTCTTTTTAGTGAATGCTGCCATGATAAATCCTATTAAGAAAATAAATGCTGATAAATATTTTCCAAGGGTCCTAAAAAGTGCAGTTCGAGTTGTTAGCCGATTGCCAGTTATATCTGTTACTTGGAGGCTACATAATCGCTTTCCGAATGTTGCTTGAGCTTTAGATTTCTCAAGAAATGTAAAATATGAGACAAATCCTAATATTCCTATAAGAGTACCTAAAAATTCACTTAATTGGATAATACTATGATGGTTAAAGCCTGACAACGAGCCAATTAAACCTACTAAAAGTCCTACGATAAAAGCTATTGGTATAAAAATAGCGTAAATGATTATCGAGTCAATAATATAAGCGATAAGCCTAATCCAAAAACCTGCATACTCATTTTGCATAATTAATCCCCCTCAAAGATAATGTCAAACATTAATGTATATGGTTGAAACTGTACATTTTTGTCATTTTGGTAATACTAAATTTTATTAATCAATGGGATGCTTGTGATAAACTGTAAAAAAAGGATGTAAGTATAGGTGGTGTCAGAAGCTTGCAACAAGAAAAACTTACAATTAATGGAGTAAATGAAAAAATTTTATATTGGCAACATTCACCTGAAAGAAAGTCAATTGAAACCGAAGCATTGCAATATTTACAGGAAGTACAACAAGTTAGAGTGGCAGTAATGGATGAAGAATCCCTAAAGCAGTGGAAAAAAATTGAGGGAAGTATATTAAGTGTAATTGCTACAGCTAGATTTAAACGAATAAAAAGGGTCGATTCATTAATAGAAAATTGGTTGCAACAAGCTATAAAATTAAATCCTTCAAATGAACAAGCGAATGCTTTACTAGCTAATATTTCAAAGAAAGAAGTACAGCTTTTGTTTAAGGATATTTCGTTTCCACGTATTCGAGAAACGGATAATCGTCCAGGGAAAAAGAAGGTAGCCGAGGATATCGAGCGATTATCTTCTGTATATAGTGAGCGAGTTGTAGCAATAGAGAAAAAAGTTAGTCTATCTAATGGTTATTTACATAATGAAGAAATGAAGCCTTTATTAAAACAAGGGGTTCATTTGTTTGCAAAGTTAAATGCAGCAACTAAAGCTTATATCGATTCTTTAACAGGAACATTTTATACTTCCGTTCATATACAAGAGATCAATGATGCTATTAAAGAAATTAATGAATGGAAGGAACAAATAGTAGGTTTATTACCAAAAGAAGAAACAGGTAAGGGGAAAAGCTCTGCATTAGATGAGTTGGACAAGATGATTGGCTTATTAGAAGTAAAGCAAAAAGTGAGAAGGCTATTTTACTTTTTACGCTATCAAATGCTAAGACAAAATGAAGGATTTCACTTTCAAGATGATATCAGTTTACATATGATTTTAACAGGTAACCCTGGAACAGGAAAAACGACATTAGCACGTCTTTTTGCAAAGATTTATTACGAACTTGGCTTTCTTGAAAATGAAAATGTAGTTGAAGTAAATCGTTCGCATTTAGTAGGTGGCTATGTAGGGCAAACCGAGGAAAAAACAATGGCTGTCATTAATAAAGCAGAAGGTGGTGTTCTATTTATTGATGAAGCTTACAGTTTAAAGCGAGAAGGGCAGTCTGGGAATGATTATGGACAAACGGCAATTGACACATTAGTGTCTGCAATGACTAGTAGTGACTATACGGGAAAGTTTGCAGTCATATTAGCTGGATATCCAGAAGAAATGCGTCAATTTATTTGGGCTAATCCAGGACTTCGTAGCCGCTTCCCAGAAAGCAATCATATCTATTTGGAAGATTACTCTATAAATGAATTACTAGAAATAGCCGAAAGTGTAGCAGAGGAAAATGATTATTTTCTTGCAAAAGATACGAAGGAAGCCCTTAAAAGTAGGATTGAAAAAGAAAGAGTAGACGAATCATTTGGAAATGCTCGAACGGTGAAAAATATAATATTAGATGCAATTTATGAAAAAGGCGCTAAACTTGCAAAAGAAGATAATAAACCTTCCATTGCAGATTTTACGATCTTACATAAAGACGATTTTATAAGTGAAAATCTAGATAAGAACAAGCCAGCGTTAGAAGAGTTAAATGACTTAATTGGACTTCCTACAATAAAACAAGAAATGAAGAAATTACATGCCTTTATTACTATGCAAGCGGTGCGGAAAGCGCGGCAGTTACCTACCATGCCTGTCCATTTACATGCAGTTTTTACAGGGAATGCAGGAACTGGTAAAACAACAGTGGCTAAATTGTACGCAAAGCTCTTAAAAGAAACAGGTTATTTAAAAAGAGGACACTTAGTAGTTGCCAGCCGAGCGGATTTAGTAGCGGGATATTCGGGTCAGACGGCACTAAAAACGCGCAAAAAGGTACGAGAAGCCCTAGGTGGTGTTTTATTTATAGATGAAGCGTATGCTCTTACTTCACTAACTCAGGCAGATTTTGGGAAAGAAGCAATTGATACACTCGTTGATGAAATGACGAAACATGGTGAAAACCTTGTTGTAGTTTTAGCAGGATATGAAAATGAGATGAGCAATTTATTAACAATAAATGCAGGGATAGCTTCACGATTCCAAAAGCACTTTTATTTTCCTGACTATACTTCTTTAGAATTACTGACGATCTGTGAAAATCATGCTAGTAAATTTGGTTATGAAATTGCTGAAGATGCAAAAGAATATTTATCGAAGACATTTGAGGAAAGAAAACCTAAAGGAAATGGGCGGTTTGCGATTAACTTAATTGAAGAAACATTACAGCAACAAGCGATAAGAATTTTTGAAAATAACGATAACAATATAAATGACCTCAGCAAAGAAGATTTTCGAAACATTCTTCAAAATAGCATTGAGGAGGATAAAGATGATAATTTCTAAAACGAAAGTGAAAGTACGTTATCAAGAAACAGATCAAATGGGTGTTGTTTATCATGCAAATTATTTAGTATGGATGGAACTTGGAAGAACAGCGCTAATTGAAGAACTAGGTTTTAAATATGCTGATATGGAGAAAGATGGTATCGTCTCACCTGTCACTGATATAGAAGCTTCTTACAAAAAACCTCTAACATATGGTGATACAGCAATTGTGAAAACTTGGATTGATAAATATGATGGATTTCGTGTTGTTTATGGGTATGGAATTTATAATGAAGAAAACGATTTATGTGTGACTGGAAAATCCCATCATATTTGTGTCAAAAAAGATACATTTAGACCAATTATTATTCGAAAACATTACCCTGATTGGCATGAAGCTTATGAAAATGCAAAAAAACAACAAGAAAAGCAGGTAGAATGATGGCGTTTGGTGTGAAACGCGAGGAATTAACTAAGTGGAAAAGAGATGTTCTTAGCGGGGAAATAGCTTTCCTAACGCATTTTTGGTATGACTCTAGATTTCCACAATATAAAACTGTTACGAAAGCTGGCTGTGCTGACATTAAAAAGCTCATTAATTGGGGAAAAAAATACGGATTTAAAGAAGAATGGATCCATAATAGAGACGGCTATCCTCACTTTGATTTATTAGGAGAGAACCAATTAGAAATATTACAAAAAGAGGGGATAACCGATCAAATCATTCGTTTTAAATTAGAAGAAAGATTAATTGAGGTATTGAAAGGAAAATAGACAATGAAGCGAATACGGTTAGCAATTGAAAATGACTTTGAGCCATTAAAGGCATTATATTACACTTGTACAACGGACTTATTAGATAAAAAAATAATGCAATGGGATTATAATTACCCTTCAGAAGAGCATATTTCGTATCATTTAAAGGAGAAGGAATTGTTTGTTATAGAAGATACAAACGGTATATATGGAGCAGTTGTATTAAATGAATGGCAATCTCCAGAGTGGAAAGAAGTTAACTGGCATGGAGACAATCCTTTAATCATCCATATGCTATGCATTCATCCGACTAAGCAAAACATTGGAGCTGGGAAGGCTCTTTTACAGTTTTCAGACAAAATGGCGAAAGAAAGTCAATATAGTTCATTACGATTAGATTCGTTCTCTGGAAATGAAAAATCACTCTCTTTTTATAAAAATGCAGGATATAAGGAGGTGGGTTCTGTTAACTTTGCAGAAAAAGTGAAGGGACATGAAAAGTACGTTTGTTTTGAAAAAATAATGATTTGAAAAGCGCATTCCAAGTGAAGGAATGCGCTTTGTTTTTTACTGAACTTGTATAGAATTTTTATGTTTTCTTTGAACTATAACTAGTCGTGTGGTTAAACCGATAGCACCGACTGTTAAACCAGTAATTAACCCAACCCAATAGCCAAAAGGTCCCAAATTCGTATAATTTTCTGCTAACAAACCAACAGGGATTCCAATTAACCAATAAGATACAAAGGTCATCATTAATGAAATGTTAACGTCTTTATAGCCACGAAGAACGCCTTGAACAGGTGCGCCAATGGCGTCAGCAAATTGGAAGAATATTGCATACAACAGAAAATGTTTCATTAACTCTAGCACTTGTGGATTATTCGTATATATACTAGCGATTTCTCCATTAAACAAGTATAGGATGATAGCTGTAAGAAAAGCAATTAATGCTGCACTTGATATACCAATATTGCTATACTGTCGAGCATGATCAAGTCTGTTTGCGCCAACTTCATGCCCAACAGCTATCGTTAATGCCATTGAAATGCTTAAAGGAATCATGAACAACAATGATGCAAAGTTAATTGCTGCTTGATGTGCTGCAATAGTAAAGGTATCAAATTCACTCATAAATAAAGTCACAACTGCAAAAATACTCACTTCAAAGAAAATAGATAGACCGATCGGTACCCCGATTTTCAATTGTTCCTTCCAGGCGTTTAATGAAATTTTTACCCAGTTACGCATAATTTGATATGGTTTAAATGGATCAAAACGCTTTGAGATAGAAATTGCGATTATAATGACTATCCAATAGGTAATCGCAGAGGCATAACCCGCTCCAGCTCCACCTAGTTTTGGGAAACCAAAGCTTCCGAAAATAAGTAAGTAATTAAAGAATACATTAATCGGTAATGAAATAAGTGTAATAATCATTGTTACACGAGTTTCACCTAATGCATCAAAGAAACAGCGGAAGACCGTGTGAATAAACAGAGGAATAATCCCAAACGATATCCCAATTAAATAATCTTTAGCAATATTGTAGTCAGATACTGTTAAATCTAATAAATTTAAAGTTGGTTTGACGAATAAAAACCCTAATAGAAGAACGAGTAAAGCTAAAAGTGTCGACAAATATATTCCTTGTTGCACGGTTTCTGGTATTTTATCCTTTTGCTTTGCACCAACATGTTGAGCAATAATAGGTGTAATCGAAAGAAGCATACCTGTAAAACCAGCAATGAAAGGAAAAAGGAGAGACGAGCCAATCGCCACACCTGCTAAATCACTGGCACCAGCTCTTCCAGACATAACCGTATCGGAAAAAATAATGAGCATACTACCAATTTGGGCTATAAATATAGGCACCATAATTAAGTAAAATTGTTTAATTTTTTGGAGGTAATTAGAAGTTTCTTTCAATGTGATACATCCTTTATGTAAGTTCATGTTCTCATTCTTAGGATTATAGCACATTTTTTGTAAAACAGAACAAACATCCGAATTGCATAATTTCACGTACCGTAATTTGAATAAAAAAAATGGATAAATGTATAGAGAAATTCAGTATCTCGTTGAAACGAAAAACAAAAAAGAAAAAACATAAAATTGAATTTATGTTTTTTCGCTAATTTCTATTGATTTGATTTTGATTTATATTTCGTTTGAAAAATTGATTCCATTGTTTCGCTTTCATTAATGCATATTCATCTCTTTCAATATCACCAGGTGCATTAGCTTCACCGATTATATAATCATTTAGTTCTGCCCCAAAAAATTGACATATATAGGAGAACTGTTGGATTAGTGGCATTCCTTTAATTCGAGCTTTATCACCACCACATGTAATGACATAGAACGTTTTCTGTTGCATTAGTTCTTTAAAATTATACTTGGTGTTACGCAAACTTTGTGAAAATCTGTCAACGAAAGTTTTCATAAGACTAGACATTCCATACCAGTAAATCGGTGTTGAAAAAATGATAATATCATGATTAAGTATTGCTTCAATTAATTGATCATAATCGTCATTGACGGGTTGGAATCCCGTTTCAGTGTGCCTTTGATCTACAATAGTCTGGATTGAATAGTCTCTTAGAACGAAATTGGTGAATTCTATATCTGTAATAACTTTATTCGTTAAGTTTTCTGTATTTCCATTTTCGCGACTTGATCCATTAATTACGGCTATTCTCATAAAAAGCCTCCTTATTTATTCAACAACATATTCGATCTCTTCATACTTTCGACTGTACTTTATTGTTAGACTTTTCCCATCAAAATACCAAGAGTCTTGTTGCTCAATGAAAAATGTAATGCCATCTTCAATAGTTTGAGCAACTGCATCAAGTGGCTCTGCTTTAGTTACAGCTAATGAAAAAGCTGTTTGCACATCACCACACCCTCCATATCGAGCAAAAATTCGTACACCTTCTCCTTCAGTTAAATCTATCTCACGTTTAAACCACTGTAATGCTGGTTTTGTAATTGTAATATTCATATTATTAATTCCTCCCGAAACATGTTAACGCTACCTATTATAAGGGATATTAGTGAGGTTGACTAATAAACAACTCATTTTGTAATTTATAAAAGGATTTATCAGCGTTATGGCGAAAATAATAATAGCCATTTGTACTCAATTATATATGTGAGGTGCCTATTGATGATGAAAAATGACTTGGTGAAGCGAATTGCAACGGTTGAAATTCCAGTTTCTAACCTTAAATCTTCAATTGAGTGGTATGGAAATATGTTAGGAATGAAGTGTTTAGTTGAGCTTGAGAAAGCTGCAATGCTTAGTTTTAATGAAAGTAAAGGAGTTCCAACAGTGTATCTTGTAGAAACAGCTGATACTAATAGCGTTTCATTTACAAACACAAATAACGGCGTTGTACATAGCATAATTGATTTTTTTACGCCAAATCTCGAAGGTTTTTATAACTTCTTAATTGATAATGGGGTAGAAGTAGGTCCATTAAATGTTGGTCCTGAAGGATTAGGTGGTTTTGGATTTCAGGATAGAGATGGGAACTGGATTAGTGCCTGCAATGTTGTTCATTCTGGCCAAGAATAAAAGAAAAGCGCTCCACTCTTAAATGAGTGGACGCTTTTCTTATTTACCAAAAAAAGTTAGTAAACACCTACAGCATCCCAAGCATTTTCTACAGCTGTATATTCTGTTCCATAACCATAAAGGTCAGCTGTTGATGAAAGAAGGGCTGCACGAGCATCACTAAAGTCACTCGAAGATGTTAAATATACAGTTAATGCACGATAATAAATTTTTTCAGCTTTTGTTTTGCCTATGCTTACAATTGTATTGTAAGCTGCTTTATTTGGAATTCCACTGTTCGTATGCACGCCACCGTTATCTGAAGAAGTGTAATAGTAATCATTCATATGATCTGGCTGGCCATAAGCCGTTGGGTCTGAAATACTACGTAATGCATCTCCAGATATACCTGGTGTATAAACATCTTCACCCATTAGGTAATCATTTGGTTCAACAAAATATCCAAATACATCAGACATCGATTCATTTAATGCTCCGGACTGATCTTGATAGATTAATCCAGCAGTTCTTTCTGTCACTGCATGTGTTAATTCATGAGCCACTACGTCCAATGCACCTGATAAAGCTATGAACGTTGTACCGTCCCCATCACCATAAACCATTTGGTTTCCATTCCAAAATGCATTGTTGTAATTTGTACTGTAGTGAACAGTTGAAATTATTGTAGATCCTGCGTTATCAAAACTATTTCTGTTATGTGTATTGTAGTAGTAATCGTAAACAATTCCAGCATATTTATGTGCGTCAACATCAGCTGCTTGACCGGATGAAGTAAACGCATTATTACTATCAACAGAGTAACCACCTTGAGTGGTGCCGTTATTTGCATCGCGTGTTTCAATTACGCCATTCATTGGCTTAGTAACATCATATAAATAGTACCAGCCATTATAGTAATAAGTATTTAGCGTTTTGTAATCGCCAAGAACTCCGTAGCCATATCCTGATGTCGCTCCATGTGTTACCGCATTAAAACTATCTACAATTTCTCCGTTAGTAGCATCTACAAAAACTTGCCAGTTCGCACCGTACGGCTCAATGAATTGAAGTTGGACTTTGTGTGTTAAGTAAAACTTACCTTCATGTTCATATACGACTAACTTGGATTTTTCTGCAGTATTTTCAACATGATTACCATGTACGCTAGGTCCATGTGATTCCACGATTGTATCTTCTTTTGATAAATTAATATGGCTCCAAGCATTTTGAATCGCTTTTGCTTCAGAAACCTTTTGTTTAGGCATTTTAAATTGTTTTGCACTAGTCACAAGATTCCCATTTACAGCTTTCACATAACCATCTTTATCTGTATGAACGAAAAACTCTGCACCTTCAATGGGTACGCCTTTTACTGATTGAATAAAGCGATAATGTGTCATTCCGACTTCATCTGTCGTAGTTTCCATTAATGTCAAATCTTTGGCAGGGTTTAATTTAAAAGTTTTTGTGTTTTCTTTAATAAATTCTTTTACTGAAAATACATCTGAATAAGTCTTAGTTGAAAGATCTCCATAAATAAAAGACGGTGTATCTTTTCCAGCCTTCCAGTTTAATAACTTTTTTCCTTTTAGTATTGGAGTATCTGTTGCTTCATTATATTTGATATAGGCAACACCCATATCTGCTGCAAACACTGCGGAAGTACTAAATACTAAAGTCATTGCTAATAAACTTACGAAAATCCTTTTCATTTTAAAACCCCTTTCATTGATTGGACTGAATTTTCAGACTAATCTTAACATGGGGAGGACTGGATTGTGTATTGGGAAATATGATGGCAAAATGACAGTTTTAACAGTGTTTATTTGTTATACATTTCCCAACAAAGAGTTTTTAGGGAGGTCAAAAGCTTCTGTAACAGATAAAGTAACCGAGAGAAAGTGACTATTAGAAAGTTTTCAAGGTCTATAATAATTATTTCAGATTTCGAAACTTTTCTCTTCTAATAGATAAGCTATCCAATGTATAATGATTTAGGGTAAAGAAGAGGGGAAAGCTTATGTGGAAGAATAATAACTTTATAATATTAATGCTTGGGGTGGCAATTTCCGCTACAGGTATGTGGGTCGGAATTATTGGGAACCTAGAATTTTTGCAACAAAATATAGAATCGTCATTTATTCAAGCGCTAATCATTTTAGCTGGTTTTATTGTTGGAGTATTTTTAGCTCCTTGGGCGGGGCGAATCATAGATAGTAAACCTAAGAAGAATGTATTATTAGTTAGCTGGGCTGTTCGAATTTCAGCAGTTATCTTTATGTTTCTTGCCATAGAATATAATTCAATTTGGTGGATGCTTGTATATACCTTTTTAATGGGAATATCAGGAGCATTTATTAACCCGACAATCCAAACATTAATCCCGATGGTAGTGAATAAAGAAGAGTTAATTGCAGCAAACGGTGTAAATATTAATATATTTACAGGTGCGAGAATAGTAGGAACGGCATTGGGTGCCCTTTTATTAGAAATGATGACATTAAACATGTTGTACTTTGTTATGATGATTGCCTTTATCCTTACATTTGCAACGACTTTATTTTTAAAAGTGGAAGAAGTTTTCACAGAAGAAAATAAACAAAAAGTGAAGGAAAGTTTACTTACATCTATAAAAAAACTAGGACCTATAATTACTGGAAAACCAAAAGTAATAAGCGGGATATTGCTCATTATTCCTGCATTTTTGTTTTTATCTGGGTTTAACCTAATGATGATCGAAATAAGCGAACTTCAAGCTGATTCTAGTATAAAAGGAATTATTTATACAGTTGAAGGAACTTGTGTTTTTATTGGTACGTTTTTAGCGAAGCGCTTCTTTAATAACTCAAAGACATTAAAACCATTAATCTTCTTATCATTTGTCATATCAATCTCACAATTATCTTTATACTTTGCGGATATGAGAGTTACATCAATCATCTCCTTTGCAATGTTTGGGATTGCGGCAGGTGCTCTATTCCCAGTTGTTACAACAATTTTCCAAACTGAAATTGAGAGTGAATACCATGGAAGATTCTTCTCGATGAAGGGGATGCTAGAAAATATTTTATTCCAAGTATTGATGCTTTTAACAGGACTTTTTTTAGATACAATTGGATTTAAAGTAATGGTATTGATCTTTGGAACGATTTCTACAGTGTACGTCATTTTTATTGCTTTATATAGAAATAACAAATATGAAAGTTCTGATAGTAATGTGGTCGTATCAAAATAACAAAAAAAACAGCTATTCTTGAATGAGAATGGCTGTTTTTTCTTTGAACGTCTTTAACATTTTATAGAAATGACTTCTTTTCCTTTCATTTAAAAAGTGTACAATATGGGCTTTTCGGGACACATTTTTGTAACAATCTCCAACATTAAACAATATCAATCTTCGCCCAAATTTAGTATAGTAGAGATATTAAAATACTAGTTAGGGTGATACTTATGTTTAAATTACTTAACTTTATTATATTCCTTTGCATGATCGTATTGATTTCAGCTTGTAACACGACAGAATCGACTACTCAAGATGAACCTAAACATTGGCATGTAGGAGGAGACTTAAGAGAAGAGACGAGCTCTATTGAGACATTACCTACAATGTTAGCCGAAAAAGATGATAGTATAAAAGAAATCTATTTATCTGCAGCGAAACATCCAGAAATATTAAGGTATATGCCATGTTATTGTGGATGTTCTATTTCTGCAGGGCATAAAGATAGTTCAGCATGTTTTTATTCAGAAATCCGTGAAGATGGAAGTATCGTTTGGGATAACCACGGTGCAAAGTGTATGACTTGTTTAGAAATTGCTAAAACTTCTGTTGCTATGTTTAATGAAGGTAAATCTCTCTATGAAATTAGAACAACAATTGACACGTATTATACGGAAAAAGGATACAAAAATCCTACTCCAACAAAAATGCCACAAAAGTAAAAGAGACACGATGGTGAACCCACCATCATGTCTCTTTTTTACTTGGTTACTATATTTTCAACATCATATTCGTAGTAATCTAATATAGCTTCATAACCAATTTCTTTATAAATTTTATTGGAAGTAGGATTAGCCAAATCTGTAAAGAGAGTGCAATATCGGTATCCTTCATCTAAAAGCATTTGACTTAATGCCGCTACTGAAGCAGAAGCGTAACCCTGTTTCCGATACACTTTTGGAGTATAAACCATTGCTAGCGTTATGTCAGAGAATGTTGGTCTCGTTTTTGCCACCATAGAAACAGGAATGTCATTTTCATCGATCCATAAAAATAATCGCTCTTCTTCAATCATAGAAAGCGCCTTTTTCTCTCCGTCAATTTCGTCTCCTAGCATCTCAATTACTGCATCGGGTACCCAAGTTTTTAGAAATGATAAGTCTTTTCTTTCAGCTAATCTTAATTTGCCTTTACTTCTTTTTATGTTGGTAACTTTCTCTAATCGGAAAAATTGCATTTTTGTTAGCTCTTTCACTTGATAAAACTCTTTTTCTTGTAACTTATGTACAAATTGTTCTGCCAAATGATTAGGTGCAACAACAGAAGTAAATGAGATATTGAGCGTCATAAGAGAATCGCTTAACAAGTCAAACGCTTTTTCATCAACTTCTCCTGTTGCAAATAAGACAATTGGATAAGGAGGAACCATTAAAGCTAACAAAGTATTTCCTTTATTATCATCAATTGAAGCATAAAAGGCATCCTCTTGTTCTTCTTTTAACATATTAATACAGTTGCCTGCCATTAACGTATTTTCTAGTTCATACTTTTTTATTAATTCACCATACCTTGTCCAAAAATTATTAATCGTGTTATATTGTTTGAATTTCAATTTTTTCCCTCCCTATATGGAAAATAAGCATTAAATACTCTCTCATATGTATCTTTTATTGATTACGTTTCTGAGACAATGGAAGCTCTTAATTCATTCTAATTGAGCATCATAGATTTTGTATAATTGACTAGATTAATTAAAAATAGTACCACTTTTACATATAACTGGCAAACTTAACTTCTTTGCACGATAATAATAGAAGAATATAAGATAGGTATTTAAGGGAGATGAAGAGAAATGAGAGAGAGAAATCAATATATTTATCAGCTAAAGGTAATACCTCGTTTACAAGAAGAAGCAAATTGGACCAAAAAAGATTCTAATATTGTTACAGAACATTTTAAACGGTTGCAAATATTGACTGAAGAAAAAATTGTAATATTAGCTGGCCGAACATTGTCTATTGGTGAAGAAGGTTTTGGTATTGTTATTTTTGAAGCGGAAAGTGATGATGAAGCTCAACTAATAATGGAGAATGACCCGGCAATAAAAAAAGGAATTATGACTGCAAAATTGTATCCATACCGTGTTGCATTAATGCGTTCATGAATGAAGAGAAAAACACTTTTTCCATTCCGTTGTACCCAGCTTTACATGAGTGATAAGTGCATTGAAATGATATCAATGCACTGTTGTACTAACCTCATCTATTTCTTGGACTCCATTTATAATCAATGGTCTTCACAACATCTTCTCTCGAAATTCTACTTGAACACTTTTCGTTTTTTGACTTTGGATCCTTAGATTTTTTGCATAATCTATATGATTTATCAAACTTATAGTCTTCTAAATTTTCATTATTATTTTCATCTTTATCTTTATTAATTTCTTCTTTTATTTCATCCTTGTATGGATAAGTTTCATTTTCTTTATCTTCATCATGAGATGTTTCTTCTTTTACTAATAGTTCTTCTTTTACTAATAGTTCTTCTTTTACTAATAGTTCTTCTTTTACTAATAGTTCTTCTTTTACTAATAGTTCTTCTTTTACTAATTGTTTTTCATTCACTAATTGTTCTTGTTTCTCACTTTTTTCTAGTAATTCTACCACTTCGCCATTAGTTTTGTTTTTTTTTAATGATCCTTTAGGGCCACTGCTAAGACTCTTTATATGGAATGGGTGTATTCGTAATACTTCTTCATTACTAACAAGAGTAAAATGACCGTTTGTGACTTCTACTAAAACACCTTCTACAGCTTCTGGTCCACCACGATTAATGGAAACCCACTTATGTTGTAATTCACTAAACAATTTGTGGAAGGTGTCACCATTAAGGAATTGCAGTGTTTTCGTTTCTTCTTTATTATCTATATCTTTACTTTCACAAATGCTTTTGACATGTTGTGTATTAAAGTATACAACGCCATCATCTTCTGTGAAAAGAACTATATAGTCGTTGGATACTTCTAAGACTAAGCCCTTTTTTGATTCAGGACCACCTTGGTTTATTTGAATATATTTATCTTTATACTCAGATACAATACCTATTAAATTACTTGCCTGAACAAAGTCAACCTCTAAGTCTTCTTTATCTAAAGTTTGAATTGAGTTTGTTTTAGAATCTTCAATAATACTTTTAATATGTTTAATTTGATAATAAATTACTGGCTCTTGCTCATCTTTACTTTGACCATCGTTTTTTTCATATTCATAGTTATTATCATCTTCCGCACTTGGTAATAATGCAATGTAATCATCTTGATAATCTAATAATATACCTTCTTTTGACTCAGGACCTCCTCTATTTATTTTTACAACTTTACCTTTTAATGAATCTATAAAATCATCGAAAGGGGACTTTTTAAGTCCAATATTATCTGTATTGTTCATTTTATAGCCTCCTCAATAACTTTTGGGTCATATATAATGCATTTATACGTTTATTGAGGGTACATTGATCCTTTTCATGCGCCTATTTTCTACAAACTAAACGTATACCTAAATTTTAGGTGAAATAATTAGATAATTAGTTAGTTAGTCTGTGCATTTGTGATTTTATATAACTATTACGATCCCTTACAAAGGTAAGGATGAATTCTACTTCATTGTTAAAAGTCGTTATATCTTTTTTCTTGTAAGGATCTTCAATAATAGCTGGTTGAATTAATGAATGAAGACGCTCTACTTTCGGTTGCATTTTTTCAATAGTAAAGTTTTTGTCTAACACTTCTTCAAGAATATTACAATATAATTTCCGGTAAATGGGGTTATCTAATATTCGGGCAGTAAGTGTATTAAATCCTTGAATTCTTAAATAATCGTAATCCATTACCTTTCCATTAACATCTCTACCCCAAGTAGCATCGTAATCCCAAGGCATTATCTCGAATAATCCTGTATTGTGGTTTCTATATAACGAATAATTATGAACAAATCCATCATAATTTTGCGTGCAAGTGATTCCAGTCAACCAACGTAAATACTTTTCAATGTTGACGCAACTTCCAATTTCTTGATTGAATTCATCTTTTGTTAATGTATTTATTTTGAAGATTAATTCCTGTAGTGCTAATAAGTCCTCTTCGTTACCACATTTCATCTCATAGCCTTGATCCAACGTTTTCTTAGGACCTTTATCATAGTCGCTAATTAAAGAGAAGTTAGCATCTCCGTCTATAGCATAAAAAATTGCTCCATTTTGAATGTTCCGTTTAGTCAGGAATTGCTCATCGACGGACTCCAATTGAAGATAAACGCCTTCAGTTTTCCCGTTAATGACGAGAAGGATATGTCTAGACGTTGGTGCTAATACACCAATGCTTGAAAAGAAATCGAATGATAATTTATTTCTGATCATCGAAGGGTCTTTATATTCTGCATTTAAGTGAAATTCCTTTAGACCATGAAAGAATTCCGGTTTGTAAAACTTAATATGGTATGACTTTTTTACAAATTCTCTAATATGTGACCCTCGATAAACAATGTCAATATCGTACTTTTTCTTACTTTGATTGGGAGTTAAATATGCAGGTACTGGTTCATCACTCCATATTTCTTTTCTTAAATCAGAAAGATCTTTCGGGTGGATGAACACTTTATATATAGGTAAATTATGATTTGTCATGAGTGCTACACCTTTCAAATGTGTTTAATGTTTATTAAATCGTATGAAAAGCATGACAACCTTGACACATGATGGAAACGTCCATTTTCTTAAAAATATGCGATTGACTAAAGCAAAACACGCTTGGTTACCGTACGTTATTAATAAGACTAGGAATGAAAAATTACTAGTGTACTAGGAAAAGTCTGTCTAATAAATGAAGCGAATCATTCCTGTTCTAAAAATGATAATAAGGAGGGACTTCATGTATAACTACAGTGAACAAGAGATTAAAAAGGCAGCAAAACGGGTTTCTTCTCGTGGTGATGGATATTATATGTACCAAGAGCCATGTAAGAATACTAGTAAGCGAACGTCGAAGAAAACATCTCGTAAGTGCAAATCAAAACGCCACTACACTACTAGTTGCAAAAAGAAACGTTTTGTAACTGGTATTCGTTGTTCGACGCGAAAATATCGACTTTCATCTTCAAGTTGTAAGCGCACATCAAGCAAGTGTACAAAACGAACTTCAAGTAAGTGTACAAAACGAACTTCAAGTAAGTGTACAAAACGAACTTCAAGTAAGTGTACAAAACGAACTTCAAGTAAGTGCACAAAACGAACTTCAAGCAAGTGCACAAAACGAACTTCAAGTAAGTGCACATGGCGTAAGCTAAGTAAACGTTCATCTAAAAAATCTAAAAAACATTCAAAACGTAAATCTTGCAAACATTTGAAAAGAAGATCAAAGAAACGAACAACGCGAAAAACATGTAAGCGCTCGAAGCGCAGATTAAGCAAGTGCACATCACGAAAATCTAGTAAGCGCTCAAAGCGCACATCAAGTAAGTGCACATGGCGAAAGTCAAGTAAGCGCTCGAAGAAAAGAACAAGCAAGTGCAAATCTCGAAAATTGAGCAAATGCACATCACGTACAAAAATTAAACGCCGTTGTTCAAGAAAACGCTCATCTGCTAAATTCACAAAAGGTAAGAGTTACTGGAAAGATGGCAATATGTGGGCTTTTAAATTGAAGAAGAAATAACGCATAGAAGGTTGGCATTTTACTTGCAAAAAAAGAGGTGGCCAGATGACTAATGTGTCTTCTGGTCACCTCTATGTATTTTACTGTAGTAAATGATTTAATGTTGTAATTAAAATATCTAGTTGAACTATGCTGCTTGTTTCTCTGAAATTGGTTGCTTTTTAAATTTAGGGACAAAACTGATAACAAGAATTACTAACCCAATTACAATTACGGCAATTCCGTATGGTAATAATTTGTCAGCTAATGAAGTTGTAATATAAGACATTACATTCTCGATTTGCTGCGAAGATAAGCCACCAGCACTTGGGATAGCGATGTTAATTTTACTTAAAATTGTAAGGAAGTACTTTAATCCTAAATAATAGAAAATAATGCTTAAACCTGTTGAAGTAATTGTAGTACCTGTCCAGCGGAATGTTTCTCCTAGTTTAAAGGCAATGAAAGATCCAATTATAAATAATAAGATGAGTGCACCACTTACCATTAAATTATTTTGGTTATATTCCTTATAATATGTTTGAAGCATTTCAATTCCACTAGTATTTAAACCAGCTTCTTTGACATCAATAGTTGTAGGAGTTTTAGATAAACTTGCTCTTACTTCTTGGTGAAATTCTTCATTCTTCTCTTCTTCAGTAAATGAAGCGTCAAATTTCACTAATATATCTTCTTTTAAATTAGCGATATTAATTGTTAGATTAATATTTTCTTCGCCCTTTATAGCTAAAAGAATTTCTTCTTCAAGCCCTAAAAACTTTTGTTTCATCCATTCAGTAGTTACTGTTTCTTCAATAATCCCATTAATTGTTGATACATATTGGTCAACTTTAGCATTAACTTTTTCAGGAGCACGTTTATATGCTTCTGATTCTTCATTAATGAAATTTTCACGAGTTACAGTTAAATCACTTACTAACCCTTCGGTTGTGCGTTCATATAACCCGGTTTTTTCCATCGAATTGGAAATCACCTTATCCTCGAAAATAACACTTTGGAAAACACTTAATAAAAGTAAAGTCGGTACAGAAACATAAATTACAAAAGAAATTGCAGCAAGTGATAGTTTTTTTAGTATATTCATTTTAATTCCCCCTATATATAAAATATCTATATTACAGAATTATTACAAGTTAATATTGTATATTTTTGTAGATTGATAGCGAAAAAGGGTATTTAGTAAAAACCTAGAATATAGAGAACAATAAGATGAATTTCAAATAGAGAAGGAGAGGGTAAGTTGATACAAGTAAAAGGGTTAATAAAGAAGTATGGAAAATTGACCGCTGTTAATGGCGTTAATTTTACTGTTAATAAAGGTGAAATCTTTGGATTGTTAGGACCAAATGGTGCTGGAAAAACGACTACAATAGAAATGTTAGTAGGCTTAAGGAAGCCAGATGAAGGAAGTGCGACATTAGGTGGCTATGATGTAGTAACAGATGTTGGGAAAATGAAAGAAGTAATGGGTGTCCAACTACAAGCTACTTCCTTATTTGAATTATTAACAGTTGAAGAATTAATAGAAATGTACGGGAGTTTTTATAAAAAGCAAGTTGATATTGAGCATTTAATAGAATCAATGATGTTATTAGAAAAGAAATCAGATAGGGTTAAAAATCTTTCTGGTGGGCAAAAACAGCGATTAGCCATTGCGCTAGCACTAGTACACGATCCTGACGTGGTTTTTTTGGATGAACCTACAACTGGGTTGGATCCCCAAGCAAGAAGAGTACTTTGGGATATTATTTTAAAGCTTAAAGAAGATGGTAAAACCATCGTTTTAACTACACATTACATGGATGAAGCGCATGTGTTGTGCGATAGAATTGCCATTATCGATCAAGGAGAAATTATTGCGCTTGATACGCCTGAAAAATTAGTAAAACTATTACACTCTGATAATGCGATTGAGTTTCGAGTAATAGAAGGTGAATTAAATTGGAATGAACTACCAAATGTAACGAAAGTAACAAAAAAATCAAATTACATCTATATCTATTCAAGTAATCTCCAAGAAACGTTGTCTCACTTGTTATTTATATGTAAAGAAAAATCAATCATTTTTCAGGACTTACATATTCGTGCGGCAACTTTGGAAGATGTGTTTATTTCATTAACAGGGAGGAGGCTTCGTGAAGAATGAAGGGATATAAACAGCTAACATTAGCTCAACTTCGAATATTCATGAGAAATAAACAAGTTCTTATTTGGACATTGTTATTTCCTATCTTTTTAATGCTGATTTTTGGCTCGATCTTTTCTGATGGAAATGGGGTAAGTCTAGATATAGCAATTGTAGACGAAGATAAATCTTTAGAGTCTAAGCAATTAGTAGACATTTTAGAAAAGCAAGAGACTTTAACGATTACAACTGAAAAAAATGAAAGCAAGGCAGTAGCTGAATTGGAGGATGGGAATCAACAAATAGTTATTGTTATCCCAAAAGGCTATGAGGAACATTTATTACATAATGAAGAGGATAAACAGCCGTTTAAATTGGTAGTTTTTTATGATGAAACTGAGATGTCTGTATCACAAATTGGTTTAGCTGTAATAAGTGGAATTATTGATTCAATTAGTAAGCAACAAGTAGACTATAAGCCTGTTATCACTACGGATACAATAGGTATTAAAGCTATTGAGCTTCGTTATATTGACTTTTTAGTACCAGGAATTGTTGCTTTAATGATTCTAAGCAATAATATGAACGGGGTGGCAGGCCAGATCGCATCATGGAGAGAAAGAGGAATACTAAGAAGGATGCAAGGTACGCCATTAAAAGCATCAACTTTTATTAGTGCGCAAATAACGGCTAGACTTATTTTGAATGCAACACAAGCATTAATCGTTTTACTTATTGCGAATTTAGTTTTTGATGTTTCTGTAAAAGGTTCATGGTTTACGTTAATTTTCTTTGTGATATTAGGAACGTTAACTTTTATGTCAATTGGGTTTATCATTGCTGCTATTTCTAAGACTGCTGAAAGTGCTGGGCCAATTGCAGGATTTCTCTCTTTTCCGATGATGTTTTTAGGAGGGGTATTTTTCCCAATTAATGATATGCCAGAATTTATTCAACCTATTATTAAAGCAATACCCATTTCGCATTTAAGTACAGCTATGAGAGAAGTTATGAATGTTGGCAGCTCATTATCAGCACTAGGTTTAGAGGTCCTTTTCTTATTTGGATGGCTAATCGTTTCTTTTGCTGCAGCTAGCTATTTATTTAAGTGGAACTGATAGAAAAACTGGAGTACCTATTAATAAGGCACTCCAATTTAATTTTTCTCATTTAAATAATTTGCAATCGTTTCAATTGCATTTGATGGAGCATATTTATACATTTGATCGATATAGGTGACTTTTTGGTCATGTAAGTTTTTCATTTCTTTAATTAATGTTTCAGTTGTTAAATCTTCTTCTTCAATTACAGATGCAAAGCCTTTCTTTTTAAAAGATTCTGCATTTAAAATTTGATCACCACGGCTAGCATTTCGCGACAGAGGGATGAGTAACATTGGCTTTTTTAATGTTAAAAATTCAAAAATTGAATTAGATCCAGCGCGAGATATTACATAATTTGTAGCAGCTAATATGTCTGGCAATTCATCTCCGAGATACTCGTATTGTCGATAACCAACTGTATTATTCAATCCTTCATCAACTTTTCCTTTTCCGCATAGATGAACGATTTGATAATGTTTTAGTAATTCAGGTAATGCAGCTCGAACTATTTCATTAATTTTCAGTGAACCTAAGCTACCTCCCATAATTGTTATGATGGGCTTACTGTTATCGAAGTCCAAGAAGGAGAGACCGCTTTTTAAGTTGCCCTTCAAAATTGCTTCTCTAATAGGAGAGCCGGTGTGCACGGCTTTTTCTTTTGGTAAATAAGCTATTGTTTCATCAAATGTAGTAAAAACCTTCGTCGAAAATTTCATTGCAATTTTGTTAGCTAAACCAGGCGTTAAGTCTGATTCATGTATGTAGACAGGAACTTTGTTTAACCAAGCCCCTATTACAACAGGGACAGAAACAAATCCACCTTTAGAAAAAACAACTTGAGGTTTTAATTTTCGAATAAGTCGATAAGACTGGGCAACACCTGCTAACACTTTAAAAGGATCTTTAATATTTTCGAGGTCGATATATCGTCGTAATTTACCACTTGAGATGGGGTGGTAAGGAATTTTGGTTTCGTTAATTAATTCTCGTTCAATACCATTTTTAGAGCCGATGTAATGAATTTCCCATTTTTTCTCTTCGTTAAGTTTGGAGATGAGCGCTAAGTTAGGAGTCACGTGTCCTGCAGAACCGCCACCTGTTAAGATGATTTTTTTCATCTCTTTGCCTCCTCGTTTAAGTAAATTTCAGTTTATTTTTTACCTTCTAGTACTAATTAATATCTTAATGGTATGTTTGATTTTTGTACATCTACAAAGTCGTATTTTTTGACTTTTAAAAAGTATTTAAGTCCTTCAGTAGCAATGTCTATTGTATTTTTTGGTCCAATAGTGATGCTTTCAATAGGTAAAAATCCTTCATTATTTAATATTGGTACTTCAATATATGGAATTAACACTTCGTTAAATGTTCTAAAACAGACGGGGAATTTATGGTGGTTATTTGAATTGTTATTAGTCGCTACATTATCAAACAGAAGTGCGACTCTATATTCTTCTTCCTGATAAAAAGGAGATTTTTTAAAAAAGATGGAGTAAATGAACATCCTATTAAATAACGCATTTAATAATTGAAGTTGTTCAAGTTTTTGATTAGAGTCTATCATCGACCAATAGTTATAGAATATTTTAAGTTCTTGCTCAATAATCCTTTTTTGATTTTTCCTATCATAGACTACTTTTCCGTGATTGTACGAAATATGTTGGTTTTCCAATGATGAAATTAAAGAAGAAATGTTTAACCCGATATTGTACCCTACAAATTCAGAGTAATTGGACCATAACGTTAAGGAATCACTATTGTCTGTTAAAGATAATATATACACATCCTTTGGAAGTGGATGTTCCCTCGAGAATAATTTTGAAATTTCCCGCTTGAATTCTTTTGCGCCCATACTTAATTGTAATTGATCACACACTTCATTCAATACATCTTGAATATAATGTATTTCTGATGGGTCATTCAGAAAATCGCTTTTTGAAAACCAAAGTTTCTCTTGTTTGAAAATACTAAAGATTGCATCGATATTCGTATAATGAAATAAAATATTTGAGTTTGTACTTATTTTGAGGGGTAAATATAAATAAGATGGGATGTTTACTTCTTTCATTTATAACACCACCTATATTAATTCATTAAGATATTTTACGTGAACATAAAACATTAAATGACTAAAATTCACAGCGTTCATTACCTATCATTTCCAGTTGACCATATATGTGTATCGGTGGTAAATTATTATTTATATCGCACTCAACAATAATTCTTTAAAAAAACATTAAAGATTGTTGTTGACGAAGAATGAACTTATGTGCTATATTAACTGAGTTGCTTTTAAAGCAATCGTCAAATTTGTTCTTTGAAAACTAAACGAAACGCCAAGCGAGTCAATCGTAATTCCTAGAGTTAACACTCTAGATAAAAGGTTCCATACACCTTTCAAAAAAAGATGGAAAATGAGCAATCAAACAAACTATTATGGAGAGTTTGATCCTGGCTCAGGACGAACGCTGGCGGCGTGCCTAATACATGCAAGTCGAG